>DATIFE010000124.1:0-20166 GCA_035455425.1 Anaeromyxobacteraceae bacterium | reverse complement strand
GCCGTTCCCGCCCAGCCTGCCCAGCCGCCGCCGCGCGCCAGCGCGCCGGCCGCCCGGCAGCCCGTCACCCAGACGCCGGCTGCGCAGCAGCCTGCCGTCCAGCCGCCCCGGGGGACGGCGCAGCCCGGCGGGCCTCCCGGGCACCAGGCCGGCCCGGCGCAGGGCCGTCCTGCCGCTCCGGCCGCGGCCCCGGGGCAGTCCCGGCAGCCGCCGGGGAAGGACAAGAAGAAGGACAAGGACGACGACGAGGACCGCAGGCCCAACCAGCCGCGCCGCTAGACCGCCCGCTACCGCGCGCCGAGGCCGGTGGACCAGGTGAGCCCCAGGCTCGCGATCTGGGCGTGGGTGTCGTACTTGCCCGGGAGCACGGCCGAGCCCTCCGAGGTGGCCTTGTCGTACCGGGCGTAGAAGTAGGCCGCGTGGATGGCGAGCGCGGGGGTGGCGGCGAAGGAGGCGCCCAGCGCTCCCGCCCAGACGTCGGCGTCGGGGATGCTGGGGGAGAGCCGGTCCCGGGGCGTCGGCGAGATGTCGCGGAGCACCCCCGCCCGGACCTTCCAGCGGGGCGCCACGTCGTACTCGCCGCCGACCCGGTACACGTACCCGTTCCTGTAGTCGCGCGGGACGACGATGGTGGACCCGGCGCTCCCGATGATGGTGTCGCTCCTGTAGACCTCCCAGCGGTCGAGGGTCCAGGTGGCGGTGAGCAGCAGGGCGGGCACCACCCGGTAGGCGAGGCCCACGTTGAGGGTGTTCGGCACCGTCAGGTAGTGGGTGGCGTCCTGGTCGAGCGCCCCCGGGGCCAGCGACGGCGGGGGGTTGTCGTAGTGCGCCCTGCCGGTGAGCTTCTGGACCGCCTGGTGCTTGTAGTCGACGCCGATCTCGAGCGGCACGCCGGCGAAGGGCTGGGCCTCGGCCGCCAGCTGGAAGGAGAGCTGGCCGCCGGCCGCGCCGAGCTGCGCGGTGCTCTCGTACTGGACGAAGCTCACCGCCTGCTTCAGCTCCTCGGTGGTGCGGTAGTAGATGACGCCGCCGCCCAGCCGCAGCCGGGGGACGACGTCGATCCCGCCGTTGAGGTAGGTGGCGTAGACCCGGCGGTTCACCGAGATGGCGTCGAAGCGCACCGGCGAGTCGCTCTTCCAGTAGACGTTGCCGCCGTAGGGGACGGTCATGCCCACCCCGACTCCCCATCCGCGCTCGCCCCACCTGCCGCCCCATGCCGCGTAGGCGGCCGGCGGCAGCGCCGGGTGGAGCTTCATCGTGGTGCTCGGCTGGACACCCGAGGGATCGCTCCAGGTGGTGCGGTTGTCGAGGGCGCTCAGGGCCAGCGAAAGGGACAGGCCGGCCGGCAGGCCCGCCAGCGCCGCCGGGTTGGCGTGGACGGCGGCGGCGTCCTGCTGGGCCGCCACGCCCGAGCCCACCAGGGCCAGGTCGCGCGGGTTCACGTTGGGCACGGCGTAGCCGCCGGCGCGCGCGGCCGCCGGGAGGAGCGTCACGATGGCGATGAGCGTCTTCATGGCGGTCCCCCTAGGGAAGGACGACGAGCGAGGCGGGCTGGGTGTCGGTGGCGACGAAGGCCGCGGCGTCGGCCTGGGCCCGCGCGGTCCGCGCGGCGTCGGCCCAGTCGGTGACGAACCCGTGCTCCACCGCCCAGGGCGTCAGAGGGAAGGACCCGAAGCCGCCGGTGCAGGAGTCGAAGGCCGCCTGGTCCGGGGCGGCGGCCCCCTTCATGAAGAGCTGGAAGTCGCCCGGCACGCCGAAGGTGGGAGCGCCCGGCATCGGGCCGGTCCCGACGTTGCTCGCCCACACGTAGCTCCAGGGGTTCGGCACCACCTGGTCGCAGAAGGCCACCTGGGTGAGGATCTTCTTCGGCGCCTGCGCCGTGGCGCCGGTCTGGTCGGCCAGCAGGTCCGGGAGCGTGCCCCGGGTGAGGTGGCCGGCGTAGTTCACCGGGTCGGCCGGGTCGAGGATCATCTTGGAGATCGCCAGGAACTGGAGGTAGGCCGAGGTGCCGGGGGAGATGCCCAGGCCGGCGAGGAGGTCCCCCACGCTCGAGGAGAAGGCGGGCGAGGTGGTGAACACGTCCACCACCGTCCCGCCGCCGACGTTGAGCGCCGCCTTGGAGATCCGCGGGTTCGCGGCCACGGTCATGGTGCCGTGGATCGCGCCCAGCGACTGGCCGGAGTAGTAGACCCGCGTCGGGTCGATGATCACCCCGGCGGCCGCCATCCGGTCGAAGAGCGGGTGGCCGGTCGGCGGGGGTCCCTGCGGGACGAAGGCGATGGCGCGGACCAGCTGCGACTCGTCGATGATGTCCTGGCGGAAGACGTCGCGGGTGCGGAAGAAATTCTGGGTGACGAGGAAGTTCGACGAGACGAAGGGGATGCCCTCGGTGCCCTGCCAGCCGCAGCCGGCGGGGTTGGCGAGGCAGGCGGGGCTCACCGGCCGGTAGGCGAAGGTGGTCGTCGCCGGGCACTTCCCCGGCGGCTTGGCGTCGCCCTGGGCACCGGCCGGCAGCGCCGAGGCGCAGGCGCTGGTCCCGTCGGCGCACACCGGCACGGTGAAGCCCTGGACCACGGCGGTGGCGTCGCCCTTGCTGCAGTAGGAGCGGTCGCCGTGCAGGTCGGCGTCGATGGCCGCGGTGACGAGCCCCTGGGCCGCGAAACCGTCGGCCACGGTGAGCATGTCGGCGCGCCCGCCGCCCAGGCCGTGGCGGAAGATCATCATGGGCGCGCACTTGAGCGGCGCGAAGGGAGCCATGGCGCCGGAGCAGGTCGGCACGTTCGGGTTCGCCGCCTGGGGGGTGGCGACGAGGACGTGGATGGTCTCGGCCGTGGCCAGCGCGGGGTTCGAGAGGAAGGCGCCGGTCAGCGGGTCGCGCAGGTTGAAGGTGGTGATGTCGGTCTCCAGCACCTCCCCGACGTTCCCGGAGGGCACGGCCGCCGGGTCGACGCCGTACCGGGCGAAGGCGGCTGCGGCGGTGGCCGCGCCCGGCGCCGGGGTCACCGGGCCGGGAACCGCGGTGGCGGCCGGCTGGAGGTAGGGCAGGGCGCCGAGCTGGGTCGCCACCTGGAGGAACGACTGGGTCTTGAAGGTGTAGGCCATGGCGACCTGCGCCGGGGAGAGGCCCGAGGCGGCGACCACCGGCTGGAGCTTCTGCCGCATCACCTCCAGCGCGCCGGCGGTGGCGTCGTCCACGCCCTGGAGCTGCGACGCGCCGGTGGCCGAGACGAGCGGGTTCGCGAAGAGGAGGATCTTCGCCACCGTCCCCGGGGCGATGGCCTTCCCGGTCTTGTCCTTCACGCCCGTGGTGATCACCACGGCGTACTCGGTGTTGTCCCGCAGCGGGCGGGTGCGGAAGGGCGAGGTGGCGTCGCAGGCCGTCGCCCCGGCGGGCTGCAGGACGATGGCCGGGGAGAGGCCGGACTGGGTCACCTCGCAGGGCTCCGTGATGTAGGTCGCCGGGTCCACCAGCGCCGGCGCCGCCGGGGCGGAGAGGTCGTAGAGCTTCACGGTCGCCGGGGTGACGGTGGTCGCGTCGACGAGGTCGCTGGTCGCGGCCAGCATGGGCCCGGTGGTGGAGAAGCCGTCCAGGGTCGCGAAGCCGAGGGCGCCCAGGCTGGAGCAGGCCCCGGTCGCGTCGAGCGTCCCGCCGGCGAGCGTGCAGGCGGCCAGCGGCGTGAGGAGGCCGCAGGCGGGGCAGGAGCCCACCGGGCGCGGGTCGCGCAGCAGGTCGATAGGCAGCGGCACCAGCCCCCGCCCCGGATCGAGCTCCACCTGCGTCACCCGGGGCGCGATGGCGAAGGTGGTCAGGGCGGCGAGCTCCTGGTGCGGGAAGCGGGTGTCGGCGGCGGCGAAGGCCGGCGCGTACGCGGCGATGAGCTGGTTCAGCTTCTGGGCCAGGGCCAGCGCCGCCTGCTGCGAGCCGGCCTTGGCCTCGAGGAGCGCCAGGTTCTCGCGGGCGGTCATGTCCTTCCCCTGGGCCACCAGGAAGAAGACGTCCGAGGCCCACACCGGCTCGCCGGCGGAGGTCTTCACGCCGTCCGGGCCGCCGCGCAGGAAGACGAAGTACTGGCCCGGCGCCCAGGGCTCGCGCCCCCGGTGGTGGAGCGTGAGCACGCCGTGGTCGCCGGCGACGACGTAGTCCGAGGCCTGCGGCGGGTCGACGGGGACCTCGCCCTGGCCGGCGGCGGTGATCCCCCAGACGAAGAAGCTGCTGGGGGTGAAGGAGGCCGGGTCGAGGGGTGCCGGCGCGGCGCGGCTCACCGAGCCGTCGGCGGCCACGGTGCTCCGGGCGAAGCCGATGGTGACCGGCACCTCCTGGTCGCCGGGGAAGCCGCCCTGGGCCCCGAAGGCGGTGAGGAGCTCGATCTGCGCCGGCGGCAGGAGCGCCGGGTCCTGGTTCGCCGGGTCGAGCACCAGGTCGTTGGGCAGGGGGATCTCCCCGGTGGTGGGATCGAAGAGGGCCGTGACCAGCGGCCCCGGCGGCGGCTGCCGCGGGACGCTGGGCTCGCAGGCCGCGGCCAGGGCGAGGAGGGCGACGGGGGCGAGGATGCGGCGTCGTGGTGTCATGGCTTGCGCCTTCCTAGGGGCTGAAGGTCTGCGAGGCGACCGCGGCGGCTGCGATCTGGCCGGAGGTGGCGTAGTCGAAGTACTGGTTCCGGGCCCACTCGCCCACCAGGTCCGGGCCGGCGATCACGCCGAAGGGCCCGTCGCGCTCCGGCCCGGGGAGCTGCATCCTCACGATCGGGCTCGCCGGGTCCATCACCGAGATGTGGCGGACGTTGCCGGAGGAGGTGAAGGCGAAGCTGGTCCCCGCCGCCGACAGGCCCGGGTTCCCGACGTCGACGGTGAAGGCGCCGCCCGGCCGGGCGAAGGGGCCGGCCTGGTAGCCCACGGTCACGGTGGGGAACAGGCTCGCCGCGGTGAAGGTGTGCACCCGGCCCCAGAGCCAGCTCGCCGGCGGCCCCTTCGACGCCGCCAGGGTGTCGAAGGCCGAGACCAGGGCCGCGACCACCTGGTCGCCGCAGGTCCGGCTCCTCGCCACGCTTCCGCCCGGGTCGACGTCGTTGCAGAAGCTCTGGTCGCCCGGCGGCGCCGCCGGGTCGAGCATGTGGAGCATGCCCTTCACCGCCTGGACCGGGCCCACCGACAGCCCGGCCACGGCGAGGTCGTCGGAGAAGACGTCGCGCAGGAGCGTCCGCAGGAAGGCGTGGAAGAGGTAGCAGGCCGCCGAGTTGGCCTGGTCCACCGCGTCGGCCCTGGGCGGGCTCAGGGCCGGGTCCGTCCCGTCGAGGCCGGTGGGGCAGTCGAAGGGGCGGGCGCTCGCCCCCCAGCCCTGGAGCATGGCGCGGGCCGCCGCGAAGTCGGGGCTCGCCGCCGCGGCGGAGTCGAAGGCCGGGCTGGCGATGGCCGCGGTGAAGGCCTGGCCGATGGTGGAGACGTGGTCCGACTGGATCGACTCCATGTCGGCGAGCGAGGCGGTGCCGCCAGCGGTGAGGGCCTTCAGCCGGGCGACGATCCGGGCGTGGCGGAAGCCGGTCGAGTCGTCCCAGTCGAAGGAGAGGTAGGGCGGGTGGGCGAGCGGGTTGTTGTCGGCGGAGACGCCCACCGGGTCGGCGTTGGCGGTGGCGAGGTAGCCCCAGGCCGGGTTCCTCGACTGGGGAAGCTCGGCGTCGGCGAGGAAGCAGGTCCGGGGCGCCGCCGGGCCGTTGCAGGCCGGGTCGTTTCCCCACTCGGCCGAGCCGTCGCCGGGAAGCGGGAACCAGGGCGGGATCAGGCTCGCGGGCGCGGTGACGCGGGCGTCGGCGAAGGGCCGGATGGGCACCAGGGCGTGCGGGTAGTAGGCGATGTTCCCCTGGTCGTCGGCCAGGACGAAGTTCTGGGCCCCGGTGCCGTAGTCGTTCAGGGCCGCCATGGCGGCGTCGACGCTGGCGGCGGTGTCGAGCCCGAGGAACGCCTTGAGGTCCTGGGTCCAGCCCTCGTGCCCGGTCCAGCGCACGCTCACCGCGTGGCCCCCGGCGTCGGGCGCCTGGATGATGGGGCCGTGGTGCGGGACCACCGCCACCAGCGACGCCTGGGCGGCGAGCAGCCCGAGCGCCACCGCGTTCTGGAGGCCCGTCGCCGTTCGCACCAGGAACGCCTGCGGGTAGGCCAGCACCGGCGCCGGGGCCCCCTTCCAGAGGACGCAGAAGGCGGTGTTCGCGGGGACGCCGCCGGGGCAGGCGGGCAGCGCCTGCTCCAGGTAGAGGTCGGTGACGTCGTAGCCCACCACCGTCACGCCCCAGCCCACGTTCTTGCCGCGGCCAACCAGGGCGCCGGGGATGCCGGGGAAGGAGCCGCCGTTCAGGTCCAGGTTGTCGGCCGGGTCCGAGGAGGTGAGGGCCGCGAGGTGGAAGTTCGGGGGATAGGGCAGGTCGAGGTGCGGGTCGTTGGCCACCATGGCGTGGCCGCTCGCCGAGTGGGCCGCGTCCACCACCCAGTTGTTGGAGCCGAAGGTCCCCGAGAGCGGGAGGAGCGCCTGGCGCAGCGACGCCGCCCGGGCGTGGACCGCCTGGAGGCTCGGGCCCCAGGCCGCGAGGGCCCGGGGGGCGGCGGGCGACGCGCCGGGCCGGATGGCCGCGTTCTGCACCACGGTGAAGGTCGGCGGCGACGCGGCGGGCGCGGCCCGGATCCAGGTGTTCATCTTCCCGGGGTCGGCGAGCGGCGCCCCCGGGCCGTAGACCTGGGCGAAGGTCCCGTAGTCGGACTCCTCGAAGAGCGTCTGCGAGAGCTGGAACTGCTGCAGCCGGCCCAGGGCCTCCACGTCGGCCAGGGTCCAGTCCGGGATGTCGGCGGGCCCGAGGGGGAAGGGGAGCTGCGCGTACTCGCCGGGCATCTCCGCGGGCGTCGCCCGGAGGTGGGCCAGGTAGGCGTTCACGCCCTCGACGTAGGCGCCGAGCAGGGCGGCGGTGGGCGCGTCGAGGGCCTGCACCAGGGCGTCCTCGAGGCGCTGGCCGTCGCGGGTGGTGAAGAGGGTGCGGAGCTGGACGTCCTGGTCGAGCCCGAGCGGGCCGACGAGCTCGGCGAGCCTTCCCCGGGCCACGCGCCGGTAGAAGTCCATGGAGAAGAGCCGGTCGCGGGCCTGCAGGTACCCCTGGACCCGGAAGCAGTCGGCCGCCTCCGCGCAGCGGACGTGCGGCACGTCCCGGTCGTCGTAGAGCACCTGGACCGCGGCGCCCAGGGTCGGGATGGTCACCGCCGCCAGCGCCGGCGTGCCGATCTGGATCTGCAGGCTCGCCGAGGCGCCGGGGACGCTGGCGGTCACGGTCGCGGTCTCGCCCGCGTGGCCGCTCGGGGGCGGGGTGAACACGGCCGAGTGGCCCGAGCTCCCCGAGAGCGAGCCCGGGCCGGCGAGCGCCCAGGTCGGGTCGGCGCTGCTGTTGCGGACCGCGACCTCGAGGAGCACCGGGCCGGTCGCCAGGGTCGTGCCGGTGGTGAACGCGATGGACGGGGGGGAGGACGAGCTCGAGCACGCGAGCGGCGCCGCTGCGAGGACGAGAAGGAGACGCCATGTCGGCGATGCACGCATTGGAGCCCTCCGGGTGACCGCGTTTCCGGGCAGCAGCCTGTCTATCTCGCAAACCGGCACCGCCCGCGACGACCCGTCGAGGGGCTTCCGGGGCGGACCCGCGGCGCGCGCGCGGGGCGAGCCGGGAGGGTGGGTGAATCCGGCGGCTTGCGCCCGAATCCCTTGCCGCTCGGGTGCCATGCGGGTACCGTTCGCCGGCCATGAATCCCCTGCTCACCGCCGCGCTGCTGGCGGCCGCCGGCGCCTTCTTCCTGTTCACCATGGTCCGCCGCTTCCTGCCGCTCGCGGCGCTGCGGCGGGACCAGCGCCTCGACCGGATCGGCGACCGGGTCGTCTCGCTGCTCCGCTTCGGGCTGGGGCAGAAGCGGCTGCTCGACCGGGAGGAGCGGCTCCCGGGCATCCTCCACGCGGTGCTGTTCGCCGCCTTCCTGGTGCTGGCGCTCCGGACCATCACGCTCTTCGGCATGGGCTTCGCCGAGGAGTTCCACCTGCCCGGGCTCGCCTCCGCCGAGCCGCTCGGCAAGGCCTACCTCCTCGTCAAGGACGTGGTGGTGCTGGGCGCCACCGTCGCCGCGGCCGGCTTCCTCTGGCGCCGCCTGGTGACCCGGCCCGACCGGATCACCCGCTCCTGGGAGGGGAACCTGATCCTGGGCTTCATCATCGGCCTCATGCTGACCGAGATGGCCTTCGACGGCGCCGAGCGCATCGCCACCTTCGGCCCGCTCGCCTTCCGGCCCCGGTTCGACGCGGCGGCGCCGGCCGGCTCCCTGGCGGCGCTCCTGCTGTACGGGTCCGGCCTCTCGGCCGAGGGCATCCGCGCCGTGGGCCAGGCGGGCTTCTGGCTCCACCTCGTCGTCATCCTCCTGTTCCTCAACTTCCTGCCCTTCGGGAAGCACTTCCACATCATCACCGCGCTCCCCAACGTCTTCCTGCGCTCGCTCCCGCCGGCGGCGGCCCGCCTGCGCAAGCTGGACCTCGAGGCCGAGGGGGCGAGCTTCGGCGCCCGCTCGGTCGCCGACCTCTCCTGGAAGGAGGCGCTCGACGTCTACAGCTGCACCGAGTGCGGGCGCTGCCAGACCCACTGCCCGACCTACGTCACCGGGAAGCCCCTCTCCCACAAGGAGGTGAACCGGGCGCTGAAGCACCACCTCCTGGAGAAGGCGCCGGAGCTGGCGGCGCTGGCGCGGGCGCGCGACGCGGCCTCGCGCGAGGCGGCCCTGGGCGCGCTCCCGGCGCTGGCGGGCGAGGTGGTGGCTCCCGAGACCTTCTGGGCCTGCACCACCTGCGGCTGGTGCGAGACCGCCTGCCCGGTGCTCATCGAGAACATCCCGCGGCTCGTCGACCTGCGCCGGCACCAGGTGCTGGTGGAGGCGGCCATGCCCGACGAGGCGGCCCGCGTCTTCAAGAACGTGGAGACCCAGGGGAACCCGTGGGGCATCGGCTCCAACAAGCGCACCGAGTGGTGCCAGGACCTCGACGTGCCGCGGGCCGCCGACGGCGGGGCCTTCGAGTACCTGTTCTTCGTGGGCTGCGCCGGGGCCTTCGACGACCGCCAGAAGAAGGTGTCGCGCGCCATCGTCCGCATCCTGCGCCAGGCCGGGGTGTCCTTCGCCATCCTCGGCGACGAGGAGACCTGCACCGGCGACGCCGCCCGCCGCCTCGGGAACGAGTACCTCTTCCAGATGCAGGCCCAGGCCAACGTGGAGAACATGAACCGGCACGGCGTGAAGAAGGTCGTGACCCAGTGCCCCCACTGCCTCAACGCCATCCGGAACGAGTTCCCGCAGTTCGGCGGGAGCTACGAGGTGGTCCACCACACCCAGCTCATCGCCCGGCTGGTGGCGGAGGGCCGGCTGCGCCCCGGCGCCGCGCCGGAGCTGGAGGGGCAGGCCGTCACCTTCCACGACCCCTGCTACCTGGCGCGCCACAACGGGGAGACCGAGGCGCCGCGCGCCGCGCTGGCCGCGGCGGGCGTCCGGGTGAAGGAGATGCCGCGGAGCGGCCGCACCGGCTTCTGCTGCGGGGCGGGCGGGGGCCGGATGTGGCTCGAGGAGAAGCTCGGCACGCGCGTCAACCAGAACCGGGTCGAGGAGGCGGCGGCGACGCTGGGGGCGAAGGGCGGGGTGGTGGCGGTGGGCTGCCCGTTCTGCCTCACCATGCTCAAGGACGGCGCGGCCGAGACCGGCCGGGACGAGAGCCTGCGGGTCCTCGACGTGGCCGAGATCGTGGCCTCGGGGCTCGGGACGCAGGCGTAGCCCGGTTCACACTTCTTCACGCCCCGGCAGCGAGGAGGACAGCCGGCCTCCCTAGGTTCGAGCCAGTCCCGAACCCCCAGGAGGCTCGACATGCTGAACTTCTTCCTCGGCGCCCTCGCCGCCATCCTCGCCGTCGCCCTGCTCGCCGGGCTCCGCATCCGGCGCTGGCGCCGCCACCGCGCCCGCCTCGGCGGCGGCGCCCCGGCCGGCTGGATGCTCCGCCGGCTCTTCCGCCGCCTGCAGACCCGCCCGGAGCAGGAGGCGGCCATCTCCTCCGAGGCCGAGGCCCTGGCCGACGAGATCCGGGCCCTGCGCGACGACGGCCGCGCGCTCCGCGAGGAGATCGCCCGGCTCCTGGGCGCGCCCTCCCTGGACGGCGCCGCCCTCGACGCCGCGCTCTCCGCCCGCCTGGAGCGGCTCGGGGCGCTGCGGGCCCGCGCCGCCGCGGCCCTGGCGCGCCTCCACGGCGTGCTCGACGACCGGCAGCGCCAGCTCCTCGCCGGCCTGCTCCGGGCCGGCGGCCACGCCCGCGGGCGCTGCTAGCCGGGGCCCGCCGGCGCGGCGGGGAAGGCCGCGGCGCAGGCGTCGAGGCGCGCGCGGACCTCCTCCTCGAGCGCGTCGAGGTCGTTCCCGCTGCGCGGGTCGGCGCCGACGCACAGCAGGATCGCGTCGTGCGGCGAGCGGGGACGGCCGAGCGCCGGGTAGTCGATGGCCCGCGGCACCGGCTCGCCGTCGCTTCCCGGCCGGAAGGCGCCGTAGAGGCCGTCGGAGCCGGGCTCGAGCTCCTCCTTGAGCGCCAGCAGCCCGCGCAGGGCGCGGCGGAACGGCGCCGCCGCCAGGTGGCGCGGCTCGATTCGGGCGCCGCACCGGTCGGCCACGGCGCCCAGCACCGCCCGGACGAAGGGCACGTCGGTGACCACCAGGCCGTAGAGCCAGGGGTCCCCGGCGCAGAGCGCGCGCACCACCTCCGCCTCCTCCTCCGCCAGCCAGGCGTGGCTCGGGCAGAGGAAGGCCTGGCAGGTGGCGGCGTCGTACTCCCCGGCGTCGCGGAGGTCCGGGCCGCCGGTGGCGAGCGGGTGCGCCAGGCAGCCGATCCTCGTCCGCCCCTCGTCCAGCCATCCGAGCAGCGGGCACACCCGCACCGAGGGGAAGAGCGGCTCCTCGCCTCCCGCGGCCCGCAGGCGCGCGGCCGCCGCCGCGAACCCGGCCCGCGTCCGCTCGGCGCCGGCCAGCTCGCCGGTCCGCCGGTCGAGCAGCGCTCCCAGCGCCGAGCGCGAGTGGTCCCGCCGGTTGTAGAGGCCGCAGCAGGCGCCGCAGCTCGCCCCTTCTCGCTGGCAGAGGGCGGTGCCGGGGATCACGAGATGCCGAGCGCGCTCCGGCAGAGCGGGCAGAGCCCCGGTCCCTTGCGGTCCGAGTCGGTGGCCTTGTGGGAGAGGTACATGGCGCAGCGGGCGTCGGCGCAGTGCGAGAGCCCGAGGAGGTGGCCGAGCTCGTGGACCGCCTCGGCGGCGGTCCGCCGCCGGAGCCGCTCCAGCTCCACCTGCTTCCCGTCGGGCCCCTGGATCAGGCGGGCGATGGAGACCACCGCGGCGCGGGCGTCCCGGTCGGCCTCCCCGAAGACGAAGGGGGCGTCGGGCACGAAGAGGTCGACGTCGGTGAGGCCGATGACGGGAACCGCGCCGGGGGCGCCGGGGCCGCGCGCCAGCGCCAGCCGCCGGAGGATGGCGGTGGAGTGGTACTGGTTGCGGTCCTTGTTGAAGGCGTACTGGGGCCGCTGCTGGCCCGGGAGGAGATCGGACGGGGGGCCGAAGACGCCCTGGAGCTCCGTCGCCACGTCGGCGAGCAGCTGCCGGGGGATGGCGCCCAGCGCCACCAGGGCGGTGCGCGGCGGGGCGGGCAGCGGCCTCACCTCGGCCCGCTGGTTGGCGGCGCGCCCCACCGGGTGCTTGGTTGAGGCGGAAGGATTCGAACCTTCATCAGCGGATCCAAAGTCCGCGGTCCTGCCGTTAGACGACGCCTCAGGTTGGATGCGCGCCAAGGCGATTCCCGTCCGGCCGCCCCAGGTCCCCCGCCCTCAGCCGGGAGACGGCCCTCCTCGCATCTAGTCACCAGCGTAGCAGCGCGCTCGCCCAAGTAAAGCCCGCCCCGAAGGCCGCCAGGGCCACGAGGTCGCCGCGCTTCACGCCGCGCGCCTCCACCGCCTCCTCGAGGCACAGCGGGATCGACGCGGCGGTGGTGTTCCCGTACTTCTGGATGTTGTTGAAGACCTGGTCGTCGGAGAGCTCCAGCCCCCGCTGCACCATCTCGGAGATGCGCAGGTTGGCCTGGTGCGGGATCAGCACCTTGATGTCGGACGGCGCCAGGCCGTTCTTCGCCAGCGCCTCCCGCACCACCTCGGGCATCTTGACGATGGCGTGCTTGAAGACCTTCTGCCCCTCCATCCGGGGGAAGATCGAGCCGTCGTCCAGCATCCTCGGCTGCACCCGCGGGTGGTAGAAGCTGCCGGGGGCGTCGGTCCAGAGCTCCCGGGCGAAGCGCCCGTCGGCGTGGAGGTGGGTGGAGAGGACCCCGCGCGACGGATCGTCGGTGGCCTCGAGCAGCGCCGCGCCGGCGCCGTCGCCGAAGATCACCGCCACGTCGCGGCCGCGGGTGGAGATGTCGAGGCCGGTGGAGTGGACCTCGGAGCCGACCAGCAGCACGCGGCGGTACTGGCCGGACCGGATCCAGGCGTCGGCCACGGACAGGCCGTAGATGAAGCCGGAGCACTGGTTGCGGATGTCGAGCGCCGGCACGCCCGGGATGCCGAGCTTGGCGTTGAGGAAGCAGCCGTCGCCCGGGAACATGTGGTCGGTGGAGAGGGTGGCGTAGACGATGGCCTCGACGTCGGCGGCCTTCCACCCGGCCCGGTCCAGCGCCCGCCGGGTCGCCGCCAGCGCCATGTCCGAGTTGCCCATCCCCTCGCCCACCCAGCGCCGCTCCCGGATGCCGGTGCGCTGGACGATCCACTCGTCGCTGGTCTCCATGAGCCGGGTCAGCTCCTGGTTGGTGACGACGCGATCGGGCACGAAGGTGCCGAGGGCGGCGACGGCGGCGCGGGGCATGCGGGACCTCCGTTGTCCTCAGATGTCGAGGTTCTGGGCGTCGAGCGCGTGCTTCTCGATGAACTCGCGGCGCAGGTCCACCGCGTCGCCCATGAGCACGCTGAACACCTCGTCCGCCTCCACGGCGTCGTCCACCCTCACCTGGAGCATGGAGCGCCGCTCCGGATCCATGGTGGTCTCCCAGAGCTGCTCGGGGTTCATCTCGCCGAGCCCCTTGTAGCGCTGGATGGTCTGCCCCGCGGAGGCGTGCTTCTTCAGGGCCTCCACCGCCGCGAAGACGTCGTCCACCTCCTCCTCGGCGGACTCGAACTGGAGCCGGTAGGGGCCGGGGCCGATCTCCAGCACCGCGCCGTGGAGCGCGGCGAGCTCGGTCCACTCGGCGCCCGAGAGGTAGTCGAAGTCGAGCCGGGTCTCGCGCGGCGCGCCGGCCACCTGGGTCTCGAAGAGCAGGGCGTCGCAGCCGTGCTCGGCGTCGGGCAGCACCCGCGCCTTGCGCACTTCCAGGTCCGGGTAGAGCTTCTGGGCCCGCTCGCCGATCTTCTCGGCCTGCTGCCGCACCGCCTGGTGGTCCTTGAGGAGCTGGAGGTCCAGGTCGCCCAGCTGGATGGCGGCGTCCACCACCCGCTTGTCGCGGCGCCGGTCGGCCCGCTCCAGCAGCGCCCGGTAGGCGATGGCGTCCTGGGAGAGCTTCTTGAGGTCGTCGCCGGCGATGGCGAGCTCGCCGGAGTGGAGCCGGGCCTTCTCGGTCCCGGCGTCCAGCAGCCACTCGTCCATGGCCGGCTCGTCCTTCAGGTACTGCTCCTTCTTCCCCTTGGCCACGCGGTAGAGCGGCGGCTGCGCGATGTAGAGATAGCCCTTCTCCACCACCTGCGGCATCTGCCGGAAGAAGAAGGTGAGCAGCAGGGTGCGGATGTGGCTCCCGTCCACGTCCGCGTCGGTCATGATCACCACCTTGTGGTAGCGGATCTTGGCGACGTCGAACTCCTCCGGCCCGATGCCGGTGCCGAGCGCGGTGATCATGGTGGCGATCTCGGCCGAGGAGAGCATCTTGTCGAAGCGGGCCTTCTCCACGTTCAGGATCTTGCCGCGCAGCGGCAGGATGGCCTGGATGCGGCGGTCGCGCCCCTGCTTGGCCGAGCCGCCGGCGGAGTCGCCCTCGACGATGAACAGCTCCGACTCGTTGGCGTCGCGGGACTGGCAGTCGGCCAGCTTGCCCGGCAGGGAGGCGCCGTCGAGGGCCCCCTTGCGCCGCACCGTCTCGCGCGCCTTGCGCGCCGCGATGCGGGCCCGCGCCGCCTCCGCCACCTTGGCGCAGATGCGCCGGGCCACGGCCGGGTTCTCGTCGAGGTAGGTGCCCAGGCGCTCGTTGAGCATGGTCTCCACCATGCTCTTGGCCTCGGTGTTGGCGAGCTTGGTCTTGGTCTGCCCCTCGAAGCTGGCGCCCGGGAGCCGGAGCGCGATCACCGCCGCCAGCCCCTCGCGCATGTCGTCGCCGCCGGGCACGTCCTCCTTCAGGTCCTTCCACAGGTTGTTCTTCTGCCCGTAGGCGTTGATGGTCCGGGTGAGGGCGGTCTTGAAGCCGGAGAGGTGCGTGCCGCCCTCGTGGTTGTGGATGTTGTTGGCGAAGGCGAAGACCTTCTCGTCGTAGCCGTCGTTCCACTGCAAGGCGATGTCCACCGTCGCCGGGCCGCGCTCGGTGTCCACGTCGCCGTGGAGGGAGATGGGCTTCTCGAAGAGGGCCTCGCGGTTCTTGTTGAGGTAGGTGACGAACTCGGTGATGCCGTCCCGGAAGAGGAACTCGTGCTTCTTGCCGCTGCGCTCGTCCTCGATGGCGATCTTGAGCCCGGCGTTGAGGAAGGCGAGCTCGCGCAGCCGGCCCGAGAGCGTCTCGAAGCTGAACTCCTTCACCTCGAAGATGCCGGCGTCGGGCTTGAAGGTCACCCGGGTGCCGCGGCGCTGCGTCTCGCCCACCGGGCTCACCTTGCCGGTGGGGTGGCCGCGCTCGTAGCGCTGCGCCCACACCTTGCCGTCCCGGTAGACCTCGACCTTGAGCCACTCGGAGAGCGCGTTGACGCAGGTGACGCCCACCCCGTGCAGGCCGCCGGAGATCTTGTAGGCGTTGGACTCGAACTTGCCGCCGGCGTGGAGCTTGGTCATCACCACGTCGAGGGTGTCCATGCCCCGCACGGTCGGGTGGGGTCCCACCGGGATCCCGGACCCGTCGTCGAGCACGGTGACCGAGTTGTCGCCGTGGAGGGTGACGTCGATCTCGGTGCAGCGGCCCGCCATGGCCTCGTCGATGGAGTTGTCGACCACCTCGTACACGAGGTGGTGCAGGCCGCGCTCGCCCACGTCGCCGATGTACATGTGCGGACGCTTCCGGACCGCCTCCAGGCCCTCGAGGACCTTGATGGCGTCGGTGCCGTACTCGTCCGTCCCGCCGTTGCCCGCGGGCCTGCTATCGCCTGCCGTCTCCAGGGGGCCTCCCCTTCGCTTTCGCCAGGATTTCTGAAGGCTTAGGTGCTCTTGACGTATAGCAGGCGGGGGGGCCGGTGGCAACCGTGAAAACGGGCACTTCCGGCCCCGCAAGTGCCCGGAAACGCGGCCCGGACGGTCACTCCAGCGGCGAGAGCGCGCCCCCCTCGACGCGGTAGAACACCGCCTCCGGCCCGGCCGCCGGATCGAGCAGGCGCCGATCGGTGGTGGTCAGGATCGCCTGGCCCGGGAGCCTCGCCAGGTAGGCGAGCAGGTAGCGGTTCTTCGCCGGATCGAGCTCCGAGGAGACGTCGTCGAGGAGCAGGAGCGGCGGGCGCCCCTGCTCGGCGCGCAGGTTCTCGATCTCGCCGATCTTGAGCGCCAGCACCAGCGCGCGCTGCTGCCCCTGGCTCCCGTAGGGGCGCGCACCCCGGTCGTCGAGCGCCAGGGTGAGGTCGTCCATGTGGGGGCCGGCCGAGGTGTAGCCCTTCTGGCGATCGCGCTCCAGGCGCTGCGCCAGGATCGCCGCCAGGCGCCCGGCGATCTCCGCCTCCCCTCCCTCGACGCGCATCCCCGACGCGGGGCGGTAGGCGAGGTGCGCCCGGGGCGCGCCCGGGCCGGAGATCTCGTCGAAGGCCGCCTCGAGCCTCGGCGCCAGCTCGGCCACCAGCTCCCGGCGCCTCACCAGGAGCCGGGCGCCGGCCCGGACCAGCGGCTCGCGGAAGGAGGCCTCGACCTCCTCGCCGGCCAGCCGGAGCGCGCCGTTCCGCGCCCGCAGGGCGCGCAGGTACTCGCGCGCCTCGGCGAGCACCGCCGGCCAGCGATTGAAGGCCGCGCGGTCGAGGAAGCGGCGCCGCAGCTCCGGCGCGCCCTTCACCAGCAGGAGGTCGTCGGGCGAGAAGCACACCGCCGCCAGCCCGCCGAAGTAGTCCTCGAGGCGCGCCTCGGAGCCGAGCGGCTTGCCGTCGAGGAAGGCGGTGCGGCCGCCCGCCTCCACCTGGACCGCCGCGCGGCGCAGCCCGCCCGGCCCCTCGAAGTCGCCGGCCACCGCGGCCCGGGCCTGCCCGAAGCGCACCAGCTCGGCCAGGCGCGCGGCCCGCAGCGGCCGCAGCGTGCACAGCAGGTAGACGGCCTCGAGGACGTTGGTCTTGCCCTGCCCGTTCTGGCCCACCAGGACGGTGGTCCGCGCCGCCGGGGCGATGCTCGCCCGCGCGACGTTGCGGAAGTCCTGGATCTCGAGGTGGGCGAGGCGCAAGCCGGGGAAAGCTCAGATGCGCATGGGCATGACCACCGCGGTGAAGCCCTCGTCGCCGTCGGGCTTGAGCACGCCCGGCGAGAGGTCGTCGGCCAGCTCCAGGATCACGTCGTTGGCCCCCAGGGCCTGGAGGACGTCGATGAGGTAGCGCGCGTTGAACCCGATGCGCAGCGGCTCCCCCTGGTACTCCACCGGCACCTCCTCCTTGGCCTCGCCCAGGTCCGGGTTCTGCGAGAGGACCTTGAGGACGCCGGGGGAGAGGTCCAGCTTCACGGCGTGCGCCTTGTCGGAGGAGAGGAGCGAGATCCGGCGCAGGGTCTCGAGGAAGCGCAGCCGGCCGAGCTTCACCGACTTCTCGCCCTGCTTGGGGATCACCTGCTTGTAGTCGGGGAAGACGCCCTCGATGAGCCGCATCACCAGCGTCACCTTCGGCCGGGCCACCACGGCGCTCGACTCGACGAAGCCCAGCTTCACCTCCGGGGCCTCCTCGCCGCCCTCCAGCGTCTCCTCCAGGAGCTTCTTCAGCTCGGCCAGCCCCTTCTTCGGGAGGATGACGCCCTTCTTGAGCCCGTAGTCGGCGGGCGCCGGCCGCCGGGCCAGGGAGAGCCGGTGCCCGTCGGTGGCCACCATGCGGAGCTCGCCGCCGGCGGGCTCGAAGAGGACGCCGTTCAGGTTGTAGCGCGTCTCGTCGGTGGAGACGGCGAAGGCGGTGAGGCCGATCATCGCCAGCAGGTCCTGGGGCGAGACCGGCTGGAACTTCACCTTGTCGAAGCGGGGCAGCGCCGGGAAGTCCTCGGCCGGCAGCCCCACGATGCGGAACTCCGCCGGGCCGCTCGCCACCTCGAGGTAGTTGTTCTGGGCCCGCTTCAGGGTGGCGGTGGCCTCGGGCAGCGAGCGGACGATGTCGTAGAGGTGCCGGGCCGAGACCGCCACCGCGCCCTCGCGCAGCACCTCGCAGTCGTGCTCGGCCGAGATGGAGACGTCGAGGTCGGTGGCCGACACGTGCAGCTTCCCACCCTTGCGGGCCTCGAGGAGCACGTGGGAGAGGATCGGCATCGTCGTCTTCTTCTCGACGATCCCCTGCGACCGGCCGAGGGCACGAGCCAGCTCCTGGACGCCGATCTTCAGTTCCATGGGGTTCCTGATCCTCTCTTGTCCTTACTGGTTGCAGTAGTCGTAGGGGAGGGAGGCGTGTGGACAACCGGCTCGACCCCGCGGAACGCCTCGGGAAAGCCCCCTGGACAACCTCCGGGATCGCGCCGCGGGAGGCGCGTGAAGGGCTACGTTGCCCGCGTCGATCCCGGCTGTCAACGCTCCCTCGACGTCCTCTTCACGTCTCGATCCGGCCGCGATCCACCGTCCGGCCCACACCACCTCAGGGGGTGAGGCGCGTGGTGAGGATCTGGACGTCGGCGCGGAGCTTGGGGTCGCCGGCCATGAGCTCGGCGACCCGGTCCACCGCGGCGATGACCGTGGTGTGGTCCTTCTTGTTGAACTTCTCGGCGATGGTCTGCAGGGTCTCCCGCGCGAGCTCCCGGCAGAGGTACATGGCCACCTGCCTCGGCACCGCCACCTTCTGCTCGCGCGAGCTCGAGGTGAGCTTGGCCACCGTGAGCCCGTAGTGGTCCGCCACCTCCTCCTGGATCGTCTCGATGGTGGGGCGGTAGCCGGGGGGCGGGATGACGTCGGGGAGGACGTCGCGGGCCAGGGCCTCGCTGATGTTCTCGCTCTTGAGCGAGGCGAAGGCCGCCAGGCGCATCAGCGCGCCCTCCAGCTCGCGGACGTTGGAGCGGATGTGGGTGGCGAGCAGCGCGGCGACGTCGTCCGGCAGGCTGATGCGCTCCAGCTCCGCCTTCTTCTTGAGGATGGCGGCGCGGGTCTCGAACTCGGGGACGTCGATCTGGACCCGCATCCCCCACTCGAAGCGGGTGATGAGACGGTCCTCGAGCCCCTTGAGCTCCTTGGGGCTGCGGTCGCTGGAGAGCACGATCTGGACGTGCCGGTTGTGGAGCTCGTTGAAGGTGTGGAAGAACTCCTCCGCCGTCTTGTCGCGGCCGGCGAAGAACTGCACGTCGTCGACCAGCAGCGCGCCGCACTCGCGGTACTTGTGGCGGAACTCGGCCATCGAGTTGCGCGAGAGGGCGTCGACGAAGTCGTTGGTGTACTTCTCCGACGAGACGATGGCCACCCGGGCGCCGGGGCGCTGCTCCACCAGCGCGTTGGCGATGGCGTGCAGCAGGTGGGTCTTGCCCAGCCCGGAGTCGCCGTGGAGGAAGACCGGGTTCCAGGTCTTCCCGGGCTTGCCCACCACCGCCTGGCAGGTGGCGAAGGCGAAGCGGTTCGACTCGCCGACCACGAAGCTGGCGAAGGTGTAGCGCGGGTTGGGCCGGCTGTCCCCCAGGGGGCCGGGCTCCAGCAGCGGCGCCGGCGGCGCGGCGGCCGGGGCGGCGGCCTCGCGGGGCGGGGGCCGCTCGTCGATGCCGATGCGGACCGAGACCTTGCGGCCCACGATGCCCGGGACGATCTCCTCCTCGAGCCAGGCGCGGTAGTTGTCGTCCACGAAGTCGCGGTGGAACTTGTCGGGAGCGGCCAGCTCGAGCCGGTCGGCCTCCAGGGACACCGGGCGCAGCGGGGCGAACCACCGCGCGTAGAGATCGGGGCGGAGCCGCGCCCGCAGGAACTCGTCGATCCGCTGCCACTGCTCCGCGGCGGGCGACCGCACCTCTCGCGCGCTCGATTCCATCGGATGGATGCACCCCCCGGGATGGGCGCAAGCGCCCCCCGCGCCGGGCTGCCGAGCCGGCTGCCTGCCTATTTGGTCGTACGTACGATGGTCGGGCCAGAAGCCGCCGCCCGGCTGATCCGTGCTTGAGCCGCGTGTTCTAGCGAAGCTTCGGCGCACAGATCAAGCGCCGGGTACATTTTCGCGGAACGAGAGCGATTTTCGATGCGCCCCGGAAGCGACCGCGCGACGGAGTCACGACGGCGTGCGGCATGCGCCCGGGATCCTTGACAGAACGAGGACGATCGGCAAGGGTGCCGCGCCATGAAGCGGACCTACCAGCCCAAGAAGGTTCGAAGAAACCGCAAGCACGGCTACCGGCGGCGGGCCCGCACGGCGGCGGGCCGCGCCGTCCTCAAGCGCCGTCGAGCCAAGGGGCGCAAGCGGCTAGCCGTCTCGGCGGCGCGGAAGTAGGCCGCGGGCCGGTGCGGCTCGGCAAGGCGTCCCGGCTCAGGCTCCGCCGCGAGTTCCTCGCGGTGCAGGAGCGCGGGAGGCGCCTCGCGAATGGAGAGTACGCGGTGCTGGCCCTCCCCCATGTCGGTCCGCTCCCGAGGCTCGGCGTGACCGTCTCCTCCAAGGTGGCCAACGCGGTGAACCGGAACCGGGTGAAGCGCTGGGTGCGCCAGGCGTTCCGCGAGGTCGCGGCCGACCTGCCGCCGCTGGACCTGGTGGTCATCGCCCGCCGGGGCGCGCCGGGGGGCGGGCTGGCGGCGGCGCGCCGGGCGCTGGCC
>DATIFE010000123.1:0-16075 GCA_035455425.1 Anaeromyxobacteraceae bacterium | reverse complement strand
GGCGCCCCGCGAGGGCGCCGCCGCCGGGCCGGGGGAGCCGGCCCGCGAGGCGCGCCCGCGCCCCGGGGGCGGGCTGCCGCCGCGGCCGCTGCGCTTCGCCGAGTACCTCTACTACTCGGGCCGCATCTCCTGGGCCGACCTGGCCGAGGCCATCTCCTGGCAGCGGCGGGCCGGCCGGAAGATCGGGCGCTGGTTCATCGAGCGGGGCCTGATCGTGGAGGGCGAGGTGCGCGGGGTGCGGGAGGCGGTCCTGCGCCACAACTCGCGCGCGGCCCCTTGATCCGCCGGAGGTCACACATGCGCACGCTGGCCGCCCTGATCCTGTCGGCACTCGCACTCGACGCCGGCGCCCGCGAGGTGGCGGGCGTGGAGGTGCCGGAAGCCGCCGCCCTCGGCGGGAAGCAGCTGGTCCTCAACGGAGCGGGCCTGCGCAAGCGCGTCTTCTTCAAGGTCTACGTGGGCGCGCTCTACGCCGAGGCCCGATCCTCGGATCCCGAGGCCCTGATCGCCGCCGACGCGCCCAAGCTGGTGCGCATGGTCTTCCTCCGCGACGTGGACCGGGACGCCATCCTCGGCGCCTTCCGCGAGGGCTTCGAGAAGAACTCCGGGGCCCAGGCCGCCGCCGCGGTGGCCAAGCTCGCCCAGGTGGAGAAGATCCTGCCGTCCGAGATCCGGAAGGGCCAGGTGATGACCGTCTCCTACGTCCCGGGCACCGGCAGCACGGTGGCCATCGAGGGCGGGGCCGGCGCCACCGTGGAGGGCAAGGAGTTCGCCGACGCCCTCTTCCGGAACTGGCTCGGGCCCGAGCCCGCCGACGCCGACCTCAAGCAGGGAATGCTGGGGAAGTGAGCCGGGCGGCTCCCGGTCGTCGCGCGGGTACTCAGGCCGAGGCGCGCCGTGCGGTCCGGGACGGGGACTCGCCGAAGAGGCTCCGGTAGTCGCCGGCGAAGCGGCCCAGATCCCAGAAGCCGTGGCGCGTCGCCACCTCCGACACCAGCGTGTCGGGCGTGGCGTGCTGCAGGGCGCGCCGCACCTGGATGAGCCGGCGGAGCTTGAGGAACCGGTTCGGGCCCGTGCCGTAGACGTTGTGGAAGGCGCTCCGCAGCGTGCGCTCCGAGACGCCGGTGGCGAGGCACAGGTCGGCGACGTAGAGCGGCAGCGCCAGGCGCGAGCGCATGAACTCCTCGGCCATGGCCACCACGCGGCTGTGGGAGAGCATGGTGCGCTCGCGCTCGGCGGGGCGCTGGGGAAGCCCCTCGAACGCCTGCACCGCGAACCCGAGGAGCGACTCGCCCAGCGCCCGGCGCGCCTCGCCGCCGGAGAGCGCGGCGGGGTCCTCCGCGGCCACGCGGACCACCCGCTCGAGCAGCGACGAGAGACGGAGCCGCGTCGGCTCCTCCATCCTCGCCAGCCGGCAGCTCTCCGGGAACAGCCGCAGCTCCGTCCCCGCCAGCGAGCCGAGCGCCTGCTCCAGCCGCGGGGAGGGAAGGCTCAGCGCCGCCCAGCCGCCCTGGCCCGGCGCGGTTCCCTGGAACTCGGCCCCGGGCCGGTAGACCATGGCGCAGGAGCGGTCCACCGCCTGCCCGTTCCAGGAGCGCGGGACGTCGTCCAGGGCGGTGACGATCTGCCAGGCGCCGTCGTGGAAGCGGGCCCGCGTGACGTGCGCGAAGCCCATCCGCCCGAGCTGGAGCAGCGCACCTCCCTCGAGCTCCACCCCCACCAGGCTGGCATCGACCGGGGAGGGGTTCGCCAGCGGAACGTACTCCACGTCGGCGCGGCGGACCGCCGCCGCCATCTCGTCCGGGTCGCCGAAATCGCGGCGGACGACGAGAACGCCCGCGCCCCCCTCGACCACCTCCGACCCGACCTGGTTCATCTTCGGCACCGCCCCGTTTGGCCCATCGTCGCCGAAACTGCGATGGCGTTCCACCCCCGGGCCCGGGCCGGGTTAAGGGGCGGACCACCCGGGGCCCATCCGGTCCGTCAGCGCGGGAAGAGGAAGGCGAGACCCGCGCGGAGCGTCCACTCGGGGTAGGCGGCGCGGGGATGGACGACGTTGCCGTAGGCGTGGACCGAGAGCAGGATCTTCTGACCCCCGGGCGAGACGAGCTTGGCGACGCCGCCGCCCAGGGGCACGGTCCAGACGTCGGCCCCGGCGCGCTTCCAGTCGGCGGTGATGATCGGAGCGGTCGCCAGGAACCAGCCGCGGCCGAGGGCCAGGCTCGCCTGGGGCTCGAGCGTGAGGCGGTTCACCTCCGGGTAGGAGCCGGCGCTGGCCCACGTCCAGAGCTGCCGGGCGTCGACTCCCAGGGCGAGGCGGCCGACCGACCCGTTCACGGCGGCGGCGAGCCCCGAGGCCCACTTGTGCTCGGAGATCCGGTCGTCGGTGCCGCTGGGGAGGAGGAGGGCGCCGCCGGCGCCCCAGGTCACGGGCCCGGGGTTCGACTGGGCGAGGTAGAGCTCGTAGCCGAGGTCGCCCACGCCGAAGGCTCCCCCGATGCGGGCGTTCACCTCCGGCTGCCACACGAGGGGCACCCGGATGCGGTGGGCCAGGATGAAGGCTTCCGAGATGGCGGTGGGGAAGGAGGGCTCGATGTACGTCGCGTTGCCGGTCCTCCGCTTGTGGCCGATCCCGAACGAGGTCTCGTTCCGCACCGAGATGTCGACGAGGTTCGAGGCCGGGTTCTGGCTCGCCCGGAAGAGCGCCTCGTCGGCGGACTCCTCGGCCGCGGCGGCGGGGGCGAGGCACAGGGCGAGGAGGAGGGCGAGGGCGCGGCGGGCGTTCATCGGGTGGTGTTGGCTGGTCACGGTGCGCGCAGCATACCCGCGGCGGCCCCGAAGTGCGCCACTTCGTCGCGGAACCCCTTCGAGTGACGGACCCGCCGGCGCCGTTCGTGCATGGTGGCCGGGATCCGCCGGCGCGGGCGCAAGAACCGACGCCCCGGGGCGGGACCGGGAGCCGGGCGCGCAACGGCCGCGCGGGAGGCCGGCAGGGAGGGGTGCGAATCCATGGGCGAGTACCGCTACGACCACCGGACGGTGCAGGGCTTCATCCTCTCCGCCATCTTCTGGGGCGTGGTGGGGATCCTGGTCGGGCTCCTCATCTCCATCCAGATGTGGGCGCCGGCGGCCAACCTGGCCCCCTGGCTGGCCTTCGGCCGCCTCCGGCCGGTGCACACCAACGGCCTGGCCTTCGGGCTCGGCGTCGGGGCCATCTTCGGCCTGAGCTACTGGGTGGTGATGCGGCTGGCGCGCCGGCCGCTGGTGTTCCCGCGGCTGGCGCGGGTCCAGCTGTGGCTCTTCAACCTCGGCATCGCGGCCGCGGCGGTCAGCCTGCTGGCGGGCAAGACCCAGTCGCTCGAGTACGCCGAGCTGGAATGGCCGCTCGACGTCGCCATCGTGGTGCTGTGGGTGATGTTCGCGGTCAACGTCTTCGCGACCATCGTCAAGCGGCGCGAGGAGCAGATGTACGTGTCGCTCTGGTACGTCATCGCCACGGTGATCGCGGTGGCGGTCCTCTACCTCGTCAACAACGCCTCCATCCCCGCCGGCTGGTGGAAGAGCTACCACGCCTACGCCGGCGTGAACTCGGCCAACGTGGAGTGGTGGTACGGCCACAACGCGGTGGGCTTCGTCTTCACCACGCCCATCCTGGCCTTCTTCTACTACTTCCTGCCCAAGGCCACCGGGCTCCCCATCTTCAGCCACCGGCTCTCGATCGTGAGCTTCTGGTCGCTGGTCTTCGCCTACCTCTGGACCGGCGCCCACCACCTCATCTACACGCCGCTGCCCGACTGGCTCCAGACGCTGGCCATCATCTTCACCATCTTCCTCATCGCGCCATCCTGGGGCTCGGTGGTGAACGGGTACTACACCGTGGGTGCCGACTGGTCGAAGATGCGCAGCCAGTACCTGACCAAGTTCTTCGTCCTGGGCATCACCTTCTACGGCCTGCAGACGGTGCAGGGCCCGACGCAGGCCCTCCGCACCGTCTCGCAGCTCATCCACTACACCGACTGGGTCCCGGGCCACGTCCACATGGGCACCATGGGCTGGGTGACCATGATCGTGACCGCGTCCATGTACTACGTGGTCCCGAGGATCTGGGGCACCGAGATCTACTCGGAGAGGATCGCCAACCTCCACTTCTGGCTGGTGCTGGTGGGCCAGCTCCTCTTCTCCATCACCATGTGGATCACCGGCATCCAGCAGGGCGCCCTGTGGAAGGTGACCAACGCCGACGGCAGCCTCAAGTACTCCTTCATGGACGGCCTGGTGAAGAACTACCCCTACTGGCACACGCGCACGCTGGCCGGGATCATCTTCGCCGCCGGGATGCTGCTCTTCGTCTACAACGTGCTCAAGACCATCCAGAAGGGGAAGGCGCTCGAGGCGTCGCAGCGCCCCGCTCCGGCTCCGGCCGCGGCCTAGGAAAGGGGGAACCGGCGCATGGCTGGCGAGATCTACAAGAAGCCCATCTCCTTCGCGCTGCTGGCGACCGTGACGGTTCTGGTGGGCAGCATCGTCACCATGGCCTACCCGATGCTCCGCCCCGACTTCCACCCCCGGCTCGAGGGCCTCCGGCCCTTCACGGCGCTGCAGCTCGCCGGGCGCGACGTGTACCAGCGCGAGGGCTGCATGGGCTGCCACACGCAGACGGTGCGGCCGCTCCGGAGCGAGGTGGTGCGCTACGGCGACTACTCCAAGGCCGGCGAGTTCTACTACGACCGGCCCTTCCTCTGGGGCTCGAAGCGCACCGGCCCGGACCTGGCGCGCGAGGGCGGCAAGCGCCCCGACGGCTGGCACCTGAAGCACTACGCCGATCCCCAGTCGGTGACCCCGCGCTCCAACATGCCCCGCTACGCCTTCCTGGCCGAGGCGAGGCTCGACCCCGAGGAGGTGGCGAGCCACATGCGGGCGCTCCGCCTCCCGCACGGCCCGGAGGAGATCGCGGCGCTGGCGGCGAGGACGGAGATGGACGCGCTCGTCGCCTACACCCAGTGGCTCGGCCACGCGGTGCAGCGGAGGCAGCCGGCCGCCGGAGCGGTGGACCTGGCGGCGGCGAACCCGCTGGGCGACTCGCCCCACGCCATTGCCCGCGGCAACCGGGTCTTCCTCGACAACTGCACCGCCTGCCACGGCGACGAGGGGCACGGCGTGCCCGACGTGGCCCCGAACCTCCTCGACGACGTCTTCCTGGGAACGAAGGGCGACGTGCCCGACGGCGCCTACTTCGCCCTCATCTCCGGGGGGAGCGACGCCAAGGCGGCCATCGGGCGCAAGGGCCTCGAGAGCGGCGGCATGCAGGCCTACGGCGGCCAGATCCCGAACGACGACATCTGGGCGGTCATCTCCTGGATCCGGGCCCAGCAGGCGCACGAGAGGAAGGAGCCGCCGGCGATGGAGAAGGCCGAGCACCCGCCGGGCGCGACCCCCGGGAGGACGCCATGACCGAGATGCCCGACACCGCGGAGGCGATGGAGGCGCGGGAGACCGCCCACCGGCTCCCGGTCGGCTGGCTGCTGCTGTTCTTCGGGCTCATCGCCTGGGGGGCGGCCTACCTGTGGCTCTACTCCCCGGCCACCACCGGCTGGACGCAGGCCGGCGAGTACCAGAAGGCCGCCGAGCAGGCCGGGCGATAGGGAGCGGACCGATGGAGAACACCGTCCTCGTCACCATCGCGGCCACCGTCTTCTTCACCGCCGTCCCCACCGCCGTCGCGCTCTGGCTCTGGTACGCGCAGAGCCGGAGGAGGTAGCCCCGTGTCCGGCCCGGAAGTCGCCTACCTCGTCTTCGGCCTGGCGCTCTGCGCGCTCCTCGCCGCGGCCTTCGCCCACTACTTCTCGGCCCGCCGCCGGGACCGGGTGGAGGAGGCCAAGTACAAGATGCTCGAGGATGACGACGGGTAGGCTGCCCTTCCGGACCTGGCGGCGGGCGGCCGAGATCGCGCAGGCCATCCTGGTGCTCGGGCTCCCCTTCCTCCGCGTCGGGGGGGAGAGTGCGCTGCGCTTCGACGTCCCCACCCTGCGCCTGCACTTCTTCGGGGCCTCGCTCGCCATGGACGAGATGTACCCGGTCCTGGCCGCGACGATCTTCGTCACCTTCGCCTTCCTGCTGCTGACCCTGGTGCTGGGGCGCGCCTGGTGCGGCTGGGCCTGCCCGCAGACGGCGCTCTCCGACCTCACCGCAGGGCTCGACCGCTGGCGCCGCAAGGGTGGGGCGCGGGCCGCGCTGGCCTGGGCCGGGATGGCGCTGGCCTCGGCGGTCGTCTCGGCGAACCTGGTCTGGTACTTCGTCGAGCCGGGCGCCTTCCTCCGGGGAGTCGCCGCGGGCTCGCTCCACCCCGTCGCCGCCGGGTCGTGGGCGGTCCTGGGCGCGACGATCTTCCTCGACCTGGCGTTCCTGAGGGCCCGCTTCTGCGCCACCGCCTGCCCCTACGCCCGGATGCAGGGCGTCCTCTTCGACCGGCACACGCTGGTGGTGGCCTACGACGCCTCCCGCGCCGGGGACTGCATCGACTGCGGCGCCTGCGTCCGCTGCTGCCCCACCGGCATCGACATCCGCGAGGGGCTGCAGATGCAGTGCATCGCCTGCGCCGAGTGCGTCGACGCCTGCCAGCCCATCATGCGCAAGCTCGGCCGCAGGCCCGACCTGGTGGGCTACTTCTTCGGCGAGCCGGGGAGGCCGCGCCGCCTGGCCCGCCCCGCGGTGCTGGCGGTGGGCGCGCTGACCGCGGCCTCGCTCGCGCTCCTCGCCGGCACGGCGCTGGCCCGCACCGCGCTCGACCTCGAGGCCCAGGCGGCGCCCGACTTCGCGCCCCGCCGCACCGCCGAGGGGCAGGCGGTGAACGCCTACCAGGTGGCGCTCGAGAACCGGGGCCGCCAGCCCGTGGCGCTTCGCCTCGAGCTCGTGGTCCGGGGAGCACCCGGGGTGCGCGTCCGGCTGCGTCCCGAGGAGCTCAGGCTGGCGCCCGGCGAGCACCGCAGCCTCCGGGTCCTGGCGGTGGCCGACGGGGTCGGCGCCGCGCCGCGGACCCTCCGGGCCGACCTGGGGGCGGGGCCGGCGCAGGGCCGGGGGCCGCGCTCCTCGCGCGCCGTCCCCCTGGTGATCCCCGCCCAGCCGGAGAGGGCGCCGTGACCAGGCTCGCCACCGCCGCCGTCGTGGGGGTCGCGGTCGCCGCCGGCGCCGGTGCGGTGATCGCGACCTTCGTCGTCGGCGGCCGCCTGGCGGAGCCGACGGTGGTGCCCGATCCGTACCAGGCCGGGCTCCGGTACGACGCCGACCGCGCCCAGGGGGTGCCCGCGCCGGAGGGCGCCGCGCCGCGCTGCGCCATCTCCGCCGGCCGCTGCGAGGCGCGGGAGGACGGGACGACGGTCACCCTCGAGATCGAGCCCCGCCCGGTGCGCGCCATGGCCGACCTCACCTTCACCGTGGGGGTGCGCCGCGGCGCCGCGCCGGTGGGGGACGCGGAGGCCGAGGTCGCGCTCTCCATGCCCGGGATGTACATGGGCGAGAACCGCATCCGGCTCTCCCACCGGGGCGGCGGGCTCTTCCGGGGACAGGGGGTCATCGTCCGCTGCCCCAGCGGCCGCCGGACGTGGTCGGCCGAGGTGACGCTCCGCCCGCGCGAGCCGGCCGCGGCCCCGGTTCGCGCCACCTTCACCTTCGAGCTGGCGGAGTGACGGGGAGCGCCGACCTGTGGATGGCCCTGGGGATGGGGCTCCTCGGCGGCTTCGGCCACTGCGCCGGCATGTGCGGGCCGCTGGTCGCCACCGTGAGCCTCGCCGCCGGCCCGGGCGCCGGGGCGCGTCGGGCCCTGGCGCTTCACCTCCTGTACAACGCCGGCCGGATCACCACCTACGGCTTCCTCGGCCTGATCATGGGGATCGCCGGCTCGGTGGTCAACGTCGCGGGCCGGGCGGCCGGCCTGCAGCAGGCGGTGGCGGTGCTGGCCGGGGCGCTCATGATCCTCATGGGGCTCGGCGCCGCCGGCGTCGCCCCCGGGATCCGCCGTGCCGAGCAGGGCCTGGCCGGCCGCGTCTTCGCCGGGGTCCGGGGCCTGCTCCAGGGCGGCGGCCAGGGGCGGGTCTACGTCCTCGGCCTGGCGCTCGGCTTCCTGCCCTGCGGGCTCTCCTGGTCGGCCTTCGTGGGCTCGGCGGCCACCGGTGGCCCGGCCACCGGCGCGCTGTTCGCGCTCGCCTTCGGCCTCGGCACGGCGCCGGCGCTGCTGCTCGTCGGCGGGGCCACCGCCCTCCTGTCGGCGCGCTTGCGCGGGGTCCTCTACCGGATCGGCGGCGCGGCGGTGGCGATCCTCGGCCTCCTCTTCCTCCTGCGCGGGCTCGGGATCCATGCGCTGTGATCACTGCCTCCTCGAGTTCCCCGAGCGCGAGGCGGTGCGCCAGGAGGTGGACGGCGCCGCCCGGGCCTTCTGCTGCGCCGGCTGCGCCGCGGTCTACCGGGTGATCGCCGGCGAGGGGCTCGGGGCCTTCTACGCCGCGCGCAGGTGGGACGAGCCGGGCCCGGCGGCGCCGCCCGGGGGGGCCGACCCGGCCGCCTTCGCCGGGCTCCTCCGCGATGCCGGGCCGGGTGCGGCGGAGATCGACCTCGCCATCGACGGCATCCGCTGCGCCTCGTGCGTCTGGCTCAACGAGCGCATCCTCTCGCGCACCCCCGGCGTCCTCTCGGCCCGGGTGAACTACGCCACCCACCGGGCCCGCGTCCGCTTCGACCCGGGGCGGGTGGGCCTCGAGGCGGTGCTGCGGCGCGTCGAGTCCATCGGCTACGTCCCCAGGCCCTGGAGCGAGAGCGAGCAGGGGCGGGTCCGGGCCGCCGAGGAGAAGGACCTCCTCGTCCGGCTCGGCACCGCCGGCTTCCTGGCCTCGCAGCTCATGCTCTACACGGCGGCGCTCTACGCCGGCTACTTCCAGGGCATCGACCCGCCCACGCGGCGGCTGATGGAGTGGATCGCGCTCGGCCTGGCGCTTCCGGTCTTCCTCTACTCGGGGGCGCCCTTCCTGCGCGCCGCCTGGGCGGGCCTGCGGCACGGCCGCCTGGGCATGGACTCGCTGGTGGCGCTGGGCTCGGGGGCGGCGCTGGTGCTCTCCGTCGCCCAGATGCTGCGCGGCGGCGAGGTGTACTTCGACACCGCGGCGATGATCGTGACCCTGATCCTCCTCGGCCGCTACCTCGAGCTCCGCGCCCGGGGGAGGGCCTCGGAGGCGGTGGCCCGGCTGGCGCGGCTGGCGCCGCGCGAGGCGCGCCTCGTGGCCCCCGGCGCGGACGGCCGGGAGGAGCGGCGGCGGGTGCAGGTCGCGGCCGTCGCCGCGGGGGAGCGCGTGGAGGTGGTGCCGGGAGAGCGGGTGCCTCTCGACGGCGTCGTGGAGGAGGGCGAGTCGGAGGTGGACGAGTCGCTCGTGACCGGCGAGTCGCGGCCGGTGCCGAAGGCGGCGGGCTCGGCGGTCATCGGCGGGAGCGTCAACCTGCACGGGAGCTTCGTCTTCCGGGTCACCCGCGTCGGGAAGGAGACGGTGCTGGCGGGCATCGTGCGGGCCGTCGAGGAGGCCCAGGCGCGCAAGCCCCGCATCCAGGCGGTGGCCGACCGGATCGTGGGCTGGTTCGTGCCGGCGGTGCTGGTCCTCGCCGCCGGGACCGTCGCCGCCTGGCTCTGGCGCGGCGCGGCGCTCGACCGGGCGCTCCTGAACGGCGTGGCGGTGGTGGTCATCGCCTGCCCCTGCGCGCTCGGGCTGGCGACGCCGCTCGCGGTCCTGGTGGCCACCGGGCTGGCCACCGCCCGGGGCGTCCTGGTGAAGGGCGGAGACGTGCTGGAGCGGCTCGCCCGGGTCACCGACGCGGTGCTGGACAAGACCGGTACGCTGACGCGCGGCAGGCCGGCGCTGCGCCAGGTGGTCCCGCTGGGCGACCTCTCCGCCGAGAGCGCACTGCGCCTGGCGGCGGCGGTGGAGCGCCGGAGCGAGCACCACGTGGGCCGGGCCATCGCCGAGGCGGCGCGGGCGCTCCCCGGCGCCCCCGAGCCCGGGGTGGAGGGATTCCGCGCGGTGCCGGGGCGCGGCGTGGGGGCGCGCGCCGGCGGGGAGGCGGTGGTGCTGGGCAACCGCGCCCTGCTGGCCGAGTCGGGCGTGGCGCTCCCCGCCGGGGCCGACGCCGCGGCGCGGCGCCTCGAGGAGCAGGGAGAGACGGTGGTCTTCCTGGCCGCCGGCGGGCGTGCCGCGGCCCTGCTGGCGGTCGCCGACGCGGTGCGCGACGAGGCGGCCGCGGCGGTCGCCTCGCTGCGCGCGCTCGGCCTGCGGCTGGCGGTGGTGAGCGGGGACGACCGGGCGACCACCGCCGCGGTGGCGGCCCGGCTCGGCATCGATCGCGCCGTGCCGGAGGCGACACCCTCCGGGAAGCGCGATGGGGTGGCCCGGATGCAGGCCGGGGGCCGCCGGGTGCTGGCGGTGGGCGACGGCATCAACGACGCGCCGGTGCTCTCCCAGGCCGACGTGGGGATGGCCATGGGGCGCGGCACCGACGTGACCCTGGAGAGCGCCGACGCGGTCCTGGTGCGGGACGACCTCCGGCTCGTCCCCGAGGCGGTGCGCCTCTCGCGCCGCGCCTACCGGATCATCCGCCAGAACCTCTTCTGGGCCTTCTTCTACAACGCGGTCGCCCTCCCGCTGGCGATGGCCGGGTTGCTCCACCCCATCGTGGCGGCCGCCGCCATGGCGGCCTCGAGCCTGTTCGTGGTGGGGAACTCGCTCCGGATCCGGTCCGGCGCCGGCCCGGCGGCCCGGGGGTAGGATGGCGCCATGTGGAGCGTCGGCTTCCTCATCATCCTCTCGCTGGCGCTGGGCCTCGCCGCCTGGCTGCTCTTCGTGTGGTCGGTGCGGAGCGGCCAGTACGACGACCCCGAGGGGCCCAAGTACCGCATGCTGGAGGACGACGAGGCGGAAGAGGAGCGGCGCCGTCGCCGGCCGGGCTAGTGCTGCGACCCAGGCCTGTGGATCAGGGCCCGGCTCGTGACCCACGCCCGCGCGTGACGCGGTCCGTCGGGCCGCAGAGCTGCGCTCGAAACGCGGCATCCGGGCCGCGCGCAGGCAGTGGGCGCCCTGGCACGCGGCGAGGGCGCAGGGTCTCGCCGGCGGGCGCCTCCGCAGCCCGCCGGGTGCCACTTCGAGCGCGCGGCTCTGCACCTCGTCCGCGACGAGCTGCCGGCGAGGAGCGCCGCCGTCCGGCGCGTCCGGTGGCTTGCGCGACCGCCGTCAGCGAGGAGCCCCCGCACCGCGGGTTCGCGCGGGTCGCGTACCGCGGTCGCGGGCGAGGACAGCGCCCGAAGGCGAGCCCCCTGCGCCGGAGCCCCCGGGTCGGGTCGTGGGGCGCGCCACTAGAGGACCAGCGCCAGCACCAGGATCCCGACGAGCGCGATGCCGAGGGACATCTTCAGGGCGCCGCCCACCAGGAAGCCCACCAGCACGCCCACCCCCGCCTTGGCCGCCCTCTCGAGATTCGGGTCCTTCCACATCTCGAAGGCGATGGCGCCGGCGATGGGGCCGAGGACGATCCCGGGAAGCCCGAAGAAGATCCCGACCACGGCTCCCGCCAGCGCCCCCCACATGGCCCAGGGGGAGGCGCCGAAGGCCTTCGCGCCCAGCGCGCCCGCGATCCAGTCCACCGCCATCATGACGGCCGCGAGCACCGCGGCCGCGGCCACCGTGCCCCAGCCGATGCGGGTGAAGTGGCCCGCCCAGGCGAGGAGCACGGTGCCGCCGAGGAGCAGCGGGGCGCCGGGCAGGACCGGCAGGAGGAGCCCGGCCAGGCCGGCGAGGACGGCGACGGCGCCGAGGACGTAGAGCGCGATCTCCATGGCGGGAGGACCATAGCGCCCGGGCGGCGGCGCGTCGATCGGGGCCCGGGCGGCGGCGGCGCGGCTCCGCCAGACGCGTTGACCGCTCCGGGGCCGCGCGGTAGACGGGGCCATGCCCAGCACCTCCCTCGAGTTCGCCAGCCGCGCGGAGCACCGCGCCTGGCTCGATTCGCAGAGCGCGCTCCCCGAGGGCTTCCGCGTGGGCACGGCCGGCTTCGCCTTCACGCCGGCCGAGGCGCGTAAGCCGGGGCGGATGCGCCTCGCGCTCGTGGCCCTCGACCGCCCCACCGACGCCTTCGCGGTGCGGTTCACCCGGAACGCCTTCCCCGGCGCTCCGGTGGTGGTCGGGCGCCGCCGGCTCGAGGAGCCCCGCCTGGGCGCGGTGATCGTCAACAACAAGGTCTCCAACGTGGCGGCGCCCGGGGGCGTCGAGGCGGCGGAGCAGGTCTGCGCCGAGGTGGCGGCCAGGCTCGGCCTCGCGCCCGGCGAGGTCCTGCCCGCCTCGACCGGAGTCATCGGCTGGCGGCTCCCGCTGCCGGAGATGCTGGCCGCCATCCCGGCCGCGGTGTCGGCCCTGCAGCCCCTCTCGGCCCTTCCGGCGGCCGAGGCCATCATGACCACCGACCTCTACCCCAAGGTGCGGCGCGCCGCGGCGGGCCAGGCGACGGTGGTGGGCATCGCCAAGGGCGCGGGGATGATCGAGCCCGACCTGGCCACCATGCTGGTCTTCCTGCTCACCGACGCCGACCTCCCCCGCGCGCCGCTGGCGGCGGCCCTCGACGAGGCGGTGGAGTCGAGCTTCCAGCTGGTCTCGGTGGACTCGGACACCAGCACCTCGGACACGGTGGCGCTGCTCTCCTCGAGGCGGCGGCCGGCCGAGGCGCGCGACTTCCGGGCCGCACTCGGCGCCGTGTGCCGCGACCTCGCCGAGGACGTGGTGCGCAACGGCGAGGGGGTGCACCACGTGATCCGGGTGCGGGTCTCGGGGGCCCCCGACGCCGCGGCGGCGCGGGCGGTGGGGAAGGCGGTGGTCAATTCGCCCCTGGTGAAGTGCGCCGTGGCCGGCAACGACCCGAACGTCGGACGGCTGGTGGCCGCCGTGGGCAAGGTGGCCGGCCAGCGCGGCCTGCGGCTCGACCCGGCGCGCCTGCGGCTCTCGCTGGGCGGCGAGGTGCTTCTCGAGGGCGGGGCCATGCGCCTCGATCCCGCCCGGGAGGAGCGGCTCGTCGCCGGCCTGCGCGCGGCGGAGCTCTACCGGAGCGCGCCCTCCCCGGACGGCGCCTTCCGGCCGCCCGTCGACTTCCCGCCCCACGAGCGCTCGGTCGAGGTCGAGGTGTACCTCGGCCTGGGCGCCGCCGGCGCCGAGGTGCTCGGGGCCGACCTCACCCACGAGTACGTGACGGAGAACGCCGACTACCGGAGCTGAGCCTGCGTCGAATCGCCGACGGCCCGCCCCGGCTGCGCTCGGGTAACATGCGCCACCATGCCGGAAGGCGCAGACGGGGTGCCGGGCCTCACCGCGGCGGAGGCCGCGGCGCGACTCGCGGCCGAGGGGCCGAACGAGCTGGCGCGGGACCGGCGCCCCGGCTTCCTCGCCAGCGTCGGGCACGTCCTGCGGGAGCCCATGCTGGTGCTGCTCCTCGCGGCCGCGGGCATCTACCTGGTGCTGGGCGACATCCGGGAGGCGCTGGCGCTGCTCCTGGGCGTGCTGGTGGTCATCACCATCACCCTGGTGCAGGAGCGCAAGACCGAGCGGGCGCTGGCCGCGCTCCGCGACATGGCCAGCCCCCGCGCGCTGGTGGTCCGCGACGGCACCCGCCGCCGCATCCCGGGGCGCGAGGTGGTGCGGGGCGACGTCCTGGTGCTCTCCGAGGGCGACCGGGTCCCCGCCGACGCGGCGCTCCTCGAGGCGAGCCACCTGGAGGCCGACGAGTCGCTCCTCACCGGCGAGTCGGTGCCGGTGCGCAAGCGGGCCTCGGCCGGGGCCGAGCCCGAGGCGCGCCCCGGCGGCGACGACCTGCCCTTCGTCTACGCCGGAACGCTCGTCGTCCGCGGGCGAGGCCTGGCCGAGGTGCGGGCCACCGGGGCCCGCAGCGAGATGGGGAGGATCGGGACGTCGCTGGCGGCCATCGAGTCCGGCCGGACGCCGCTCCAGGAGGAGGTGCGGCGCATCGTGAAGGTGGCGGCCGCGGCGGGCCTGCTGCTCTGCGCGGCGCTGGTGGCGCTCTACGGGCTCACCCGGGGGAACTGGCCCCAGGCGTTCCTGGCCGGCATCGCGCTCGCCATCTCGATGCTCCCCGAGGAGTTCCCGGTGGTGCTGACCATCTTCATGGCCCTGGGCGCCTGGCGCATCTCGAGATCGCGGGTCCTCACCCGCCGCCTGCCGGCGGTGGAGGCGCTGGGCGCCGCCACGGTGCTCTGCACCGACAAGACCGGGACCCTCACCGAGAACCGGATGCGGGTGGACCACCTCTGGGTGCCGGGAGCGCTGCACGTGGTGCGCGACGGGACGCTCCCCGAGGCCGTCCACGCTCTGGTGGAGTTCGGCATCCTGGCGAGCCAGCGGGACCCGTTCGACCCCATGGAGCAGGCCTTCCACCGGCTCGGGAAGGAGGCGCTGGCGGGGACCGAGCACCTGCACGAGACCTGGCAGCTGGTCCGCGAGTACCCGCTCTCCCCCGAGCTGCTGGCCGTCTCCCACGTCTGGCGGGAGCCGGGAAGCGGGCGGCTGGTGGTCGCGGCCAAGGGCGCGCCGGAGGCCATCGCCGACGTGTGCCACCTCCCGGCGGCGGGCGCGGCGGAGGTGGGGGCACACGTCGCGGAGATGGCCGCCGACGGGCTCCGGGTCCTGGCCGTGGCCCGCGCCTTCTTCGGCCCGGGGGACCTGCCGCCGGGGCAGCACGACTTCGACTTCGAGCTCGTCGGGCTGGTGGGCCTCGAGGACCCGCTCCGGGCGGGCGTGCCGGAGGCGGTGGCGGAATGCGCCAGCGCCGGCGTCCGGGTGGTGATGATCACCGGGGACGCCCCCGACACCGCCCGGGCCATCGCCCGCCAGGCGGGCCTTCCCGCCGCCGAGGTCATCAGCGGCCGGGAGCTCGAGTCCCTCTCGGACGAGGAGCTCCGGGGCCGGCTCGAGCGCGGCAGGGTCTTCGCCCGCACCGTCCCGGAGCAGAAGCTCCGCATCGTCCAGGCGCTCCGCGCCGGCGGCGAGGTGGTGGCCATGACCGGCGACGGCGTCAACGACGCCCCGGCGCTCAAGGCGGCCCACATCGGCGTCGCCATGGGCGGCCGCGGCACCGACGTGGCCCGCGAGGCGGCGGCGCTGGTGGTCACCGACGACGATTTCACCTCCATCGTGGCGGCGGTGCGGCTCGGCCGCCGCATCCACGACAACCTGCGCCGGGCCATGGCCTACGTCCTGGCGGTGCACGTCCCCATCGCCGGGGCCGCGCTGGTCCCGGTGCTGCTCGGCTGGCCGCTGGTCCTCTTCCCGGTGCACATCGTCTTCCTGGAGCTGGTCATCGACCCGGCCTGCTCGGTGGCCTTCGAGGCGGAGCCGGGCGATCCCGGGCTGATGCGCCGGCCGCCCCGCAGGGTGGGCGCGAGCCTGTTCGGCCGGCGCCTGGTGGTGGTGTCGCTGCTGCAGGGCGCGGCGCTCCTCGCCGCCACCCTGGTCTCCTTCCGGCTCGGGCTGGCCCACACCGGCTCGGAGGCCTCCGGCCGGGCCATGGCCTTCGCCACGCTCATCGCCGGGAACGTGGCGCTCATCCTGGTGAACCGCTCCTGGACGCGGACCTTCCTCGGCACCCTGGGGACGAGGAACCTCGCATCCTGGGCGGTGGCCGGCGGCGCCACGCTGACCCTGGTGGCGGCCCTCACCGTCCCCTTCCTCCGCCATCTCTTCCGCTTCGGGCCGGCGAGCGGCGACGACATCCTGGTGGCCGCGTTCGTCGGCTTCGGGAGCCTCCTCTGGTTCGAGGTCCTGAAGCGGCTCGCCCCGGGCTGGCTGGCGGACCGATAGGCGAGCGGAGGACGGGCCCGCCGGTCCGCGGCGCCCGCTGGAGTCCCCGGCCCCGCGGGTGCTACCTTGGCGCCGCCATGGGGGCAAGCGAGGAGGGCGGGATCGCCGAGCCGCCGCCGCCCGCGGCCGGCGGCGGGGCCGAGGGCGACCCGCCCGGCTCCCGCGGCGCGGCCCTGCTGCTCGGCGCGCTGGCC
>DATIFE010000122.1:0-12451 GCA_035455425.1 Anaeromyxobacteraceae bacterium | reverse complement strand
CGGTCCTCGTAGAGGACCAGCGCCTGGGTGTAGTCGAAGGAGCCCAGGACGGCGAGGTCGACGAGGAGCTGCCGGTCCCGGAAGAGATCGGTGAAGAGCGCCGCCGCCTGCACCCCGATGACGTTGCCGCCGCCGCCGCCGAAGACGTACCCCGCCTCCGGGCGCCAGCTCCGCCAGGAGTACGGGTTGTAGCGGGGGGTGGCGTCGGGGATCACGTCCTGCGGGATGGGCAGGACCGGGCCGGCCGGCGGCGCCACCGCCACCGGCGCCTCCTCGAGCCAGGCCACCCGGGGGAGCTCCACCAGCCGGAAGCGGCCGTTGTAGAAGGTGGTGGCGTAGATCCCGCGCCCGCCCGGGGCCGCCTGCGGCGACGACAGCCCGGTGGCGAAGTCGGAGAGCCGGTGCACCTGGCCGTCCGCCAGGCGATAGAGGTCGGGCTTGCCCGAGGCGTCGGAGGCGAAGAGCACCGATCCGTCGGCCTGCGGCTGCGGTCGGCGGTCGTCGGCCGGCTCGGTGGTGAGCCGGGTGACGGCGCCGGTGGCCGGGTCGGCGCGGAAGAGGTTGTCCCGGCCGTGGTCGGTGGCGTCCGACGCGAAGAAGATGCCGTCCTTCCCCCAGGCCAGGTCTCTCTCGGAGAAGGCGTCGTCGGTGAGCTGGCGCACGGCTCCGCCGGCGGCCGGGACGACGTAGACGTCCCGCTGGCCCAGGTCGGTGAGGCCCGCGAAGGCGATGCTCTTGCCGTCGGGCGAGAGGGCCGGATCGGCGATCTCGATGAAGCGATGGCCGCCGGGGTGAACCAGCGCGATCCGCCGGCGGCTCCCCAGGGAGAGGCGCGGCGGCTTCTTCTCCCGGGGCGGCTCGTGGCGGAAGGGGACCAGGTACAGGCTGTCGCCCGATCCGTCCTGGGCCACGAAGACCAGCTCGCGCTCGCCGACCGCGACCACGTTCTGCTCGATGGGGTGGAGGGACTCGACCCCGGGGTGGTTGTCGCTCGCCACCTCCACCGCTCCCCGCGGGTGGCGCGTGTCGACGAGGTACAGGCGGGCGCGCCCGCGCTCGCGGTCGATGCCGCGGAAGAGCACCAGCGTGCCGTCGGGGGAGGCGGCGAAGGCCTCGGGCTCGGCCGGCAGGCCCGTGTAGTCGTGGAGCTGCGGCAGGTCCTGGTGGACCTTGATGTACTCGGGGTAGTAGCGGCGCTTGAGCCAGGCGCGCCAGCGGGCGTCCACCTGCTCCGGGGTGTCGTTGAGGACCCGCCGCACCAGCGCCGCGAAGCCGCCCTCGGCGGCCCGGCCGCTGGCGGGCGCGTCGGCGGCCCCGCGGACGTAGGCGTTCTCCAGGAGGGCCTGGATCTTCTCCTTGCCGTAGGTCTCGGCGATGAAGGCCACCCGGGCCTGGCCCATCTTGTAGGTGGGGATGTAGCCCCGCAGCCGGTCCTCGAGGAAGGGGACGATCTGGTAGCGGTGCGCCGGGTCGGGGTTCCAGACCAGGTCCCGCAGGAACTGGTCGGTCTCGGTGTCCAGCCCGTTGCGGGAGTAGTACTCGGCGATGCCCTCGATGAACCAGAGCGGCAGGTTCTGGAGGAAGGCCAGCTCGTCGGCGCCGGCGATGTCCAGCAGCTTCTGGATGGTGAACTGGTGCACCATCTCGTGCGTCGAGACCTGGCGGAACTTCTCGTGGTCGCCGAAGTAGGGCAGCGACATCTTGAGGTCGCGCGGCGAGGTCACCCCCAGCACCGACTCGCCGACCTCGAAGACGTTGGTGGTCTGGAACTCCCGCTTGGAGCTGTAGAGGAAGTACGGGATCTGCTTGGTGGGCGTGTAGTGGAACTGGTCCACCAGGCGCAGGTAGGCGTTGCGGATCACCGGCAGCGCCTTCTCCGCCACCGGCGCCTCGCGCCGGTAGTAGTAGAGCCGGATTCCCCCCTTGCCGCCCGAGGGCGAGGGGATGTCGTAGTGGCGCCACTCGAAGTCGTACCAGGCCACCAGGTTCTGGCCCGGCCGCTCCGGGAGCACCAGGGTCTGGGGCACGTCGTCCCGGCGCGCCCGCTGGCGGTCCATCTGGCGCAGCGCCTCGCCGATGTCGGGGGGACGCAGCCACTGCGCGCCCGCCGCCAGGGGGGTCGCCAGGGCCAGGGGGACAGCGAGGAGGAGCCGCTTCATGAGGAGACCCATCTGGAGCCGAGGCTCGCCGGAGACGCGCGGCGGCGAGAGGATAACGCCGGTCCGGTCGAGAGTCATTCGACCGGAATGGGCCACGGCCGGCCGCCGAGGACGATCCGGTAGCGCCCCGGCTCGGGCTCCTCGAGGAGCTGGCCGAGCGAGGCCTGGGCGGCGCGGCAGAAGCGAGCCCGGTGCCCGCCCTTGACGGCGCAGCGCAGGACGCCGTCGCGCCCCAGCCGGAGCGTGGAGGGATCGAGGGGCTCGCTGCTGCCGTCGGTCAGGTGCAGCAGCGGCCCGCCCGGCTCCACGGTGGCGCCCCGGACGCCGTAGGGCGCGTCCTCGATGCGGACGTAGCCCCTCTCGCGCCCGATGCGCACCTCGTAGCGGCCGTCGTCACTGCGGCGGAGCGAGCTCCACAGCACCTCGAGCGTGCGGGCGTGGGTGATGGGGTCGCCCCGGTGCCGGAAGCGCCCCTCGAGGTCGATGGAGAGGCCGCTCTCCTGCCGCAGGAGCTCCAGCGGGTCGAGGGGGAGGCCGGTCACGGGAGAGTCATAGGCCGCTCCGGGCGCGGCCGCACCTGGAGGGCTAAGACGAGGCCATGCCCGTCGAGCCCGTGGTCCGGATCCGCTGCCCCTCCCCGGAGGACGCCGCCCGCTGCCGGGCGGTCCTCTCCGCCGCCGGGCTCGCGCCCGAGGACTCGCTCTCCTGGCTCGTCGTCCGCGACGCCAGCCCCGACGCGGTGAACGACCTGCTGGTCGCCGGCGGCGCGCTGGGCCGGACGGTGGCCCGCGAGCAGGTGGGCAAGCTCCTCGGCTACCTCATCGACCGGCAGGGGGACCTCGCCGGGCGCGGCCCCAACCTGGCCCAGATCGTCCGCCGCGCCCTGGCCGAGACCGGGCTCGCCGGCCGCTACGCGCCGCGCGGGGAGCCGGAGCTGCTGGCGGCCGCGGCCGGGCTCCACGAGCACCTCCTGGCCACCGCCGGCGGCTTCGTGCCCTGGGAGCGCTTCGTGCGGGAGTTCTGCGTCCCCGCGGGCTAGCGCAGCGCCAGCCGCAGCTGGTTCAGCGCGTCCCCGGCCGCCATGCGGCGGATGCGCTCGCGGTCGCCCGGGTACCGGCGCTGCCAGTGGGCGGTGCCGCCCGGCCCGGCCAGGGCCAGGTGCACCGTCCCCACCGGCTTCTCGGGCGAGCCGCCGGTGGGGCCGGCGATGCCGGTGATGCCCAGCCCCCAGGAGGCCCGGGCGATCTCCCGCACGCGCTCGGCCAGGGCCCGGGCCACCGGCTCGGAGACGGCGCCGTGGGCCGCGAGCAGGGAGCCCGGGATCCCCAGCACCTCCTCCTTGGCCGCGTCGGCGTAGGCGACGACGCCGAGGTCGAAGGCGGCCGAGGCCCCGGGGACGGCGGTCACCAGCTCGGCGAGGAGGCCCCCGGTGCAGCTCTCCGCCACGGCCAGGCGCTCCTTCCGGGCGGCGAGCCGGCCGACCACCAGCGCCGCCAGCTCGTCCCGGCCCGTCCCCCAGATCGAGTCCCCGAAGAGCTCCCGCACCGCCGCCAGGATGCGGTCGGCGTGCTCGGCGGCGCCCGCGCCGGCCACGGTCCACTTCACGTGGATCTCGGGCCAGTGGGCCCGGTAGCCGAAGCGCACCCCGCGGTTGGCAGGGTCGTCCATCACCGGCCGCATGCGGGCGTCGGCGTGGGACTCGGGCACGCCGAGGAGCTTCACCACCCGCGCGGCCGGGACCTGGTCCAGGCGGGCGGCCAGCCGCGGCAGGACGAACTCCTGGCACAGCCCCTGGAACTCCACCGGGACGCCGGGCAGGCAGATGACCTCGCCGCGGCCGAGCGGGGCCAGGAAGCCGGGGGCGGTGCCGAACCGGTTGGGGATCACGGTGGCGCCGCGGGGCACGCGGGCCTGCTTCTCGTTGTTGGGCGTCAGGGTCCGGCCGAAGCGCCGGAAGCGCTCGCGGATGGCCTCCAGGGTCGGCAGGTGGACCTCGAGCGGCGCGCCCATGGCGGCGGCCACGCACTCGGCGGTGAGGTCGTCCTCGGTGGGCCCGAGCCCGCCGCTCATGACCACCACCTCGGCCCGCGCCGTGGTCTCGGAGAGCACGGCCAGCAGGTCCTGGCGGTCGTCGCCGACCAGCGTCTTGCGCCGGACGCCGATCCCCAGGTCCCAGAGGCGGTCCATGAGCCAGGTGGAGTTGGTGTCCACCAGCTGGCCGGTGAGCAGCTCGTCGCCGGTGGAGAGGATCTCGACGGTGAGGCTCATGGGGTCAGCTCCGCGCACCAGAAGTGGAGTCCGCCCCCGCAGCCCAGGGCGAGCCGGAGCGCCAGGGAGAGGAAGGCGTAGGCCATCGCCGCCCAGGCGCCGGCCGCGAGGTCGTCGGCGACCACCCCGAGCCCGCTCTTCACCCGGTCGAGGGCTGAGGCCGGCCAGGGCTTCAGCACGTCGAAGACGCGGAAGAGGGCGAAGCCCACCAGCGCCCCCTCCCAGCTCCAGGGGAAGAAGGCCATGGCCAGGAGGTAGCCGGCCACCTCGTCGATGACGATGGGCGAGGCATCGGCCACCTTCCAGTACCGCCCCGCCTCCCCGGCGGCCGCGACGGCCAGGGCCGTGAAGCCGGCCAGGGTGACGAGGTACAGCCAGAGCGGCAGGTCGCGCAGGAGCCAGAAGAGCGGGATGGCGCCCAGCGTGCCCACCGTCCCGGGCGCCACCGGGGAGAAGCCGCACGGGCCCCAGGCGGCCAGCAGGACCCAGGGCCCCGGGGGGCCGTCGGGGGTGCCTCTCTTCGGCCGGTACCGCACTAGATGTAGATGTCCTCCTCGTTCTTGTCCTCGGCCTCCGGCTCCTCGTCGTCCGGCTCGAGCGCCTCGTCGGCCTCGAGCTCGGCCCGGACCTGCGGCGGCAGCGGCGGGTGCGGGCGGGGGCGGCCGAGGGAGATGAGCCACTCCGCCGGCCCCAGGGCGATGTAGGCCGCCATGTAGATCACCAGGACGAAGGAGGCCCGCGTGGCCGCGCCCACGGCCACGCCGGCCATCACCAGGAAGGCGAAGACCACCAGGCTCCGGGAGGAGAGGTGCACGTCCTTGAAGGTGCGGTAGCGGATGGTGGAGACCATGAGGAAGGCGAGGAGGGCCACGAAGGCGGCGATGGCCACCCGGATCGAGTCGTCGGTGATGCCGCCGATGGCCCGGTAGTGGGCGATCACCAGCGCCACGATGGCCCCGGCCGCCAGCGGGATGGGGAGCCCGACGAAGAAGCGCGACGAGCCCTTGTCCCCGCGCTGCGCCAGGACGTTGAAGCGCGCCAGCCGCAGCGCGCCGCAGGCGGCGAAGGCGAAGGAGAGGAAGAAGCCCGCGAAGCCCAGCGGCGCCAGGGCCCACTTGTAGACCAGCAGCGCCGGCGCGGCGCCGAAGCTGATGACGTCCGCCAGGCTGTCGAGCTGCACCCCGAAGTCGGACTGGGTCTTGGTCATCCGCGCCACGCGCCCGTCGAAGGCGTCGAAGAAGATGGCGAAGAAGATGGCCAGGGCGGCCTGGTTGAGCTGGGCCGGCGACGGCTCCCCGGCGCACAGGGTCATGCCGTAGAAGCCGAGGAAGATGCTGCTGACCGTGAAGAGGTTCGGCAGCACGAACATGGCCTTGCGGAGGTTGATCTGCATGCCGTGTGCCCCCTCCGGGGGTGGTGAGGGAAAACGGAGTCTACGCCGCCCGCGACCGGGCGACCAAGCGCCTCGGTGTCCCGCCCCGGACCGGCGGCCCGCCGGGGCGGCCGCCCGGGGGTGCGAGCGCACCCCCGCCGGCCGGCTCCTTGATGGGGGGCAATGGAGCCGGTTTCACCGACGGCGTAGACTCCCGCCCATGCGCACCCTCCTCGCGGCCGCCCTGGGCGCGGCCTTCCTCCTCGCCGTCCCGGCGCGCGCCGCCGAGGAGGTGAAGGGCATCGCGGCCTTCGCCCGCCAGGACCGCTTCGTCGCCGCCAAGATCTCGCCCGGGGGCACCTACCTCGCCGCCATCAGCAACGAGGGAGGCAAGCGGACGCTGGTCTTCATCGACCTGGCGACGCGCAAGGTCACCTCGGTGCTCAGGCCCGATTCGGAGCAGATGGTGGGGAGCTTCTCCTGGGCCAACGACGAGCGGGTGGTGGTGGAGCTCGCCAACCAGGAAGGCCACCTGGCGGCCCCGGTGAGCTTCGGCGAGCTCTACGCGGTGGACGCGAGCGGCCGGGAGGGGAGGCTCGTCTTCGGCTACCGGGCCGGCGAGATGCAGACCGGGTCGCACGTGCGCAAGGGCGAGCGGGACCTGGCCTGGGGCTTCCTGGTGGACTCGCTCCGCCGCGAGCCCCGCAAGGTGCTCATCGAGACCAGGTCGGCGCGGGAGGTCGGCGATCGCAACGTGAGGCTCTTCAAGCTCGACGTCTACTCCGGCGTGAAGGACCTGGTCGCCCAGAGCCCCATTCCGGAGGCGGGCTTCCTCACCGACGAGAACGGCGAGCCCCGCATCGCGGTGGGGCTCGACGCCGAGGCGAGGCGGAGGTTCTACTACCGCGATCCCGACAAGGGCTGGCGCGAGCTGGAGAGCCTGAAGGGCTTCCACCGCGCCAGCAGACCGGTCGGCTTCGTGGCCCGGGACCGGCTGGTCTACGTGGTCGAGCCCGCCGCCAGCGGCTTCGGGCTCTTCGCCGTCTCCATCGAGACCGGGGAGCGCAAGCTCCTCGCCAGCAACGACACCGTGCCGCCCAGCTCCTTCGTCCGCGAGGCCGCCACCGGGCGGATCCTGGCCGTCGAGTACGAGCCCGACCTCCCCATCTACGAGCTCCTGGTCCCGGCCCATCCCCTGTGCCGCGCCCTGGACGGCCTGCTGGCCGCCTACCCCAAGGGGCAGGTCCGGATCCTCGACACCACCGCCGACGGCAAGAAGGCCGTCGTCGAGGTGTACGGCGATCGCGACCCCGGCCAGTTCATGCTCCTCGACGTGGACAAGATGAGCGCCGAGCCCATCGTGGCCCGACGGCCCTGGATCCGCCCCGAGGAGATGGCCGAGATGACCGCATTCCACATCGGCGCCAGCGACGGGCTCCGGATCCACGGCTACGTGACGCTTCCGCGGGAGCGGCGCGCCGGGGCCGCGCCGCCCCTGGTGGTGCTGCCGCACGGGGGTCCCCACGGCGTGCGGGACCACTGGGGCTTCGACCCCGAGGTGCAGCTCCTCGCCAGCGAGGGCTTCGCCGTGCTGCAGGTCAACTACCGCGGCTCCGGCGGCTACGGGCTGCGATACCAGGAAGCCGGCTACCGCAGGTGGGGCGACCGGGTGGTGCAGGACATCGTGGACGCGACCCGGTGGGCGGTGGGGAAGGGCTTCGGCGACCCGAAGCGGGTCTGCATCTACGGCGCCAGCTTCGGTGGGTACGCCGCCCTCCAGGGCGCGATCGCGGCACCGGATCTGTTCCGCTGTGCCGTGGGCTACGCCGGAGTCTACGACCTCGGCCTGATGGGCGACGTCGACGACCTCGCCGAGTCGCGGATCGGGCGAGCGTACGTCCGCAAGGTGGTGGGCGAGGACGAGGCCGCGCTGCGGCGCGGATCGCCGGTCCACAACGCCGACCGGATCAAGGCCCGGGTGCTCCTCATCCACGGCGGCGAGGACCGCCGCGCCCCCGTGAAGCACGCGGAAGCCCTGCGCCAGGCGCTCGCCGAGAAGGGGAACCCGCCCGAATGGCTCCTCGAGCCCAGGGAGGGGCACGGGTTCTACGACGAGGGCGCCCGCGAGCGGATGTACGCCCGGCTGGTGGCCTTCCTCAGGGAGAACACCGGGCCGGGCGCGCCCGGGAAGGCGAGCGCCAGCGCTCCCGGAAGCGACCGCTGAGCCCTCAGGGGGTGGGCGCGGGGCCCTGCGGGCACGGCTCCGGGAGCGACCCGCCGGCGAGCGTCACCCGCGCGCCGCCGGCGCAGTCCACCTGCAGGGCCGGCTCGGCGAGCCACCGGCTGGCGGCGATGCGCGCCGAGCTCGTCCCCTCCACCACCAGCGCCGGGCCGCTCCCCGCGGCGACCACGTCCTCGAGCTCGGCCCGCGCCCCGCGGGTGAGCGCGATGCCCCCCTCGCGGCCGCCCTCGAAGTACACCGACTCGAGCCGGAGGAACCCGCCCGCCACCTCGCCCGCCAGGCCGCCGCAGCGGAGCAGCATGGAGTCGCGCAGCCGCACCTGGCCCCGGATCGAGAGCAGGCAGTCGCCCCGGAGGCCGCCGGCCTCCCGCGGACCGGAGACCGTCACCTCGCGCCCCTCCAGCTTCCCGCCGAGCACCGCGATGCCCGACGGGCCGGGGTCGGCGACGACCACCTCGTCGAGGGTGGCGGTCCCGCCGGAGACGCTGACCGCGGCCTCGCGCGCGGGGCCGGTGACGACGGTGCGCGCCAGGTGCATTGCGCCCCGCGTCATCGCGGCGCCCGCGGCCTCGCCGCGCAGGGTGGCTCCGTCGAGCGCCGCCTGGCCGCCGCCCACCAGGAGCCCGTAGAGGCCGCCGGTGAGGGTCACCTTCCCGGCGTCGAGCCGCCCCCCTTCCACGAAGGCGCCGCAGGCGCCGCCGGTGAGCGCGGCGTCGCGGACCCGGGCGGTCCCCGACTGGACGGCCAGGCCGCAGCGGATGGGGCCGGCCGCGAGGGTCAGGCCCCGGAGCGAGACGTCGCCGGCCACGGTCGCCGCGGGCTCGTCCTCCCCGGCCTCGACGACGGTGGCGGCGGCGCCCGAGCCCTCGACCGTCACCCCGGAGACCTTCCCCAGGCCGCCGCGGTGCCGGCCCGGGCCGAGCCGGAGCGTGTCGCCCGGCCCGAGCCGGGCCAGCGCCGGGCGGAGGGGCTCGCCGGCGCGCACCTCGACGGTCGCGGCGAGCGCCAGGGAGAGGAGGAGCGTCACGCCGTTCCCCCGCGCTCACCGGGCCGGCAGGGCGCGGGCCATCCGCTCGGCGGCCTCCGCCACGTCCGCCTCGGAGACGTCGAGGTGGGTGACGAAGCGGACCAGGTCCGGCCTGGTCCCCTCCGGGTTGCAGAGCACGCCCGCCGCGCGGAAGGCCGGCACCACCTCGGCGGCGGAGCGCCCCGGGAAGGCGGCGAAGACCATGTTGGTCTCGACGGGGAAGGGGAGCGAGGCCCCCATCTCCTGGAGCCTGCGGCCCAGCAGCCGCGCGCTGGCGTGGTCCTGCGCCAGCCGCGCCACGTGGTGGTCGAGCGCGTGGAGCCCGGCCGCGGCGAGCACGCCCGCCTGCCGCATGCCGCCGCCGAGGCGCTTGCGCAGGCGGCGCGCCTCGCGGATGGCGTCCCGCGGCCCGGCCACGAGCGATCCGGCCGGGGCGCCGAGCCCCTTCGAGAGGCAGAGCGAGGAGAGGGTCGCGCCCTCGGCGTAGTCCCGGGCCGAGGCGCCGCTGGCGACCACCGCGTTGAGGAGCCGCGCCCCGTCCAGGTAGACCGACAGCCCGCGGCGGGCGGCGACGGCGCAGACGGCCCGGACCGTCGCCAGCGGCCAGACCGAGCCCCCGCCGCGGTTGTGGGTGTTCTCGATCTCGACCACCCGCGTCCGCGGGAAGTGGTCGTTGTCGCCGCGGATGGCGGCCTCGACCGCGGCCGGGTCGAGGATGCCGCGCTCGCCGGCCAGCGTCCTCGGCTGGATGCCCCAGAGCGCCGAGAGGGCGCCGCCCTCGAAGTTCACGCAGTGCGCGCCCTGCTCGCAGATCACCTCCTCGCCCGGGCGGGCCAGCACCCCGAGCGCGACCTGGTTGGCCATGGTGCCGGAGGGCACGAAGAGCGCCGCCTCCTTCCCGCAGAGATCGGCCACCCGCGCCTCGAGGGCGTTCACGGTCGGGTCCTCGCCGTAGACGTCGTCCCCCACCTCGGCCCGCGCCATGGCCTCCCGCATGGCCGGGGTGGGGCGGGTGACCGTGTCGGATCGCAGGTCGATGGGCTGCACGGGGGTCTCCTCCGGGCGCGGATGCTAGCATGCGGCCCGCCATGGCCACGCGCTCCCCCCGGCCGCCGCCGCCCGGCGAGCGCGCCCGCGCCCTGGAGGCGCTCGACCGGCTCGACCGGGCCATGCCCGAGGCCCGCATCGCCCTGCGCTACGGCAGCGAGGCGGAGCTGCTGGTGTCGGTGATCCTCTCGGCCCAGTGCACCGACGCGCGGGTCAACCAGGTCACGCCTCCCCTGTTCGCCCGCTACCCGGACCCGGCCTCCTACGCCTCGGCGCGGCCCCGGGAGCTGTGGCCCCTCATCCGCAGCTGCGGCCTCTACCGCAACAAGGCGCGGAGCATCGTCTCCGCCATGAGGGCCATCGCCCGGGAGCACGGCGGCCGGGTTCCCCGGACGCGGGAGGCGCTCGAGGCGCTGCCGGGCGTGGGGCGCAAGACCGCGGGGGTGGTGCTGATCCACCTGGGCGAGGGCCACCACTTCCCGGTGGACACCCACGTCGGCCGGGTGGCGCGGCGGCTGGGACTGGCCCGGGAGCTGGATCCGTCCCGGGTGGAGCGCCGGCTCATGGCGCTCCTGCCCCCGGAGCGATGGAACCGCGGCCACCAGCTCCTGGTCTGGCACGGGAGGCGGTGGTGCCGCGCCCGCGCGCCGGACTGCGGGAGCTGCCCGCTCGACGACCTGTGCCCGAAGCGGGGGGTGGCGGCTACAGCGCGGACTCGTGCCGCGGGGCCCGCTTCACCTCGTCGGCCCGCTCGGCGGCCCTCTCCAGCTTGAGCTTCTTCATCCGCTTGCGGATGAGCTCGCGCTTCAGCGCCGAGAGGTGGTCCACGAAGAGCGTCCCCTCCAGGTGGTCGATCTCGTGCTGCGCGGCGATGTTGAGCAGCCCGTCGCACTCCATCTCGAAGGGCTGGCCGTGGTAGTCGAGCGCCCGCACCCAGACCTTGGCGGCCCGCTCCACCTCCTCGGCCTCGCCGGGGATGGAGAGGCACCCCTCGGTGTAGGTGGTCACGCCCTCGGCCCGGACGATCTCCGGGTTCACGAGGTGGATGAGCTTCTGCCCCTCCTGCCGCGGCGAGGTGTCGATGACGATGCAGCGCACCATCTCCGCGATCTGCGGGGCGGCCAGCCCCACGCCGTCGGCCGCGTACATGGTCTCGGCCATGTCGTCGAGGAGGCGGCGGATCCCGTCGTCGACGCGGTCCACGGGCCGTGCGGCCTGCTTCAGGATGGGATCGGGCCAGATGACGATCTCGCGGATCATGTGTCGGGGTCCTGTGTCTCGCGGTGCCCCCCCATTCTAGCCGGGGGGGCGCCGGGCCGCACGAAACCCCGTCACTGCAGGCCCTGCAGGTACGCGGCCCGCAGCTCGTCGTCGGCGAGCACCTGGCGGGCCTCGTCCACCACCTGTCGCACCTCCGCGAGCCTCTCCGGCAGCCCGGGGTCGCTCACGCCGGCCCAGCGGTCGGGGTCCAGGTCGGCCAGGAGCCTCTGGGCGCTGGCCCGGATCTCGTAGGGGGTGGCGGTGCGGGAGAGGCCGAGGATGGTGAAGTAGTCGGCCCGGCGCACCTGCTCCAGCTTCTCCTGGAGCCGCGCCAGGTCCACCCCGGCGTCCGCGGCGGGGGCGGCCGCCCCGGCCCGGATGCGGACCTCCAGGACCCCGATCTCCACCAGGGCCGCCAGCACCTGGCGGGTGGAGAGCGGGTCGAGGGGGCTGTCGCTCGCGATCTCGTCGAGCGTCCGCAGCCCGTCGGCGAGCTCGAGGAGGTGCTCCTCCTCCTCCCCCATCGGGAGATCGGCGGGGGGCGGGCGCCCGGCCGCCGGGCCCAGCAGGGTGGCCGGCCCGCCCAGCGCCCGGGAGAGCCGGTCCTCCCGCCAGCGGCGCCGCACCCCCTCGACCGCCAGCCGGAGCGGGGAGCGGTCGAGCGCGGTGCGCTCCTCGGGCGGGGGGCGCGCCGCCGCGTGGCGGAAGGGGGCGTCGGCCTCGGCGAACAGGGCGAAGACCACCTCCTCGGTGCGCCGGCGGACGAGCCCGGTGAGCTCCTCGGCCTTGAGGAAGCCGCGCTGGAGCAGGACGACCGCGGCGCGGCGCGAGGGCAGGCCGGCGCAGGCCGGGGCGGCCTGCCGGTGCTGGTCGCGGGTGACCAGGCCCAGGCGCAGCGCGACCTCCTCCACGCGCTCGGCCGGCGCCGCGCTGGTGGCGCCGACGATGCGCCCCTCCTCGAAGTACAGGGACCGGGGGGCCGTGCCGCCGAAGTCGAGGCGGCCGGTGAGCCTCGTGCGGAAGGCCATCGCCAGGAGCCTCGCCGGCGAGACCTCGGCGAGCGAGCCCGCCGCCAG
>DATIFE010000121.1:0-3693 GCA_035455425.1 Anaeromyxobacteraceae bacterium | reverse complement strand
CGAGTCGCCGGCCTCCAGGATGGTGCGCCCGCGGATGGTGTCGGTCACCGCCCGCGGCTGCTCGAAGATCTCCTTGTGCATGAAGTGCTTGTGGCCTTCCTTCTCCGCGGCCACCGCGCTCCACTCGATGCGCCGCGGCGCCCGCCGCACCGGCTCCCCGTCGCGCCCCTGGAGCTCGATGCCCTGGGCGGTGAGGCAGGCGAGCTCGCCCTCCTCCAGGTAGATCACCTCGCGGGTGTGCTCCAGGATGGCCGGCACGTCGGAGGCCAGGAAGCTCTCGCCCTTCCCGAACCCCACCACCAGCGGCGAGGCGTTCTTGGCGGCCACGATCTCGCCCGGCCGCCGCTCCGACACCACGGCGATGGCGTAGCTGCCCTGGACCTGCCGCAGGGCGGCGCGGACCGCCGCGGCCAGCCCCTGCGAGCCCCCTTCGAGCGCGTCGGCGATCAGGTGGGCGAAGATCTCGGTGTCGGTCTCCGAGGCGAACCGGTGCCCGCGCGACGACAGCTGCGCCTTGAGCTCCAGGTGGTTCTCGATGATGCCGTTGTGGACCACCGCCACCCCGCCGTAGGCGTGCGGGTGGGCGTTCTCGTCCGAGGGGCGCCCGTGCGTGGCCCAGCGGGTGTGGCCGATGCCGGTGGTGCCGGCCAGGGGCTTCTCGGAGAGCCGCTCGGCCAGGTTCCGGAGCTTGCCCTTGGCGCGGGCCACCGAGAGGCCCGAGGCTCCCACCACCGCCACGCCGGCGGAGTCGTAGCCCCGGTACTCCAGCTTCCGCAGGCCCGAGAGGATGATGTCCACGCACTGCCGCGGGCCGACGTAGCCGACGATGCCGCACATGGGGTGCTCATATCACGGGCGCCGGGGCCCGGGGAGGCGCGGCCCGGGTCCCGCGCTCATGGCGCCGGGGGATCGGGGGAGGGGCCGCCCCGGTCTCAGCGCCTCACCCGCTTCGCGGCGCGGGCCGAGGGCGCGGCGCGCTTGCGGCCGGCGACCCACCCCGGCTTGGTCACCTGCCGGGCGCGGCCCAGCGCCAGCGCGCCGGGCGGGACGTTCTCGGTGAGCGTCGAGCCGGCGGCGATGTAGGCGCCCTTCCCGATGGAGATGGGCGCCACCAGGATGGAGTCCGAGCCGAGGAAGACGCCGTCGCCGATGGCGGTGGGGTGCTTCCTCTCGCCGTCGTAGTTGCAGGTCACCGTGCCGCAGCCGACGTTGACCCCGGCGCCGATGGTGGCGTCGCCGAGGTAGGTGAGGTGGTTGGCCTTGGAGCCCTTCCCGATCCGCGACTTCTTCACCTCGACGAAGTTCCCGATGCGCACCTCGGGCCCGAGGTCGGCGCCGGGCCGGAAGCGGGCGAAGGGCCCCACCTCGGCGCGCGGCCCGATGATCGCCTTCTCGGCCACCGTGTAGGGCTTGACGATGGCGCCGCGGTGGACCTCGGTGTCGGCGAGGATCGAGCCCTGCCCGATGCGGCAGCCGCCGGCGATGCGGGTGCGGCCGCGCAGCCGCACCGAGGGCTCGACCACCGTGCCGGGCCCGACCTCGACCTCCTCGTCGCAGTCGAAGCGCTCGGGGTCCTCGATGGTGACGCCGGCCTTCATCATCGCGGTGGCGAAGCGCCGCGTCAGGGCGCGGGCCGCGAGCGAGAGCTCCTCCTGGTCGTTGACCCCCGAGGCCTCGACCGGGGAGACGCGCGTGGTGGCCGCGCCCGAGCGCTCGGCGGCCAGGGCCACCAGGTCGGTGAGGTAGAACTCGCGCTTCGCGTTCCGGGAGTCCACCCGGGCCAGCGTCTCCCAGAGGAAAGCCGAATCGGCACAGTAGAGGCCGGCGTTGACCTCGTGGATGGCGCGCTCCTCGGGCGCAGCGTCGTTCTCCTCCACCACCAGCGCCGGGCCGCCGTCCGGGGCGTGCACCACCCGTCCGTATCCGGTGGGGTTGTCGAGGTGCATGGTGGCGAAGGCCAGCAGCGTGCCGTTTTTGCGCTTGGCGGCGGTGACCGCGTCGAGCGTCTGGCGCGTGAGCAGGGGCGTGTCCCCGGACAGGATCAGCACCTCGCCGGCGAATCCCCGCAGGGCCTTCTTGGCCGCCAGGACCGCGTGGGCGGTTCCCCGCTGCGGCTTCTGCACGGCGAAGCGGAGCCGCTCGTCGCCGAGGGCCTCGGTCAGCACCTCCTTCACCGCTCCGGCCTCGTGCCCGACGACCACCACCACCGGGTCCGCCCCGGCCTCCAGGGCGCGCCGGACCGGGAAGTAGGCCAGCGGCCGGCCGCAGACCTCGTGGAGGACCTTGGGGCGCCCGGACTTCATCCGGGTGCCCTTGCCGGCGGCGAGGACGATGGCGGCGAGCGGAGTGCGGCGGGGGGAGCCTGACATGGGGGCAGGCTAGGCCCAGACCGGCGGCCTTTCAAGCGGCTTCCCCCCGCGCCGGGGCCCCCCCAAAAAGCGGCCGTGGGAACGTACCGTCAGTTGTTAAGAACCGAGACCGCGTGGACCAGTTTCCCGGTTCGATTCGGTGCCTCACGCACCGAGGAGGAAGCCCATGTCGAGGATGACGAGGCGCAGTTTCGTGAAGATGGCCGGAGCGGGAACGGTGGCCGCCGGCCTCGCCGGCGCGCTCCCGAAGGCCGCCCGCGCGCAGGGGAAGAAGACCCTCAAGATCTGCCAGTGGAGCCACTTCGTCCCGGCGTTCGACAAGTGGTTCGACGGCGTCTTCTGCAAGGAGTGGGGCGCCAAGCACGGCGTGGAGGTCACCGTCGACCACATCGCCATCGGCGAGATCAACGCCCGCGCCGCCGCCGAGGTGGCCGCGCAGAAGGGCCACGACCTCTTCATGTTCCTCTCGCCGCCGGCGGCCTACGAGAAGCAGGTCATCGACCACGGCGAGGTCTACCAGCACGTCGAGAAGAAGTGGGGCAAGAGCATCTCGCTGGGGCACAAGTCCACCTTCAACCCCAAGACCAAGAAGTACTTCGCCTTCTCCGACGCCTACACGCCGGACCCGGGAAACTACCGGCAGGACCTCTGGGCGCAGGTGGGCTTCCCCAGGGGCCCCGACACCTACGACGACCTGCACAAGGGAGCCAAGGCCATCAAGGAGAAGATCGGCAACCCCTGCGGCCTCGGGCTCTCCCAGGAGCTCGACACCAACATGTTCCTGCGCGCGCTGCTCTGGTCCTTCGGCGGCGCCGAGCAGGACGAGCACGGGCACGTGGTCATCTACTCCAAGCACACCCTCGAGGCGCTCAAGTACATGCGCCAGCTCTACAAGGACGCCGAGACCCCCGAGGTCTTCACCTGGGATCCCTCGTCCAACAACCGCGGCATCCTGGCCGGGAAGCTCTCCTTCGTGGCGAACGCCATCAGCGTGACCCGCACCGCCGAGAAGGACAACCCGGACATGTCGAAGAAGATCCAGCTCACCACGGCGCTCAAGGGCCCGGTCCGGCGCATCGCCGCCGAGCACGTCATGAACTGCTACGTGATCTGGAAGTTCGCCGACAACGTCGAGGGGGCGAAGCAGTTCCTGGCCGACTACATGGACGACTTCGGCCAGGTGTTCAAGGCGAGCGAGTTCTACAACTTCCCCTGCTTCCCCAAGACCGTGCCCGACCTCCAGCAGCAGATCGCCAGCGACCCCAAGGGCGTGCCGGCCGACAAGTACAAGGTGCTCGGCAGCGTGCTCGAGTGGGCCACCAAC
>DATIFE010000120.1:0-9121 GCA_035455425.1 Anaeromyxobacteraceae bacterium | reverse complement strand
CGACCGCGACCCCGACCGCGACCCCGACCGCGCCCCGGTCAGTTTCCGAGGAACGCCTCGAGGATCCGGTAGCCCTCCTCCAGCGCGCCGACCTCGACCCACTCGCCCGCCTGGTGCGCCTGGGCCGTGGCGCCGGGGCCGAAGTTCGCCGCCGCGATCCCCGCCTGCGCCAGGCGGGCCACGTCGGTCCAGGCCTGCTTGGCCTCCGCTGCGACGCCGCTGCGCTCCAGGAACCGCCGCACCAGCGGGCGGTCGGCGAAGGCCGGGCAGGCGGGCGACAGGTCCGAGAGCACCACCTCGGCGCCGAACCGGGCCGCGAGCGCTTGCACCTCCTCGGCCGCCGCCTCCAGCGACTTGTCGGGTGCGAAGCGGAAGTTCAGGTTCAGGGTGCAGAGGTCGGGGACCACGTTGCGCGCCCTCCCGCCCTCGATGCGGGTGACGCTCATCACCTCGCGGAAGACCAGCCCGCCCGAGTGGGCCTCGCGCGGCGGGCGCCCGGCCAGCTCGGACAGCAGGGCGCCGGCCCGGTGCACCGCGTTCTCGCCCTGCCAGGGCCGGGCCGAGTGGGCCGAACGGCCGCGGAAGGCGAGCGCGGCGTGGATCGAGCCCACGCAGCCGAGCTGGAGCCGGTTGTCGGTGGGCTCGAGGCACAGGGCCAGGCCGGCGCGCGAGAGCGCCGGCACCCGGCGCAGGACCTCGCCCAGCTCGTTCTCCAGGAACGGTCCCTCCTCCCGCGCGTAGAGGACCAGGCCCAGGTCGCAGAACCGCGCCGCGGCCGGGAGTCGCTCGGCGAGCTCCATGGCCACCGCCAGCCCGCCCTTCATGTCGGAGGAGCCGGTGGCGACGAGCCGCCCGCCCTCGAGGCGCGGGGCCCGGCCGCGATCGGGCTCCGGCACCGGGATGGTGTCGAGGTGGCCGCAGAGCAGCACCAGCGGCCGGCGGCCCTGCGCCTCTCCCGCCCCGATGGCCCCGTCGACGTCCACCACCAGCGAGTTGCCGATGCGCTCCAGGGCGGCCGCCCGGGGCCGCGCCCAGGCCTCGACGTGGTCGCAGATCGCCTCCTCGCGTCCCACCGGCGAGGGGATGGCGCAGAGCGCCAGGGCCCGGGCCGCGAGCGCCTCGCCGCTCGGCGGGCCGGGGGCCGTCACCCCTGGACCTCGAACTCCCGCAGCGCCTGGTTGAGCGAGGTCTTCCGGTCGGTCGAGGGGCTGCGCCGCCCGACGATCAGCGCGCAGGGGACGTGCCAGGTCCCGGCCGGATACTGCTTGGGGCGGGTGCCGGGGATGACCACCGAGCGGGCCGGGACGCGCCCCTTGTAGACCACCTCCTGCGGCCCGGTGACGTCGACGATGGGCGTCGAGGAGGTGATGACCACGTTGGCGCCCAGCACCGCCTCCTCCTCGACCAGCACTCCCTCGACCAGGATGCACCGGCTGCCGATGAAGCAGCCGTCCTCGACGATGTTGGGGCGGGCCCCGGGCGGCTCCAGCACCCCGCCGATGCCCACGCCGCCGGCCAGGTGGACGTTCTCGCCCACCTGCGCGCAGGAGCCCACGGTGGCCCAGGTGTCCACCATGGTCCCCTTCCCCACCCGGGCGCCGATGTTGACGAAGGCGGGCATGATCACCGCGCCCGGGGCCACGTAGGATCCGTAGCGCACCACCGCCCCCGGGACGGCCCGCACCCCCGCCGCCTCCAGGTTGCCCTTGAGCGGCACCTTGTCCCGCGTCTGGAAGGGGCCGAAGTCGTGCACGTCCATCGCGGCGACGGCGAAGTACAGGTTCACCGCCTGCATCACCCAGGCGTTCACCCGCCACTCGCCGTCCACCTTCTCCGCCACCCGCAGCTCGCCGCGGTCGAGGGCGTGGATGGTCTGCAGCACCGCCGCGCGGTGGACCGGCTCCTCCAGCCTGGCCCGGTCGGCCCAGGCGGCCGAGATGCGGGTCTCCAGATCGGTTCCGCTCACGTCTGCACCCTCCCCCAGGCCTCGATGGCCGCGTCGCATTCCTCCAGGGTGGGCACCAGCGCCACCCGCACGTACCCCTCGCCGGCGCCGAAGGCGGTTCCCGGCGCCACCACGATCCCGGCCTCGAGGAGCGCCCCGGCGTAGGAGGCCGCGTCGTGCCCGCGCGGCACCTTCAGCCACAGGTAGAGGGTCGCCTCCGAGCCCTGGACCTCCAGGCCGCGGGAGGCGAAGAACCGGAGCATCCGGTCGCGCTTGCGGCGGAACACCTCGCGCCGCTCGGCGGCGTGGGCGTCGTCGGCCCAGGCGGCCGCCGCCGCGGCGCTGACGAAGTCCGGCGAGGCCACCCCGGGGTGGGAGCGCATCCGCCGCACCAGGGCCACCAGGTCGGCGTCGCCGGCCACGAAGCCGCTCCGGTAGCCGGTCATCCCGCTCCTCTTGGAGCAGGAGTGGATGGCGAGCGCGTTCTCCACCTGGACCTCCAGCATGGAGAGGGGCCGCTCCCCGAAGTAGACGTCGGCGTAGCACTCGTCCGAGGCCACGATGAAGCCGTGGCGCAGGGCGGCGCGGCCGACGCGCTCCAGGTAGTCGCGCGGCGCCACGGCGCCGGTGGGGTTGTGCGGGTAGCAGATCCAGAAGAGGAGCGTCTGCGACAGGACCGCCTCCCCCACCTCCTCCGGCTCGAGGAGGAAGCGGTTCCGGGCGGTGAGCGGCACCTTCACCGGCTCGAGGCCGGCGAAGCGCGCCCCGACCTCGTAGGTCGGGTAGCCGGGATCGGGCATCACCACCTTGCGGCGCCCGCCTCCGGCGAAGGCCAGCGGAAGGTGGAAGATGGACTCCTTGGCCCCGGTGGCCGGGACGACCTGGCGCTCGGGGTCCACCCGGACGCCGAAGCGGCGCTCCATGTACCCGGCGCAGGCCCGGCGCAGGGAGGGCGTGCCGGCCGGGCTCGGGTACTGCGACACCTCGGGAACGGCGCTCCGCAGCGCCTCGCGCACGAAGGGGGGAGTCGGCTCCCGGGGGTCGCCCAGGCCGAAGTCGTAGAGGGTCCTGCCGGCGGCGCGCAGGGCGGCCTTGCGCTCGTCGAGGGCCACCATCAGGTTCTTCTGGACGGCGTCGAGCACCGGGTTCTTCGGCGGGTGGAGCACGGGAGCCGAGCCTATCGTCGGGACGGGGAAAAGGCATTATAAGCGGGCCATGCTCCGGTACGACGTGGTGGTCATCGGCTCGGGACCCGCGGGCGAGAACGGCGCCGTCCAGGCGGCGAGCCTGGGGCGGAGGGTGGCGCTGGTGGAGAAGGAGGCGGTGCCCGGCGGCGCCTGCGCCAACACCGGCACCATCCCCTCCAAGGCGCTGCGCGAGACCGCGCTGGCCATCCTCCAGGCCCGCAGCCGCGACGCCCACGGCATCGAGGTCAAGGTGTCGCGCACCGTGACCATCCCCGAGCTCATGGGCCGCCGCGGGCTGGTCACCGCCCGGGAGCACTCCCGCATCCGCAACGCGCTCACCCGCGCCGGGGTCGAGTACTTCCGCGGCGTGGCCAGCTTCGCCGACCCGCACACCCTCCGGGTCACCATCCCCGACGGCTCGAGCCAGGAGCTGCGCGCCGACGCGGTGCTGCTGGCCACCGGCACCCGGCCCTTCCACCCGCCCCAGTACACCTTCGACCACGCCCGGGTCTACGACTCCGACTCCATCCTGATGCTGGACCACGTGCCGCGCTCGCTGGGCGTGCTGGGCGGCGGGGTGGCCGGCTGCGAGTACGCCTCCATCTTCCAGGCGCTGGGGGTCCACGTCACCATCGTGGACTCGAAGCCGCGCCTCCTCCCCTGGCTCGACGCCGAGCTCTCTCTCGCCATGCAGCAGGTGTTCGTCGACGCCGGCATGGACCTGCACCAGGAGGTCCGGCCCATGCAGGTGGAGCCGGGCGACCAGGACGTGCTGGTGAGGCTCTCGGACGGCAAGCGGATCATCGCCGAGAAGGTGCTCATCGCCAGCGGGCGCATCGGCAACGTGGAGGCCCTGAACCTGCCGGCGGCCGGGCTGGCGGCGACCGACCGGGGGTTCCTGGAGGTGAACGAGCACTTCCAGACCCGGGTGCCCCACGTCTACGCCGCCGGCGACCTCATCGGCTTTCCCGGGCTGGCCTCCACCTCCAAGGACCAGGGCGTGGTGGCCATGACCCACGCCTGCGGCAAGGTCTCCCGCCGCAAGGTGAGCGAGATGCTGCCGGTCGGCATCTACACCATCCCCGAGGTGTCGAGCGCCGGCGAGACCGAGGAGTCGCTGCGCAAGAAGGGCGTCGAGTACGTGGTGGGGCGGGCCCGGCTGGAGGAGAACGCCCGCGCCAACCTGGTGGGCGAGGCGGTCGGCTTCGTCAAGCTCATCGCCGCGCCGGAGGGGCTGCTGCTGGGGGTCCACTGCATCGGGCCGCACGCCTCGGAGCTGGTGCACCTGGGCAACGCGGTGATGGCCCACGGCGGCAGCATCCGCTACTTCATCGAGGCGGTCTTCAACTACCCGACGCTGGGCGAGGCCTACAAGTACGCGGCCCACGAGGCCATCGAGGCGGCGCGGCTGGCGCGCCCGGCGGCCACGCCACTGCCCTCGCCCGCCGAGGGCGTCCGCACGGTGAAGTCCGGGTGACGGCACCGCCGTTCCTGCTTCGACAGGCTCGGCGCGGACGGCGGCACAGCGAGACGGGGCGCTACCCGTCCCCGAGCCGGGCCAGCACCGCCTCCACGGCGCGGTCGTCCTGGCCGCCGTCGGCCACCACCTCGGGCGCCTGCGGCGACTCGTAGGGCACGCCCGGGCCGGGCAGGAGCGGGGCCTTTCCCTGGCGGAAGAGCGCGTACAGCCCCTTGGCGTCCCGGCGCTCGCACTCCGCGGCCGGCGTGCGGACGAAGACCTCGACGAAGCGCGGCGCCAGCTCCCGGGCGCGGTCCCGGTGTGCCTGGCGGTGGGCCGTGGCGGCCACCAGCGCCACCAGTCCCTGCCGCGCCAGCAGCCCCGCCAGCCGCGCCAGGGTCTCGTAGAAGGCGTCGCGCTCGGCCGGCAGGTGGCCCGGCCCGGGAACCAGGCAGCGCCGGACCTCGTCTCCGTCGAGGAGCGCGGCCGGCCGGCCCCGGGCCGCCAGCCCCGCCTGGACGCGCCGCGCCAGGGTGGACTTCCCGGCCGAGGGGAGCCCGGTGACCCAGACCACCGCTCCCCTCACGAGAGGACCTCGCCCGCCAGCCGGGGCTCGAAGCGCGCCGACGAGAGCGCCAGCTCGGCGAGGTCGAGGAGCGAGCTCCGCGCCGCGGGGCCGAGCCCCGGGTAGAAGCGCGGGCAGGAGACCACCAGCAGCCGCCAGGCGAGGAAGGGCGGCAGGGCCTCGAGCATGCCGCGGTCGCCGCTCCTCTCGAGGTAGGTGTCGAAGAAGCGGTGCCACAGCGGGCCGAGCCCGCGCGGCCAGGACGGCCGGCGCTCGGCGCAGAAGAAGACGTAGTTCACCGCCAGGGCGGCCACGTCGTCGGCCGGGTCGCCCCGGGCGCCGCGGCTGGCGTCGAGGAGGGTGAAGTCCGCGCCCTTGCCGAAGACGATGTTGAAGGGGTGGAAGTCGCCGTGGGTGCGGGAGAGCCGCTCGGGGCGGTCGCGCAGGAGGAAGCGCCATTCCAGGCAGCGCCGCTCCAGCTCCCGGAGCCGCCCCGGCTCGGCCCCGGGCGCGTCGGCGGGGTAGGCGTCGCAGATGCCGGCGATCCCCTCGCCGTGCCCCACCAGGTCCCGCACCGCGCGCCGCCAGGCCACCCGGTCGTCGAGCTTGGTGGCGTGGAGCTCGGCCAGGTAGGTGGCCAGCGCCTCGCAGCGGGCGTGGTCGAGGGGAGAGGACTCGGAGTCGCGGGCCACGCGCCGCAGGTCCTCGGCGTAGAGCGTCCCCTCGGCCCACCCGGTGACCAGGTACATCTCGCCGGCCTCCCGCAGGGAGAGGAGCCGGCCGTCCGGCAGGATGGCCCCCACGTCCAGCGCCCGGACGTGGCGGGGCACGCCGTTGAAGGTGTCGTAGGCGAGGAGCATCTCCTCGCAGCGGTCGGCGCGGCGGTCGTGGCCGAACTCGTTGGCGGCGGCGGTGCGGAAGACCAGGTTCCGCTCCACGCCGGAGGCGTCGCGGACGCGGAGGCGCAGCGGCTTGCCGTAGCCCTCCGCCTTCCCGGTGGTCCCGGTGCCCTGGTCGGGCGAGAGCAGCTCGACGGACAGGAGCTTCCCGCCGGGGACCAGCCCCGCGACGATCCGCTCGAGCCCGTCCGTCACCGCGCTCGTCGCCGACCCCCTCGCTCCGCCGCGCCGCTACATGCCCCGCTTGCCGCCGCTCGCGGGGCGGCTCTCGGAGGTGCGCCGCTTCATCCGGTACTGCACGTCGGTCTTCTGGCGGTTCGAGGCCTTCCGCGTCGACTTGCGCGAGGGGCGCCCGGCGCTGTCCTCCAGCACGTAGACGGCCTTCTTGCCGGCCCGCACCGGGTCGTGCGCCGCCTCGGGCGCGGCCGCCTTCGGGGAAGCCGCGCTCTTCTTCGCGCCGGACCTCTCGGCCTGGTAGCGGAACCACTCGGCCCTCGTCGCCATGATTTCCTCTCGCGGGAGGAGCGGGCCCTCCACCGCTCCGGCCGTCCTCTCCGCCTGGCTGGAAGCGTTGCACCGGCCCCGGCGCCGCTCAAGGGAACAGGAGCGCCTGCGACGTTCCCGCATGGGCCGCCCCGGACGGGGGTGCGCGCTCCTGCCGCGCCCGGTCCGCTCCCCCGGGCCTCGCCGGCCGGGACCGCCGGGCCGCGATCAGCCGATGCGGGAGCGGGCGGTGGCCAGGGCCTGGTGCACCTGCTCCAGCGCCCGCCGGGCCTCGGAGAGCTCGTCGCGCTCGCGGCGCGTCCGGTCGAGCTCGCGCGCCAGCTCGTCGCGCTCGCGGGTCACCTCGGCGAGGGCCGCCCGGAGCCGCGCCCCCTCGGCCAGCCGGAGGTCCAGGTCCTCGGCGAGCCTGCGCGCCTCCTCGCGGGCCTCCTCGCGGACCTTCTCGGCCGCCTCGGCGCGGGCCGCAAGGGCGTCGGCGATCTCCTGCCGCTCCTCGTCCAGGGCCCCGAGCGCCTGGGCGCGCTCCACCGCCCGGTCGCGCTCCTCCTCCAGCGCCGACAGCTCGCCGAGGAGCTCGGCCAGCATGGCCCGCTTCTCCTCCGCCTGGCGCTCCGCGGCGGCGATCCGCTCGGCCGCGCCCCGGGCCTCGGCCGCGCCCCGGGCCAGCTCGGCGCGGGCCTCGGCCAGGTCCGCGCGCAGCGCCTCCTGGGCATCGCGCGACCGCGAGATCTGCAGCTCCAGATCCCGCGCCATGCCGAGCACGCTCTCGGCGGCGCGGGCCGGGCTCTCCGGCGCCGCCTCGACCCGCGGCCGCTCCCGGGCGGCCTCGGCCACCCTTCGCTTGATCTTCTCGAGGCGCGCCCTCCGCGCCTCGAGGTCCCCCAGGATCTCCGCCGGCTCCGCGGCCACCTTGGCCGCCATGGCCTCGGCGATGCGGCTGGCCGCGGCGGCGGGGCCCGGCGCCCGCGCGGCCGGGGTCCCGTTGGGGGTCGGGCTCTCCTTCGAGGTCGAGGTCGGGGTCGGCGTCGCGGCAGGGGCGACGGGGTCCGCCCCGCCCTCCCCTCCGGGGCCGCCGCTCCGCAGGCGCGGCTTCAGCTTGGGCACGTTGGCGTCGAAGGCCTTGCGCATGGCTTCAGGCTCCCGCTGCGCCCGCGGCGGCCGGTGCCGCGGCGACGCGCTTCTCGATCTCGTCGATCATCGCCTCCAGGTCCCGGGCCCCCTTGGAGTCGGGATCGAAGGCGAAGATGGGCCAGCCCTCGGACGAGGCCTGGGCGAACTTGGTGCACTGGCGCACCACGCTCCCGAGCAGGTACTCGGCGTAGTGGGCCCGGAGCGCCTCCAGGGCCTCCCGGGCGATCTTGAAGGTCTGGTTGTAGGCGTTGACCACGATGAAGATGTTCTCCAGCTGGTGCGAGAGGTCCTCCTCGAGGCCCTGGACCGTCTCGAAGAGCAGCCGCAGCCCGTCGTAGGAGAGGAAGTCCGCCAGCACCGGGATGACCAGGTCGCTGGCCGCCATGAGCGCGTTGAGGTTCAGGAGCCCGAAGCTCGGCGGCGCGTCCATGACCACGTAGTCGTACGCCCCACCCGCCTCCTCCAGCGCCTTGCGCAGCCGGAACTCGCGCCCGGCGAGCGGCATGAGGGCCAGGTCGATGGTGCTCATCGCCAGGTTCGAGGGGACGAGGTCCAGCCCGGGCATGCCGGTGGCCACGGTGACCTCGGCCAGCGGCACCTTGCGGATGAGGACGTCGTGGAGGGTTCGCGTCACGCTCGACCCCTCCTGGCCCAGGCACTTGGTGGCGTGCCCCTGGCTGTCGAGGTCCACCATCAGCACCCGGTGGCCGCGCTCGGCGAGCCGGTAGGCGTAGCTGGTGGAGAGGCTGGTCTTCCCCGTGCCCCCCTTGAAGTTCAGGAAGAGCCGGACGCGCGTGGCCTGGCGCGGCGGCGTCCGGCGCAGCTTCTCCCGCGCCTCGCGCAGGTCGGCGGGCGAGTAGCCCTCCTCCCTCTTGCCCATCAGGTCGGCCACCTGCCTGGCGGTGGCGCCGAGGATCTCGGCCATGCGCTTCGGGCTGTAGCGGACGTTCTCCACGGCGCCTCCGTCAGCTCATGAAGAAGCGTGGGCCGCGAGGGACGATCCGGCCCTGCGCCACGAGCGCGCGCAGGGCCCCCTCCACCGGGCCGGGACCGGCGCCGAGCGCCGCCGCGATCTCCGCCGCGGTGCTCCCCCGCAGCGCCGCCCGCACCTCGGCGAGCGCCGCCTCGGCGAGCGCGGGATCGAATGTCGTGCTCCGGGTGGCGGCGGTCGCGGCGCCTTGCCCTTCGACCTCGGAGTGGCCCGGGACGGGAGGAGGCGAGAGGATGGGGGCCAGCGGCTCCCTCCGCGGCGGGGCCGCGGTCGTCACCGGGACCGGGTGCCGGGGGAGCGGCGAGGCGGGGACGTGCGCCAGGGGCCGGGCCACCGCCTCCCGCAGCGCACCCCGGTCCAGCGCCTGGAGCCGCTCGGCGATGCGGCGCGAGGTCCGGCGCCGCTCGGCCGGCGCGGCGCCGGCGTCGACCCGCTCCCCG
>DATIFE010000119.1:0-12093 GCA_035455425.1 Anaeromyxobacteraceae bacterium | reverse complement strand
CCAGCGCGGCCAGCCCGGCGCGCAGGGGGCTCCGGCGCCTGCGGACGGGAGCCGCCGGGGCTCCCGCCGAGTGCTCCAGCTCCCGCTCCACCTCGCGCAGCGTCGCCAGCACCTCCGCCGCGTCCCGGGGCCGCTCCACCGGCCGCTCCGCCAGCATGCGGCCGACGAGCTCCCCCAGCGCCGGGGCGTCCGGCACCTCCAGGGCCGGCGGCGGCCGGCGGCGCGCCCCGGCCTTGCCGGCCGGGGGAAAGGGCAGCTCGCCCAGGAGGAGCCGGTACAGGATCACCCCCAGCGCGTAGACGTCGGTGCGCTCGTCCTCCGGCGCACCCTCCGCCTGCTCCGGCGCCATGAAGTCCGGCGTCCCCCCGTCGATCTTGCGGTGCCCGAAGGCGTGGGCCATGCCGAGGTCCAGCACCTTCACCTGGCCGTCGCCGCAGAGGAAGACGTTCCCCGGGGTGAGGTCGCGGTGGATGATGCCCTGGGAATGGGCGTGCGCCAGGCCCTTGGCCACCTCGGCGGCCAGGTGGACCGCCTCGGCCAGTGGGACCGGGCCCTGCGCCAGGCGGGATCCCAGCGTCTCGCCGCGCAGCAGCTCCAGGACCAGGTAGGGCCCGTCCTCGCACCGGCCGACGTCGAAGAGGGTGACGATGTTGGGGTGCGAGAGGCGCGCGGCGGCCTCCGCCTCGCGCAGGAGCCGCTCCTCGCGGATCTCCCGCATCTGCCCGGAGCGGACGGCCTTGAAGGCCACGGTGCGGCCCAGCTCGCGGTCCCGCGCCTCGTAGACCACGCCGAATCCGCCCCGGCCCAGCTCGCGGACCAGCTCGAACCGGCCGACCACGGCGCCCGGGCGGAGGGTCCGGGACCAGCTGTCGCCCGTGTCGCCGGGCACGTGCGCCAGCTCGGCGAGGAGCGCCGAGAGCGCCCCGGGCCGGATGACGTCGGTGCTCGGTCCGTCGTTCCCTGGCACGCGATCCCCCGGCGCCGGCCCCTCGAGACCCGGCGCCACGCCCCGCCCCCCGCGGGTCTCAGTACCGGAACCCGTGGGCGATGGGCAGGCGTCGTCCTTCGCCGAACGCCTTGGCAGTCACTTTTAGCACCGGCGCCGCCTGGCGCCGCTTGTACTCGCTCCCGACCACCATCCGGAGCACCCGGCGCACGGTGGCGGCGTCGTGGCCGCGGGCCGCGATCTCGTCGGGCGGCAGCCGCTCCTCGATGTACGCCGCCAGGATGTCGTCCAGCACCTCGTAGGGTGGCAGGGAGTCCTGGTCGGTCTGGCCGGGCTTGAGCTCGGCGCTGGGGGGCTTGGTGAAGGTCCGCTCGGGGATCGGCGCCCGGCCCGCCCGGCGGTTGGCCTCCCGCGCCACCCGGTAGACGAGCGTCTTCGGCAGGTCGCCGATCACCGCCAGGCCCCCGGCCATGTCGCCGTAGAGCGTGCAGTAGCCCACGGCCAGCTCGCTCTTGTTGCCGGTGGAGAGGCAGAGGAGCCCCTCGTCGTTGGAGATGGCCATCAGGATCTGGCCCCGGATGCGCGCCTGGACGTTCTGCTCGGCGATGTCCCCGAGCGGGCGGCCGCCGGAGCGCTCCATCTGGGCGAGGAAGGCCGCGTGCATGGGCTCGATGGGGATCTCCCGGAAGCGGATGCCGAGGCTCCGGGCCAGGAGCTCCGCGTCCTCGCGCGAGTGGCCGGAGCTGTAGCGCGAGGGCATGGCGACGCCGAGGACGCCGGGGGCGCCGAGCGCCTCCACCGCGACGCAGGCGGTCAGGGCGCTGTCGATCCCCCCCGAGAGGCCCACCACCGCCCCGCGGAAGCCGCACTTGCGGGCGTAGTCCCGCAGCCCCATCGCCAGGGCGCGGAAGACCTCGTCCGCCTCTCCCTCCGGGCTGCCGGCGGCGGCGGGGCCGGGGCCCGGGCCCCCCGGCTCCACCCGGATCTCCGGGGCCGAGCCGTCGAGCCCCGCGAGCACCAGGGCCTCCTCGAAGAGGGGCGCCCGGGCCAGCACGGCGCCGTCGGGCGCGAGGAGCATCGAGGCGCCGTCGAAGAGGAGCGCGTCGTTCCCGCCCACCTGGTTCACGTACGCCACCGCCACGCCGTGACCCCCTGCGGCGGCGGAGAGCATCCTCTCCCGGAGCGCGGGCTTCCCCATGGCGTAGGGGGAGGCGGAGATGTTCACCACCAGGGGGGCGCCCAGGGCCCGGAGCTCGGCGATGGGGTCGCGCGGGTAGCGCGGGCTCGTCCAGAAGCGCTTGTCGTTCCAGATGTCCTCGCAGATGGACAGCCCGAGCGTCAGCCCCAGCCCCTCGGACGGCGAGGCGGTGCTGGCGGGAGCGGCCAGGAAGTAGCGCGTCTCGTCGAAGACGTCGTAGGTGGGGAGCAGCGACTTGCGCCCCACCGCGGAGACGCGGCCCTCCTCGATCAGCGCGGCGGCGTTGTACAGGCCCGGCGCCGGCGCGTCCCGGACCGCCTCGGGGAAGCCGACGACGAAGGCGACGCCTCGCGACCAGGAGGCGGGCTGGGCCAGCTCCCGCAGGGTGGCCTCGGCCCGGGCGAGGAACTCCGGCTGGTCGAGGAGGTCCCGGGGCGGGTAGCCGCACAGGGAGAGCTCGGGGAAGACGACCAGCGCCGCACCGGCGTCGCGCCCCCGCTCGACCCGGTCGCGGATCCTGGCGGCGTTGCCGGCGAAGTCACCGACGGTGAGGTTCACCTGCGCGAGGGCGATGCGGCCTTTGGCCACGGGGGCGCCATGGTACCAGAGGGTTCCCGGCGGCCCGCCGGGTAACACCCGTTTCGAGGCCATATCGCCATCCTAAACGGGCCGTATTCCGGCAGGCTCCAGACAGGTGCCCAGCAGACCCGAAAAGGACTTATCCTGCGCGGGCTTGTGAGCACAGGTGGGAGGGGGGTTGGCAGCCGGAAAGACCGTTGTCATCCTCCCGGGTGCCGGTCGCAAATGGGGGCAGCGGACCCGGATACCCGGGCCGCTGTTGGGCAGCCGGCGGACATGGCCCACGCGGCCTCACCGGGAAGGAACCACATGCCTCAGATCGACATCGAGATCCTCACTCCGTTCGCTGCCAAGTTCCTCGAGGGCACGTCGCTCACTCCGGCGGAGAGGGCCGAGGTGCTCCGCATCGCGCAGGGCTTCGCCTGCAAGGACTCGGCGGCCGCCGCCGGCGTCTCGCCGGAGACCATCCGCGCGCGGCGCAAGCGGATCTACCGGAAGCTCGACGTGCCGGGCTCGGGCGAGCTCCTGGCGAGCCTGCTGGCCCTCTCCCTCAAGATGCTGTCGCGCGGCGAGAAGCTCGAGCCGCGCCCCGTGGCCGCGCAGCCGTCGCCCCAGCCGATGGCGTCCGTGCCCGCGATGCGGTAGCGGGTCCGGCTCCCAGCCTTGCACGACCGGGCGGGCCCTGCCGCGAGGCGGGGCCCGCGGCGTTTCCGGCGGGGCCGCGCGCCGCCGCGGCGGCGCTAGGCGGCCAGCCAGCGCTCGATCCGCGCCGCCACCCTGGCCGGGGTGAGGCCGTAGGCCTCGGCCAGCGCCTTCTCCGGCGCGCTGGCGCCGAAGCCGTCGACGCCGATCACCAGCCCGTCGCGCCCGACCCAGCGCCACCACTCGGTGCCGCGGGCCGCCTCCACCGCGGCGATGCGGTGGGAGCGCGGCAGCACCTCCTCGCGGTAGTCCTCCGGCTGCGCCTCGAAGCAGGCCAGGCAGGGCACGGAGACCAGCCGCGCCGCGATCCCCTTCTGTGCCAGCAGCTCCAGCGCCGCCTGCGCCAGCGCCACCTCGGAGCCGCTCGCCGCCACGGTGACCGTCGCCCCTTCCGCCTCCCGCACCACGTAGGCGCCGCGGGCGGCGCGCTCGGCGTCGAACCCGCCCGGCCGGTCGACCCTTCCGACCTTCTGGCGCGTCAGGACCAGCGCCGTGGGGCCGTCGCGCCTCGTCAGCGCGTGCGCCCAGCCGACCGCCGTCTCCAGCCCGTCGGCCGGGCGGACCACGTGCAGGTTGGGGATGGCGCGCAGCGCCGTGAGGTGCTCCACCGGCTGGTGCGTGGGGCCGTCCTCGCCCAGGAAGATGGAGTCGTGCGTCCAGACGTAGATCACTTGGAGGCGCGACAGCGCGGCGAGCCGCACCGGGGGGCGCATGTAGTCGGAGAAGACGAGGAAGGTGGCGGCGAAGGGGAGGAAGAGCCCGTCGTAGGCCAGCCCGTTGGCGATGGCGCCCATGGCCTGCTCGCGGATGCCGAAGTGGATGTTGCGGGCGTCGTAGCTCCCGGCCGCCACCGCCCCGCCGCCCTTGATGTCGGTGAGGTTCGACTCGGCCAGGTCCGCCGAGCCGCCCACCAGCGAGGGCACCAGCGCCGCGGCCCGCTGGATGACGGCGTTCGACAGCTTGCGGGTGGAGTCGACCGGGTCGGCCACCTCCAGGAGCCGCTGGCGCAGGTCGGCGGGCACGGTCCGCTCGAGATGGGCGTCCAGGATGCGCGCCTCGTCCGGGTTCTCGGTGCGCCAGGCCGCCTCCTTCCGGCGCCAGGCGTCGGCCTCGGCCCGCCTCTCCGCCTGCAGCGCGGCCCAGAATGCCCGGACGTCGTCCGGCACCAGGAATCGGGGGCTCTCGGGCCAGCCCAGGTTCCTCTTGGCGGCGGCCAGCTCCTCCTCGCCGAGCGGCGCGCCGTGGGCGCTGCTCGTCCCCTGCTTGCGGGGCGCGCCGTAGCCGATGACGGTGCGGACGCGGATCAGGCTCGGGCGCGGGTCGGCCCGGGCCGCGGCCAGGGCCCGGGAGATCCCCTCGTGGTCGCGGCCGTCCACGGACTGCACCTGCCAGCCGTACCCCTCGAAGCGCCGGGTCACGTCCTCGCCGGTGAAGGCGATGGAGGTCCGGCCGTCGATGGTGATCTCGTTGTCGTCGTAGAGGTAGACGAGGCGGCCGAGCCGGTTGTGGCCGGCGAAGCTGGCGGCCTCGGCCGCCACGCCCTCCATCAGGTCGCCGTCGGAGACCAGGGCGTAGACGAAGTGGTCCTCGAGCGGGTTGCCGGGGCCGAGCCGGGCGGAGAGCATGGCCTGGCCGAGTGCCATGCCCACGCCGTTGGCGAAGCCCTGGCCCAGCGGACCGCTGGTGATCTCGACGCCCGGGGTGTGCCCGAACTCGGGATGGCCCGGGGTGCGGGAGTGCATCTGGCGGAAGGAGCGCAGGTCGTCGAGGGAGACGTCGAAGCCCGCCAGGTGCAGCAGCGAGTAGAGCAGCATCGACCCGTGGCCGGCCGAGAGCAGGAAGCGGTCGCGCCCCGGCCAGCGGGGCTCCCCGGGGTCGAAGCGCAGGTGGCGCGTCCAGAGGACGAAGGCCATGTCGGCCGCGCCCATGGGCAGGCCGGGGTGGCCGCTGTTGGCCTGCTGGACGCCGTCGGCGGCCAGGAAGCGGATGGTGTCGACGCACTTCTTGGTGAGCTCTGCGCTCGCGGCTGGCACGGGAGATCTCCCTCGTCGTGGAACGCGGAAGATCGCCCGGGCGGGCAGCGAGATCAAGGGCCGCGGGCGGGTCAGCGCCGCCGGGCGCTCCCCCGGGCCGCGGCCGGCTGCTGCCAGAACTCGCGCGTCCTCTCGCGCCGCACCACGCGCCCGAGCGCCTTCTCCAGCTCGGCCGTCTCGGCGAGACAGGCCTGCCCCTTGAGGCCGCGGGTCTCGAGGCGGACCGAGCCGTCGGCCGCGATCACCACCTCGATCTCGAGCTTGTCGGCCACGCCTCACCTCCAGCGCTGGAACACGAGCTTCACCGACCCGTCGCGCTGCTTCTCCTCGCGCGAGACCTGGTAGCCCTTGGCCCGGAGCTCCTGGAGGACCCGCGAGTAGGCGTAGCGCTGCACCACCCGGCCGGCCAGCGCCCTTCCCGCGCCCGCCTCGCAGTCCTGGGGCACGAACACCGCCTGCCCGCCGGCGGGATCCATGCGGACTCCCACCTCGGCGGCGCCGTCCCGGAGGACGGCGTCCACCTCGTGCTCCTTCCCGTCGGCGGCCCTGAGCCTCTTCCTCTCCCGGAGCACCTCGGCGCCCGCCTCGGCGGCGGCCCGGAACAGCTCGGCCAGCCCCTCGACCACCACCGCGATCTCCGCGCCCTGGGACACGCGTCACCACCAGCGGCGGCGCCCGCGGCCGCGCGGGGTGAAGAGGCCGACCAGGATCGAGACCACCACCACCAGCGCCACCGGGTTGACCCGGGCCAGGGCCAGCGCCAGCACCGCCGCGAGGACCAGGCCGCCGATGGCCAGGAGGCGCCACAGCGGGTTGCGGATGCGCCGGAGGAGCCGGAGGCCCACCGGCGTCGGGTCGCCGGCGCCGCCCCAGGGCGCGTCGGGGTCGCGGGGCGGGTGTCCGCCCCAGGCGTCGCCCCAGCCGCCGGCGCCCCCGAGCCGCGCCCGCTCCCGCTCGCCCACCTCGCGCGCCATCTCCTCGGCGGCCTGGCGCCGGGCGCGCGCCGATTCGGCCTCGGCCTCGGCCCGTGCGGCGCGCAGGGCGTCGTTCTCGCGCTCCAGGTCCTCCCGCTCCTTCCTGCGCCGGGCCCAGAGCCCGGCGTTGAACTCCCGCTGCTCCGCGGTGCGGAGGTCGGCGCCGCAGCTGGAGCAGGCGCCGGCGAAGCGGGAGTTGTCGGTCTCGCACCGCAGGCAGCGGGTGAAGGGCTGCTCGTCGTCCGCCGGCGCCGCCACGTCGGGCGGCCGCTCCCGCGGCGGCGCGAAGCGATCGCGCGACGAGGCGGGCACGCCGGGCGCCGGCCGCCCCTGGCGCTCGGCCTCCACGCCCTCGAAGCGGCCGGCCGCGCTGGGGCGCTCGTCGCCGTCGGGGCCGTCCTTGCGGGGCCGCTCCAGGTGCTCGAAGCGCCGGAACCTCTCGCCGCTTCCGCTCATGACATGGGTGGCCCGAAGCGCGCCGCCAGCGCACGGGGGACCTCCTCCGCGGTCTGGCTCGAGGCGGGCCGGGTGCGGGTGCGGGACCACTCGCGGAGCCGCGCGATCTCCTCCCGCATGGTGGCGGCGAGCGGGATCGACTCGCGGACCGCCTTCTCGAGGTGAGCCTGGGCGAGCTCCCCGTGCTCGGCGAAGGCGTCGTAGAGCGCCGAGACCACCGCCTGCTCGATCTCGGCGCCGCTGTACCCCTCGGCGAGCTGCGCCAGGCGCTGCAGGTCGTATCCCTCGGGCCGGCGGCCCCGCCGCGCCACGTGGATCTGGAAGATCTCCCGGCGCTCGGCCGCGGCCGGCAGGTCGATGAAGAAGATCTCGTCGAAGCGCCCCTTGCGCAGGAGCTCGGGCGGGAGGAGGTCGATGCGGTTGGCGGTGGCGACCACGAAGACCGGCGCCGTCTTCTCCTGGAGCCAGGTGAGCAGCGCCCCGAAGACCCGGGCGGTCACCCCGCCGTCCGACTGCCCCGAGGAGGCGACGCCGCTGAGCGCCTTCTCGATCTCGTCCACCCACAGGACCGCGGGCGCCACGCCCTCGGCGACGCGGATGGCCCGGCGCAGGTTCTCCTCCGAGGACCCCACCAGGCCGGAGAAGATGCGCCCCATGTCGAGGCGCAGCAGGGGGAGCCGCCAGGTCGAGGCGATGGCCTTGGCGCTCAGGCTCTTGCCGCAGCCCTGGACGCCGAGGAGGAGCAGCCCCTTGGGCTCGGGCAGGCCGAACTTGCGGGCCGGCTCGCCGAAGGCCGCGGCGCGGCGCGAGAGCCAGGCCTTGAGGTTCTCGAGGCCGCCCACGTTGGCGAGCTTCTCGTCGGTGGGGTAGTACTCGAGGAGACCGGCCTTGCGGATCACCTGCCGCTTCTCGTCCAGCACCAGCTGGATGTCGTCCTTGTCGAGCCGGCCGTTGTGGGCGATGGACTTGGCGAAGGCGTTCTCGGCCTCGGAGAGCGTGAGGCCGAGCGCCGCCTGGATGAGCTGCTCCGCCTCCTGCACGTTCAGGTTCACCTGGGCGCGGTTGCCCTTGCGGACCACGGTGACGATCTCCTTGAGGAGGGAGAGGAGCTCCTTGGCCGTGGGCAGCGGGACGTCGAGGACCGAGACCTCCTTCTCCAGCTCCGGCGGGATGGCCAGCGTCGGCGAGAGGAGGATCACGGTGGTGTAGGTGGACTTGAGGTCGTGGGCCAGCTCGCGCAGGCTCCGCACCACCGCCGGGTCGGAGAGGTAGGGGTGGAAGTCCTTCAGCACCGCCAGCGTCGGATCGGAGAGCTTGGCGATGGCCTGGAGCGCCTCGACCGGATCCTTCGGCCCCTCGGCGCCGGGGCCGCGCGCGCTCTCGACCCGTCGGAGCCCCTGGGTCACCGACCAGGAGAGGAGGTCCTTCCCGTGGCTCTTGGCCAGGTCGGCCAGGATGGCGTCGATGCGCTGCTCCTCCCAGGAGACCAGGTACAGGAGCGGGTAGCGGGCCCGCACCAGCGTGTCGAGCTCGCGCACGAAGGCGGGGACCTCTCGGCTCGGGGTGGCGGGCGCGGCCTCGGCCATCTCGGAAGCATAGCGGGTCGGCGACCCCGAGGGCAGTTCCGGGACCCGCGGCCGGGGAGGATCTCGCCCCGTCAGGCGGGGGAGCGCCGGGAGGGCGTCAGGGGAGCTTCGGTGGCTTCCGCAGCCAGGCGAGCGCCGGCCCCCCGGGAAGGAAGTCCACTGCGGCGACCGCGCCGGGCTTCACCTCCTCGCCGCGGCCCGCGGCCAGGGCCACCGCCTCGGCCAGCTCGGGGTTGTGGCCCACCAGCGCCGCCCCGTCGCCGGCGCCGCGCGCCAGCGCCAGCAGGTCGCGCCCGCTCGAACGGCCGCTCGCCAGCGCTTCCTCCTCCTCGACCGGCGCACCGGTGGCGGCCGCGAGCAGCTCGGCCGTCTCGCGGGCCCGGGCGAGCGGGCTCGTCAGGATGCGGGCCACGGCCAGCGACCCGGAGAGCCCGGAGAGGAGCTCGCGGAAGCGCTCCCGCCCCTCCGCGGTGAGGCGGCGGGCGCCGTCGCCGTCCGGGTGCTCCTTCTCCGCCCTGGCGTGGCGGACGAGGTAGGCGCGGGCGCGGCCCGGAGGCATGCCGCCAGTCTAGGCGAGATCCGGGCGCGGCGCGGCCGGGCCGTGCGCCGGCGGCCGTCAGCGGGGCAGCCGGGCGGATCGCTCGGCCAGCGACCGGAGCCGCGCGGCGGTGCCGAGGTCGAGCGCCAGCGACGCGACGTCCATGGGTGTCCGGTAGCACCAGTTCTCGGCGCGCACGGTTCCCGGCAGGTTCACCCGCTCGCGGGTCCCCAGCGCGTCCTGGAAGGGCACCAGGACCAGCTCCGAGGCCGAGCCGTAGACCAGCTCCAGGATCGCGTCGCGCACGCCCTCGTCGAAGCGCTCCGGCGCCCGCGCCCGCAGCCCGGCGAGGCCCGGGATGGCGAGCAGCGCGCCGCGCTCCTCGGCGGGGAGGCCGTCGAACCAGTCGGCCACCGACTCGGTGTCATGGGTGCCGGTGGTGGCCACGCTCACCGCGGGCCAGGCCGCCGGATCGCGGAAGACGGCGCCGTCCTTCTCCCAGCGGAGCACCCGGTAGCCGGGGATGCCGAGGCGGGAGAGCGAGGCGCGCACGAAGTCGGGCACCGTGCCCAGGTCCTCGGCGATGACCCGGCCCGCCTTCGAGAAGATGGCCATCATCGTCTCGCCGTTGCGGATCTGGGCCGGCTCGCCCTCGGGGACGAAGGCCGCCTCGCCGCCGCCCTCCGGCCGGTAGTAGGTCCGGTACAGGCCGACCACGTGGTCCACCCGGTAGTAGCCGTAGAGCTCGCCGGACCGGCGCGCCCGCTCCGTCATCCAGGAGAAGCCGTTCCTCTCCATCTCGTCCCAGCGGTACACCGGCAGGCCCCAGTCCTGGCCGGTGGCGCTGAAGGCGTCGGGCGGCACGCCGACGCGGGCGTCGAGCCGGAAGTCGAAGGGGCGCGCCCAGACGTCCGCCGAGTCGGTGGCCACCATGAAGGGCAGGTCGCCCATGAGCTCCACGCCGGCCGCGTTGGTGGCCCGCCGCGCCTCGCGCCACTGGAGATCGAGCTGCCACTGGAGCCAGGAGGCGTAGAGGATGCGCTCGAGGAGCTCCTCGCGCGCCTGGTCCAGGGCGGCGGGATCGCGGTCGCGCAGCGGGGCGGGCCAGCCCGTCCAGAGGCGGCCGCCGAAGACGTCGTCGTGCAGCGCGACGAACAGCGCGTAGTCGTCGAGCCAGGCCTTGTGCTCGGCGCAGAAGGCTTCGAGCTCGGCGGCGCGCGCCGTACGCTGCCGCCACTCCTTCTCCTGGAAGGACCGGAAGGCGAGATCGAGGCCCCGGCCCTTCAGGAGCCGGACCCGATGCCAGTCGACGGCCGGCGCCGCGCGCAGCCGCGCCAGCTCCTCCCGGTCCGCGGGCTCCAGCGCCAGGGTTCCGCCGGCGGCCGCGAAGTCGGGGAGCGCCTCGAGGGCGGCGTAGACCGGGTCGATGGCGAAGGCCGAGAGCGCAGAGTAGGGGCTGTCCTGGCCGCGCGAGGCCTCGTTCACCGGCAGCACCTGCACCACGCTGCAGCCGCTGGCGGCGGCCCAGCGGGAGAAGGGGACCAGGTCCGGGATCTCGCCCACGCCCCAGGAGGACGGCGTGCGGATGGAGAAGAGGGGGATGAGGACGCCCGCCTGGCGCATGCAGGACAGAAGGTGCGGGCTCCGCTCCCCGGAGGCAAGTCTTTTCCCGGCGGACGAGCGCCCGCCGCCCCCGCCTGCGTCACCGCGGCCGCGGCGGCTCCGCGAGGCGCCGTGGTAGTCTCGCGCGGCCGTGAAGCCCACCCGCGGTCGCTTTGCCCCCACGCCCACCGGTCCGCTCCACCTCGGGAACGCGCGCACGGCGCTGCTCGCCTGGCTCTCGGCGCGATCCCGGGGCGGGGCCATGGTGATGCGGGTCGAGGACGCCGACCTGCTCCGGGCGCGGCCGGGGATGGAGGCGCGGATCCTCGAGGAGCTGCGGTGGCTCGGCCTCGACTGGGACGAGGGGCCGGACGTCGGAGGGCGGCACGCCCCCTACCGGCAGTCCCGCAGGATGGAGGGCTATGCCGCGGCGCTGGAGCGGCTGCGCCGGGACGGCGTCGCCTACCCCTGCTTCTGCTCGCGCGCCGAGATCGCCGCCGCGGCCCTGGCGCCGCACGGCCCCGGCGACGAGGGGCCCCGCTATCCGGGGACCTGCCGCGATCTGCCTCCCGGCGAGGCCGCGCGGCTCTCCCGGGAGCGCAAGCCGGCCTGGCGCTTCCGCGTGCCGCCGGGTCCGGTCTCCTTCGAGGACGCCCTCCGCGGGGCTCAGTCGTTCGACGTGTCGGCCCTGGTCGGGGACTTCGTGGTGATGCGGGCCGACGGCGTGCCGGCCTACCAGCTGGCGGTGGTGGTGGACGACGCCGCCATGGGGATCACGGAGGTCGTGCGCGGCGACGACCTGCTCCCGTCGACGGCGCGCCAGATCCTCCTCTACCGGGCCCTGGGCGCTGCTCCGCCGTCCTTCGCCCACGTGCCGCTGGTGGTGGGACCCGACGGCGAGCGGCTGGCCAAGCGCCACGCGGCGCTCTCGCTGGGGGAGCTGCGCCAGCGGGGCGCCGACCCGCGGGCCGTGGTCGGGCTCCTGGCGGCGCTCTCCGGCCTCGGAGCCCCGGGGGGGCGGGTCGACCCGCGGGCGCTCGTCGCCGGCTTCCGCATCGAGGAGGTCCCGAAGGCGCCGGCCGTCTTGGTGCCGGACGTCGTTCCGTCCCATCCCTGACGGACCGTCAGGCGGCCCATGGACCGAAGGACGGCCGCGCCACCTCGTCCCACCCTGCGTCGACTCCTACGGGTCCTTGGTCCGGCGCTTGCTGAGCGCGCCGTGCATGCCGCGCATCCGGCGAGCCCTTCTGGTCTCGGAGGACACCACCAACCACTGCACCTGGCGAAGCCACAACCACTCCCTGGTCTTCGAGGAACCAGGTGCGCGGCAGAGGTTCTTGGAGCTCCTGGCCCGGTACAAGGCCGCGCACGGCATCCGCATCCACTCCTACTGCCTCATGGGGACCCATCCCCATGTGGTCTGCACCTCCACCCGAGGCCAGCTCGCGTGGAGCGCCTTCTGGAAGGTCGTCAACCAGG
>DATIFE010000118.1:0-13611 GCA_035455425.1 Anaeromyxobacteraceae bacterium | reverse complement strand
CCCGCGCCGCGCGCCTCTCCGTGGCGGACGCGGAGCGCCTCGAGGAAGCGGCGCGCCTCGGCCCAGGCGCGCGCGGGCGACGGGGGGTGGCGGTCGGCGGAAGGCGCCGGGCGCGCGGCGCCGGGGTCGGCGTCGTCCAGGAGGAGCGCCGGGCCTGCCCGCTGCAGCGCCGCGAAGAACGGCTCCCAGCCGCAGCGCCCGGCTCCCTCCGCCTTCCCGGCCGCGAGGAGCGGCGCGCCGTCCCGCAGCGCGGGCGAGAGCCCGTGACGGGCGGCGAAGTGGAGGATGGCGGCGCGGTCTGCGGTGGCGGTGGGCATGGCGAGCGCGATCATACGGGGCCCCGCCCCGCCCCGTCGAGCGAGACGCGCCGGGGGAAGCGCGCCGGGATGCGCCCGCCGTGGGGTAGAGTAGCGCGCCCATGATCTGGCTCCTGCTCGCGGCCGCCGGCTTCGGCGCCGGCGTCATCAACGCCATCGCCGGCGGCGGCTCGCTGCTCTCCTTCCCGGCGCTGCTGCTCACCGGGATGGGGAGCGTGGCCGCCAACGCCACCAACACGCTGGCCGTCTGGCCCGGGACGGTCTCCTCCACCTGGGCCTACCGGAGCCACATCCTGGACGAGCGGCGCCGGGGCATCATCCTCACCGTGCCCTCGGCGGTCGGCGGCCTCCTCGGCTCCTGGGTGCTCCTCAACACCCCGGAGAAGGCCTTCAACGCCGTGGTGCCCTGGCTCATCATCCTGGCCTGCGCCCTCATCTCCTTCCAGAACCCCATCGCCCGCTTCGTCCGGTCCCACCGGGCGCAGGGCGAGGGCCGGGTGCCGCCGGCGCTCTGGATGGCCCAGCTGCTGGTGTCCTTCTACGGCGGCTACTTCGGCGCCGGCATGGGCATCATCATGCTGGCCTTCATGGGCATCCTGCTCCCCACCAGCCTCCAGCACGCCAACGGGCTGAAGCTCCTCTTCTCCCTGGTCATCAACGGGGTGGCGGCGGTGTACTTCCTGGTCGCGGGGGCGGCCTCGCTGCCGCACGCGGCGCTGATGGCGGCGGCCTCGATCGTCGGCGGCATCGTCGGGGCGCACCTGGCCCAGCGGCTCCCGGCCGGCATCATGCGGGCGGTGGTGGTGGCCTATGGCCTGGTGGTGGCGGTGGTGCTGCTGCGGAAGTAGCTGCTACTTCCGCTCCGCGGCCTGCACCTGCTTGGTGAACCAGATGAGCGCCTCGAGGGCGTTGGTGGTGGTGAGGATGCCCGCCAGCTCTCCCGACTTGTCCACCACCATGATGCCGTTCAGCTTGCGGTCGTGGATGAGCTGGGCGCAGTCGGCCAGGTCGGTGTCGGGCCCCACGGTGTGCGGCTTGGCGTTCATGGCCGCGGTCACCGGCGTCTTGGCCAGCAGGTAGTGGACCTCCCAGGTGTCCAGGGAGGTGGACTTCCCGGGCGAGAAGGAGAGCAGCATCCGCTCGGTCACCAGCCCCACCAGCTTCCCGCCCTTGGTCACCGGCAGGCGCCGGATGTTCTTCTCCTTGAGCAGGTGGATGGCCTCGACGATGGTCGCGCCCGCGTCGATGGTGATGGGGTTCGGCGTCATCCAGTCGCGCACCTTGGTCTTCATCGGGTCCATGTCACATCCCCAGGTAGGCCTTCTTCACGTGGTCATCGGCGAGCAGCTTCTCACCGGCTCCGGTGAGCACCACCCGCCCGGTCTCCAGCACGTAGGCGCGGTGGGCGATGCGCAGCGACTGGAAGACGTTCTGCTCCACCAGCAGGATGGTCACCCCCTGGCGGTTGATCTCCTTGATGATGTCGAAGATGCTCTTCACGAACAACGGGGAGAGCCCCAGGCTGGGCTCGTCGAGGAGGAGGAGCCGCGGGTTCGCCATCAGCCCGCGGGCGATGGCCAGCATCTGCTGCTCTCCTCCGGACATCGTCCCGCCGAGCTGGCGGGCGCGCTCCCGCAGCCGCGGGAAGAGCGCGAAGACCCGGTCCACGTTCCTCTCCCGGTCCGGGCGCGAGGACTTGACGAAGGAGCCCATCCGCAGGTTCTCGACCACCGTCATCTCGGGGAAGATGTGCCGCCCCTCCGGCACCTGGATGACGCCCCGCTCCACCACGTGGTGGGGCTCGAGCCGGGTCAGGTCCATCCCGTCGAAGAGGAGCGAGCCCGAGTCGGGCATCACCAGCCGCGAGACGTTCTTCAGGGTGGTGGACTTGCCGGCGCCGTTCGAGCCCACCACCGTCACGATCTCGCCGGCCCGGACCTCCAGGTCCACGTCCCAGAGCACCCGGAGGTCGCCGTAGCTGAACGACAGCTGGCGGAGCTCGAGCAGGCTACTCAAAGCCCTCTCCCAGGTAGGCGGTCACCACGTCCCGGTTGCTCACGATCTCCGCGGGGAGCCCCTCGGCCAGCTTCTCGCCCGAGTTGAGGACCACGATCCGGTCGCTGATGCGCATGATGGCCTTCATGTCGTGCTCGATGACCATCTGCGTCAGCCCGCCCCGCTTGAGCTCCAGGATGAGCTGGATGATCTCCTCGCTCTCGGCGGGGTTCAGGCCTCCCATGACCTCGTCGAGGAGCAGGATCTCGGGCCGGGTGGCGAGCACCCGCGCCACCTCCAGCCGCTTCCGCTCGCCGATGGGCAGGCCGCCCGCCAGGGCGCCGGCCCGCTGCGCCAGCCGCACGACGCCCAGCTGCTCCATCGCCGCCTGGCGGGCCACCCGCAGGCTGTTGGTGCGCGCCAGCGCGCCCACCATGACGTTGTCGAGCACCGTCATCTTCGCCAGCGGGCGGACCTTCTGCCAGGTGCGGGCCATGCCCAGCTTGCACACCTGGTCCGGCTGGAGGCCGTTCATCCGCCGGCCCTTGAAGAGGATCTCGCCCCGGCTGGGCGGGTAGTACCCGGTGATGCAGTTGAAGAGGGTGGTCTTGCCGGCGCCGTTGGGGCCGATGAGCCCCATGATCATCCCCTCCTCCATGGAGAAGGAGACGTTGGCGTTGGCCGCCAGGCCGCCGAAGAACTTGGAGACCTGCTTGATCTCGAGGACCGGGGCGGCCATCAGGCGGCCCCCCCGGTGGCGGCCGCCGCGGCGCCGCGGGCCGCGGCGCGCCTCCGGGCGAGGTTCTTCACGAACCCGAGGACGCCGTCCGGCATGTAGAGGATCACCACCACCACCAGGATGCCGTAGATGAGCACGTGGGCCTGGGCCAGGTTCTCCTTGAGGAAGAGGCCGGTCCGGGACGTGGGGGACAGCCCCAGCGAGAAGAGGCCCTCGGCGATGAGGTTCGAGCGCAGCGCCTCGGAGAGCGGGACCAGCACCAGCGCCCCCAGGACGGGCCCGAGGATGGTGCCGATGCCCCCGATGATGCAGATGAGGACGATCTGCACCGAGACGTCCACCGCCAGCAGGTTCGGGTCGACGAATCCCACGTAGATGCCGTAGAAGGCGCCGGACCAGGCGGTGAAGAAGGCCGAGATGGCGAGCGCCACGTTCTTGTAGCGCGCCAGCGAGATGCCGAGCGAGTGGGCGGCGTCCTGATCCTCGCGGATGGCCTGGAAGTAGTAGCCCAGCTTGGAGTGCTGCACCGCCCAGTTCACCGCCACGGTGACGGCGGCCAGGCCCAGCCCCGCGTAGTAGAAGGGGACCTTTCCGGTGAAGTCGGTGACCAGGTGGCCGCCGATCCGCAGCGCCGGCACCTCGGTGACCAGGATGCCCTCGGCGCCGTTGGTCACGCTCTTCCAGTTCTGGACGACGAGGCGGACGATCTCGGCGACGGCGATCGACGCCAGCACGAAGTAGGGCCCCCGCAGCCGGAAGGTGATGCTCCCGACCACCAGGCCCAGGACCACCGCCAGCAGCACCGCCGCCCAAGCGCCCCACCACGGCGGCACCTGCCTGAACTGGAGCAGCATCAGGGTGACGTAGGCACCGACGCCGAAGTAGGCGGCGTGCCCCACCGAGTACTGGCCGGTGTAGCCGCCGAGGACGTTCCAGCTCTCCCCCTGGATGATGGCCAGGAAGAGCAGGACCATCACGTGGAGCGCGTAGGGGCTCTGGACGAAGGCCGGGACGGCGGCCAGCAGGGCCGCCGCCGCCAGGAAGCCGACCACCGGCAGGGGGGAGGCGCCGCGCGGGGCGCAGGAGGGGGAGCCGGCGCGCACGGCGGTCACATCCTCGACTTGCCGAGCAGGCCGGCCGGGCGGAACAGGAGCACCACCAGGAAGAGGACGAAGACGAAGAGCTCCTTGAGATCCGACGAGGTGAAATAGCTCGCCAGCGACTCGGCCACCCCCACCACCAGGCCGCCCAGGGTGGCCCCGATGACGCTGCCCATGCCGCCCAGCACCACGATGACGAAGGCCTTGAGGGTGTAGGTCGAGCCCACCTGCGGGAACGTGTAGTAGGTGGGCAGGATCAGGGCGCCGGCGGTGCCCGCCAGCGCCGAGCCCATGCCGGTGGCGAGCACGCTCATCCGCTTCACGTCGATTCCCATGAGCTGGGCCGCCTCGCGGTCCTGGGCCGTGGCGCGGATCGCCTGACCGGTGTCGGTCTTGAGCAGGAACCAGTAGAGGAAGGCGGTGATGACCGCGGTCACCAGGAAGGAGAGCACCAGCGGCGTCGAGATCGAGAGTCCGCCCATCCGCACCGAGCTCGAGGAGTAGCTGGTGGTGAGGATCCGGTAATCGGAGGTGAAGAGCATCATCACCGTGTTGCTCATCACCAGCCCGAGCCCGATGGTGAGCAGGATCTGGTTCTGCGGCAGCGCGTTCAGCACCCGGTTGATGAAGACCTTCTGCAGGAAGGCCCCGAGCAGGAACATCAGCGGGATGGAGATGACGATGGAGAGGAAGGGGTCGATGCCGAGGAGGGTGAAGGCGAAGTAGGTGATGTAGGTGCCCACCATGAGGAGGTCGCCGTGCGCGAAGTTGATGATGCGCATGACGCCGAAGATGATGGTGAGCCCGATGCCGATGAGCGCGTAGGCCCCTCCCACCAGGACCCCCGAGATCAGGGACTGCAGGAACTCGGTCATCCGGTCGCTCTCCGGTGTCGCCGTGCCCGGCGGGGCCCGCGCTCGAGGAGGCACAGACTACCAGCGATCCCCCCGCCCCGTTCAACGGGAAAGGGCCCCTGGCGCCCGGGGCGGTGGCCGAAGCGCACGGGGGCGCCCCGCGCCGGACGCGGTGCCCGGCCGGTGCGCCCCCGTGTCCGCGAGAGCTCGCGCGCCTAGAAGGCCAGCTGGGTGGAGAGGCTGTACTGCTCGGCCTTCTCGCTGGTGGCGTTCAGGTACCTGGACTCGGTCCGGGCCATCTCGATGCTGAACTTGAGGTTCTTGCCGGCGTTGAAGATGACGGCCGCGTGAAGCTGGCTGTTCTCGTACCGGCCGCCCGGGGCGATCCGGGTCTTGCTCGCCCTGGCCGATCCGTAGGCGCCGGCGACCCAGACCGCGGGGACCGGCTTCAGGATCGCCTGGGCCCAGTAGCCGTCGGACGTCACGGCCTGGAGCGACGCCGGCGTGGCACCGGTGCTGGCCGGGTTCGACGGGAACACGCCCGGGAACAGGCCGTTGTAGCCGTCCTCGACCCCTGAGCTGCTGTAGTACTCGCCCTTGAGCTGCAGGTACCGGGTGATGCTCAAGTCGGCGTCGACGCCGAGCAGCGACTTGTCGACGTCCTGGTGCGTGCCGCCGGCCGGGTCGGTGAAGTAGTAGCGCCGCCTGCCGGCCATGTAGCCGACGCCCACCGTTCCGCTGAAGGCGTCACCGGACTTGAAGGATGCGGCGACGCGCCCCTCGAGGTCGGGCATGCGGGACTTGTTGCCGACCCCGTAGTCCACGCCGGAGCTGCCCTGGGTGTCGGCATCGGTCGGCGAGAGCACCGCCACCGCGAGCTCGAAGCCGAAGCCATCCATGGGGCGGGAGTAGGTGGCGCGGATCTGCGGCGTGCGGCGGTAGAGGTTTCCGGACTGCACCATGGCGGGGTCGGGGATGTAGGTGATACTGGTCGGATTCGCGTTGAGGAGCAGCGCGTAGTCCTGGCCTGCCTCCAGTTGCCAGTTCCCGTAGGGGGCGGTCCAGTCCGCCTTCAGGTTGGCGAGCCGCAGCCGCATGATGCCGTTGTTCCAGCCCGCGGAGTTGGTGGCGATGTGGCCGCCGCGGAAGTCGAACTCGAAGACCCCGCTGAGCATGGCGTCCACCCAGCCCGTGTCGAGGTTGCCGAGCTTGAAGCCCAGCCGGCTCCCGCGCGCGCTCATCAGGAAGGAGCCTCCCGACTGGGCTACCGTCGGGACCGCGACCTGGTTGGCGTTGTCCTTGTTGTTGAAGGTGCCATCGTTCACGAAGGTGTTGAGGAGGACGAAGCCGTACGGGGTGAAGGTCATCCCCGCCGGCTTGTCCTCCGCCGCCGACGCGGCCGGGGCGGAGAGGGAGCCGATTGCGGCGAGCAGCGGGAGCGCGAGTCTCATTTCTCGTCACCTCACGGAGAGAGGGGCGGTGCCTCGGAACACGATGCGGACGGCGCATAGCTCTAGCGGGCCCGCGGCGGGAACGAGAAGCGAAAAGGGCGGCCTCAGCGTCGAAGTTGCACGACCGTGACGGCGTCGCCACCCTCGTGTCGCTCGCCGGGCCGGAAGTGACCCACGTAGGGCGACGCCGCCAGGTGCTCCCGGAGCGAGTGCTTGAGCGCCCCGGTGCCGTGGCCGTGGAGGATGACGCACTCGGGCGCCCCCTCCGCGTAGAGCGCGTCGAGGAAGCGGTCCACCTCGCGGATCAGCTCCTCCACCCGCAGGCCGCGGGCGTCCAGCTTGCGCTCGGGGATCCGCAGCTCGGCGGGCCGGAGCTCCCCGGCCGCCTCGATGCGCTCGCCGGCCGAGCGCGCGAAGCCGGGGGCCTCCCCGGGCCGCCCGCGGAGCGCGATCAGGTCGCCGAGGGGGCGGCGCACCTTGAGGCTGCCGACGCGGACCAGCGCCTCGCCTCCCGAGAGCTCCAGCACCTCGCCCTCCTGGCCCAGCGAGGCGAGCCGGACCCGCGACCCCCGCGCCAGCTCCCCGCCGGGCTCGAGGTCCGGCCCGGCCCGGGCCTGGGCGCCGGCGACCCGGGCCGCCCGGTCCACGGTCTCCCTCCAGGTCTCCAGCTGGCGCGACGCCTCCGTGGCCTTCTTCACCGTCGGCGCCGCCTGCAGCCGGGCGAGCAGCTCCGCCACCTCGGCCCGGGCCGCGTCGATCTCCCCAGCCACGGCCCGGCCCAGTCGCGCCGCGGCCTCTCGCTCGGCGCTCCGGGCCGCCTGCTCGCGGGCGCGCGCCCGCTCCTCCGACTCCCGGGCGCGCCGGTGCTCCTCCGACGCGGCCCGGCGCTCGGCTTCCAGCCGCGCCCGCTCCTCCTCCAGCGCCCGCAGCGCCCCGGCGAGCGAGCCGCCGCCGGAGAGCGCCTCCCGGGCCCGGTCGACCAGCCGCGGCGGAAGGCCCACCCGGCGGGCGACCTCCAGGGCCGACGAGCTCCCGGGCTGGCCCAGGTGCAGCTGGAAGGTGGGGGCCAGGCGCTCGGCGTCGAAGCCCACGCGGGCGTTGGCGTAGCGCGGGTCGGAGAGCGCCAGGGCCTTGAGCTCGTCGAGGTGGGTGGTGACCAGCACGGTGGCGCCGGCCTGGCACAGCTCCTCGAGGATGGCGGCAGCGAGCGCGGCGCCCTCGCGCGGATCGGTGTCGGCCGCGATCTCGTCCACCAGCGCCAGGGACCCCGCGGCCGCGGATTCCAGGATGCCCCGCACCGCGGCGAGGTGCGCGGTGAAGGTGGAGAGGTCGCGGGCCAGGTCGCCCCGCTCGTCCACGGCGGCGCGCACGTCCCGGTAGAAGGGCAGGCGCGAGCCGGACGCGGCGGCGACCGGCAGGCCGGCCCGCAGCATCAGGGCGGAGAGCCCGACCGCGGTGATGGCGACGGTCTTGCCCCCGCCGTTCGGCCCGGACACCACCAGCGCCTGCGCCGGCGGATCGAGCCGCACGTGGCTGGCCACCACCTTCTTCCCCTGGAGGACGAGCAGCGGGTGGCGCAGCGAGAGGAGGGCCAGGCCGTCGCCGGGCGCCCCCACCTCCGGCGGATGGGCGTCGAGGTCGGAGGCCAGGCGGGCAGCGCCCTCGAGGAGGTCCAGGCCTGCCAGGGCCTCCGCGTCGGCCAGGAGCCCGGGGGCCCGGCGCGCCACGGCCTCGGACAGCTCGCGCAGCACGCGCTGCTCCTCCTCGGCCGCCATGGCGCTGGCGATGGAGAGCTCGTTGCCCAGCTCCACCATCGCCGCGGGCTCGACGAAGAGGGTCTGGCCCGACTGCGAGGCGTTGTGCACGATGCCCGGCACGGCGGAGCGGGCGCTCGCCACGATCGGCAGGACGTAGCGGTCGTTGCGGATGGTGAAGTAGCGGTCCCGCAGGTGGCGCGCCATGTCCTCGTCGGCGAGCAGCCCCTCCACCCGGTCCTTGAGCGACCGGTGCAGCCCGCGCACGCGCTCGCGCAGGGCGGCCAGCGCCGGGCTGGCCCGGTCGGAGACGGCTCCCGAGGGCTCGACGGCCTCCTCGATCCGGTCGGCGAGGCCCTCGTCGCCGGAGAGGGGCTCCGCCAGCCCCGCCAGGCGCGGGCACTCCGCGGCGCGGGCGACGAGGAAGGACCGGGTGCGGGCCGCGGCGCGAACCAGCCCGGCGCACTCCCGCAGCGCGGGCGCCTCCAGCGAGCCCCCCTTGCCGGCGCGCAGCAGGTGCTCCTCGGCGGCGCCGGCTCCGCCGAGCGGGAGGGGGGCGCGCGCCTCGGCCAGGGTGCGGGCCTCCTCCACTCGCGCCAGCGCCTCGCGCGCCTCCGCCGCGGAGGCGAGGAAGGGGAGCGACAGGGCGCGCCGGCGGCCGGCCAGCAGCCGGCAGCGTTCGGCGAGGGCGCCGGCGAGATCGCCCCAGCCCAGCTCGGCGAGCGTGCTCTGGTCCATCGGGAGGCGAGTGTAGCCGGTCCCGGGTCGAGGTCGACGCCTCCCGGCGGCGGGCTGGCGCCGCGCTCCTTCTCCGCTAGGATCGGGTCCGTGCTCCCTGCGCTCCTCGCCACCGTCCTGGCCGCCGCCCCCGCCGCTCCCGCCGCTCCCGTTCCGCTCCCCGGCAGCGCCGCCGCCCAGGCGGCCCTGTCCGCCGCGCGCGCGGCCCGGGAGAGGGGCGACGCGGCAGCGGAGCGGCTGGAGCTGGCGCGCGCGGTGTCGGCCGATCCGGGGTGGGACCTGCCGCGGATCGACCTGGCGGAGGTCCTGCTCCGCGAAGCCGGGGACGGCAACGCGGCGCTGGCCCTGCTCGACGGCCCCGGCCTGCGCGTCGAGAACCCGCGCCTCCAGCGCCTGCGCGGGGCGGCGCTGGAGCAGACCGGCGACGGCGAGGGGGCGGCGGCGGCCTACGCCGCGGCGCTCGCGCTCCGGGACGACGACGAGCTGCGGCTGCGCCGGGCGATGCTCCTCGAGAGCCTCGGCCGGGCCCCGGAGGCCATCGTCGAGCTGGAGCGGCTCCGGGCGGTGCGCCCGGCCGACCCGCGCCCGCGCTCGCAGCTGGCCGAGCTCTACGAGTCGGCCGGCAGGCGGGTCGAGGCCGAGGCGGAGCTGCGCTGGCTCGCGGCGGCGGCCCCGGCCGCGCCCGCGCCCCTGTACCGGCTGGCCCGCTTCCTCGCCCGCGGCGGGGACGCCGAGGGAGCGGACCGCGCCGAGCGGGCGGCCCGGGCCCTGGAGCGGCCCGCCCGCGCCATGCGGCCGCTCATGCCGGACGGCCGCCACCGCTAGCGGCCGGCCGCGGCGAGAGGCGCCACAGGAGCCAGCCCACGGCCAGGCCGCGGGGGATGCCGAGCAGGATGCCGGGCAGCGCCGCCAGGAAGGGCGTCTGGAGCCAGGTGAGCCAGGTCAGCAGCGCCGAGAAGAGCCAGAGCCCGGTGACCAGGCCCGCGAGCATCCGGCCCCGGTGCGGCGCCCCGGGCTCGACCGCCAGGAGGGAGAGGGCCGCGATCAGGCCCCCCACCGCGGCGGCCGCCACGCTGACCGCCGCCGCGGCGGGCACGAAGGGCAGCTCGCGGAAGGCCTCCGGCATGTCCTCCAGCCGCAGCCAGGGAGGGCGCGCCCAGGGGAAGGGGGAGAGGAGGGCGTCCAGCGAGAGGTGGACCAGGGCCGCCAGGGCCCCCAGCGAGGCGGTGCGGCGCGGGGGGGCGGGCGGGGAGGCCATCGTCGGGCGAGCAAGGATGCCACAGCCCGGGCCCTGGAGTGGTCACATCCCGGTCGGGCGCATCGGCACCGGTTGCAGTACCTTGTCCGCGTGACGCCGATCGGGAACGGCGCGGGCGCGCGCGAGGACGCAGCGCTGGTCGCGCGCGCCACGGGCGGCGACGCGGCCGCGCAGCGCGCGATCTACGACAGGTATCGCCCCCTGGTCTTCCGCGTGGCCCGGTCCTTCGCCGAGCTCGACGCCGACGACGTGGAGGACGTCATCCAGGAGAGCTTCGTCCGCGCCTTCCAGGGGCTCCCGCGGCTCCAGGACCCGGAGCGCCTCGGCCCCTGGCTCCTGACCATCGCCCGCAACCGCGCCCTGACGCGGCTGGCCCGGCGCCGCTCCCGCCAGGAGACGGTGGACGACCTGAGGCGGGAGGCCGAGGCCCGGGGGGAGGAGGCGGCCGAGATGCCCGACCCCGAGGCCGGCATCGAGCTCGAGGTGGTGCGGCGGATCATCGCGGAGCTGCCCGAGGGGGCGGAGAAGGAGACGGTGCACCTCTTCTACGTGGAGGGGAACCTGTCGGCCCGGGAGATCGCAGACCGGCTGGGAGTGGGGAAGAGCGCCATCACCATGCGCCTGGAGCGGTTCCGGGCCAAGGTGAAGCGGAGGGTGCTCGCGGAAGTGGCCAGGCTTCGCGGAGAGGAGTCTATGGTCCGAGGCAAGGGATGAGGACTCCGGGCCACATCGACGAGGCGACGGTCCGCCGGCTGCTCTCCGGCGAGATCGCCGGCGAGGAGGCTCGCCGGGTCGCCGAGCACCTGGCCGAGCCCTGCGAGCGCTGCGAGGAGCTCCTCTCCGCCCGCGCCGACCCGCTTGACGGCTCGCTCGACGCCGCCCTGCTCGCGCTCTCCCCCCGGACGGGTGAGCCGGGAAACGACGTGGAGTGGGCCCGCATCCAGCGGCGGCTGCGCCCCGCCCGGCGCGCGGCCTGGCGCCCTGCCAGCCTGGCCGCGGCCGCGGCCGTGGCCGTGGCGCTGGCGGTGGGCATCGGCCTCGAGGCCCGCAGGCGGTCCGAGGAGGCCAGCGGGGACGGGCTCAAGGGACGGGAGGTGGAGCGGGTCTCGGCGCGCCTGCGCTTCTCGGTGTCGCTGCCGGGCCCGGCCGGGCCCGCTCTCGAGCGCGCCGCCAGCGGCGCGGTGGTCCCCCCCGAGGCGAGCCTGCTCTTCCGCGTCGAGGCCTCGGCCCCGGCGCAGCTCGCGCTCCTCCGGGCGGGCCCGGAGGGCAGCGAGGTGATCTGGCGGGGGAGCTCCTCAGGCCCCGGCGCGGTCGACGTGGAGATCGACGGCCGCCCCGCCGCCTATCCGCTCCGCGGCCTCGCGGGGCGACAGCGCTTCGCCCTCCTGGCGGCCCCGTCGCTGGACGCGGAGGCCCTGCAGGCGGCGCGGCGCGCGCTCTCCGGATCGGCTGCGGCCGGGGCGCCGGGCCCCGCCATCTCCCTCGACGTGGTGGAGGTGCTGGTTCGCTGACGCCGCATGGGTCGGTGGGAGGCAAACCCACCGCCCGGGGCGCTAGGATCGCTGGCTCGATGGGACGGCGCGCGCGAGCGGGATGGCTCGTCGCCGGCGCGATGGCGCTGGCGGCCTCCGCCTGCGCCACCGCGGGGGAGAAGGGGGGCCTGGTCCCCGCCGGGCTCTCCCGCGAGAAGCTCGACGAGGCCTACGCGCCGCGCCGCATCGCCCTGGTCGTCGGCATCGACCACTTCGACGACGGGGAGTGGAAGCCGCTCCGCTTCCCGGAGAAGGACGCCGAGGACCTGGCCGCCGTCCTGCGCGATCCGCTCCGCGGAAGCTTCGACGAGGTCGAGGTGCTCAAGGGCGGTCCGACGCGGGGAGCGCTGCGCGCGGCGCTGCGGCGGCTCGCCGAGCGGAACCGGGACGAGCGGGACACGGTGGTGGTCTACGTCTCCTCCCACGGCACGCTGGACTACGACCACCGCGGCGAGATGCGCCGCTGGCTCGTGGCGCGCGACACGCGCCTCGGCGACGTCGCCGACACGGCCTTCCCGGTCGACGAGCTCAAGCGCGACTTCGACCGGCTGCGCTCGCGCCGCAAGGTGCTGGTGCTCGCCACCTGCCACTCCGGCGGCGGCAAGTCGCTGCTCCCCGCCGAGGTCCAGTCGGCGCTGCAGGGGACCAAGGGCGGCTTCTTCGTGCGCCCCATCGAGGAGGTGAGCCGGGCCTCGGTGGTGCTCGCCGCCAGCGACTGGGGCGAGACGGCGCGCGAGGACGAGAAGCTCCAGAACGACATCTACACCCACTTCCTCGTCGAGGCGCTGCGCATCGGCTACGACCGGAACGGCGACGGCGCCGTCACGGTGAGCGAGGCGCACGACTACGCCCGCCGGATGACGTACGAGTACACCGGCGGGCGGCAGCGCCCCAGCGCCGAGAGCGCCGAGGTAGGGGCCGACCCCATCGTCCTGGTGGGCAAGGTGCAGCGGCGAGGCAAGCCGGAGCTCTACAGCTACGCCGGGCGGCTCGACGGCTTCACGCTGCGGGTGGACGGGCGGCCGGTGGCCGAGTTCCCGGGAGGCGCCGCCGTCGACGCCGGGGAGCACCGCGTCCAGCTGGCCAAGGGCGGCGGGCCGTGGCTGCTGGACGACTCGCTCCGGCTCGGCCCCGGCGAGCGGGTGGACGTGGAGGCGCTGCTGGAGCGGTCGCGCGGGCCGTGGGACGTCGGCCTGCGCCTGGGGGCCATGGGCTTCCTCGGAGGGTGGAGCCGGAACGCGCTGCTGCCCCCGGTGGTGGCGCTGGGGGCGGTGCTGGTACGCCGCGACGCCATCGCCCCCCGGATCGGGCTCCGCCTCGACTTCCTCGGCTCGACCGGCCAGGCGACCTACCGGCAGGCGGGCCAGACCGCCGCGTTCGACTACACCGCCTTCGCCACCGGCCTGGCGGCGCCCTACCGGCTCCCGCTCTCCGAGAGCCTGGCGCTCCTGGCCGGCCCGCGCCTCTCGGGGGTGTGGCTGGCGCGCCGGTTCCACCTCGACGTCTCGTCGGCGCCGCAGCGCTACTTCGCCTTCACGCCGGGGTTGGTGACAGGGGTCTCCTGGGAGTCGGGCCGGTGGGTGGCCGGGCTCGAGCTCCAGGCCGACTGGATGGTGGTCCGGGTGGACGGCCAGGGGCGGTCGAGCGGCTTCGGCGCGCTGGTGGGCGGCCTAGGGGCCAGGTTCTAGCGTGGCCGCGGGGAGGTACGGAGGGTCAACATGGTCGTGAGGCGGGCGCACATCCCGGCGATCGGCGCGCTGGCGGCCCTGGCCGCCTGCGGGGGCCTGGAGAACCCCGACCTGGCGGTGGGGGTGGTCTCGGGACGGGTGGCCAACGCGGCCGCCTCCGGCGGGTACGTCTACGTCCTGGGCGC
>DATIFE010000117.1:0-35667 GCA_035455425.1 Anaeromyxobacteraceae bacterium | reverse complement strand
CAGAAGCTGTTGGATCGCACCGTGATGGTCCTGGGCCAGATGAACGAGCCGCCTGGGGCCCGCCTCCGGGTGGCCCTGTCGGCCCTGACCGTGGCGGAGTACTTCCGCGACGCCGGCGGTAGCGACACGCTTCTGTTCATCGACAACATCTTCCGCTTCACCCAGGCGGGCTCCGAGGTGTCGGCGCTCCTGGGGCGCATCCCCTCCGCGGTGGGCTACCAGCCGACCCTCTCCACCGAGATGGGCGAGCTGCAGGAGCGGATCACCTCCACCAAGAAGGGGTCGATCACCTCGGTGCAGGCGATCTACGTGCCCGCCGACGACCTCACCGACCCGGCGCCGGCGACCGCCTTCGCCCACCTCGACGCCACCACCGTGCTCTCCCGCAAGCTCACCGAGATCGGCATCTACCCTGCGGTGGACCCGCTCGACTCGACGAGCCGCATCCTCGACCCGCTGGTGGTGGGCGCCGAGCACTACCAGGTCGCCCGCCAGGTGCAGGAGACCCTCCAGACCTACAAGGACCTCCAGGACATCATCGCCATCCTCGGCATGGACGAGCTCTCCGAGGACGACAAGCTGGTGGTGGCCCGCGCCCGCAAGATCCAGCGCTTCCTCTCCCAGCCCTTCTTCGTCGCCCAGCAGTTCACCGGGAGCGCCGGCAAGTACGTGAAGCTCCCCGACACCATCCGGGGCTTCAAGGAGATCGTCGAGGGCAAGCACGACGAGCTCCCCGAGCAGGCCTTCTACATGGTGGGCGGGATCGACGAGGCGGTCGAGAAGTCGAAGAAGCTGGCCGCGGGGTAGCCGATGGCGCTCAGGCTCGAGATCGTCACGCCCGAGAAGCGCGTCGCCGCCCTGGACTGCGACGAGGTCCGCGCCCCCGGGGTCCGCGGCGGCTTCGGCATCCGCCCCGGCCACACGCCCTTCCTCTCCGCGCTCGAGCCGGGAAGGCTCAGCGTGGTCGCCGGTGGGCAGGAGGCGCACTACGCCATCGGCGGCGGCTTCCTCCAGGTGGCCGACGACCGGGTGATCGTGCTGGCCGACACCGCCGAGTCCCGCGAGGAGATCGACCTGGAGCGCGCCCGCAAGGCCTTCCACGAGTCCACCGAGCGCCTCCGCTCCCTCACCGAGCAGGACGAGCACCACGCCGTCGAGGCGGCCCGGGTGAGGCGCGCCGCGGCCCGGATCTCGGTCGCCGGCTAAAGAGGGCTTGCGAAGGGCACGGGAGTTGCTCACCCTGCTCCCATGCGCCTCGCCGCCATCGCCCTCGCCACCCTCTTCTTCTTCGGCTGCCAGACGGTGCAGGTGCGAGCCGGGCCCGGGCTCGCCACCCTCCCGCCGGCCGCCCCGCTCCGGGTGGCCCTGGCCGAGCCCGAGCTCGACCTGTGGATCGAGGGGAGCGGCCAGGTCACCCCGCAGGAGACCGACGAGGGCCTGCGGTCCGCCCGCGCCGCCCTGGGCGCGGCCCTCGACCGGAGGGGCTTCTCCCCCGCGGCCGACGCCGACGAGATCCTGGTGGTGCGGGAGCAGGCCGTGGCTCGCACCGAGGGGCGGCGCAGCGCGCAGACGGCGGCCATCGTGGGGATCGTCCTGGTGGTGGTCGCCATCGTGGTGCTCATCGTCGCCTCGAGCCGCAAGGGCGGCGGCTCCCGCGCCGCGCCGGGCCCGGCCCGGGCGGCGCCGCCTCGCTCCGCGGTCCCGCGCGCTCCCATGTACCGCCCCGCCCCCGTGCCCTGGTTCGGCTGGGGCGTGAGCTGGGGAGTCCACCTCGACGTGCCGCTGGCGCAGCCGCCTCCCTGGGCGCCGGCCGTGGCGCCGACGCTGGAGGCCAGGCTCCCGGCCCGCGGCTTCTTCGACGGCGACGAGACCGAGATCGCGCTCGAGCTGCACGACGCCCGCACCGGCCAGGTGGTCTGGTCGCGGGTGGCCAGGGACGAGGTCGATCCCCGCGACCCGGCCGCGGTGCGCTCCCTCGTCGACAGGATGATCGCGGGCGAGCCATGGGCCGCGCCCTTCCTCCAGACGGCCCCGCCGGTCGGCCAGCCCGCCGCGCCGCCCGCGCCGCCGGCTCCCGCGCCCGCCCGCGAGCCCCCCGCGCCGCCGCAGAAGCCTTCTCCACCCAGGGTGGAGACGGCCCTCTCCTGACGGCGCCCCGGATGCCCTTGAAAACCCTGGGATTCTCGACTAAACAGGAGAGTCCCGGAAGCACCGCTCCCCCCGCCGGGAAACGCCCCTTCCCGCCCGCGTCCGACCATGCCCGACGAGACCCTCCCGCCCGAGCCGCCGCCGAGCGAGCCGCCTCCGGCGGAGCCTCCCCCTCCGTCCGACGGCCACCGGGCGCAGGTCAGCATCGAAGACGAGATGCGCCGGTCGTATCTCGACTACTCGATGTCGGTCATCATCGGCCGCGCGCTCCCCGACGTGCGCGACGGCCTGAAGCCGGTGCACCGCCGCGTCCTCTACGCGATGCACACCGAGGGCCTGCACCACTCGAAGCGCTACTCGAAGTGCGCCGGCGTCGTCGGCGAGGTGCTGAAGAAGTACCACCCCCACGGCGACGCCTCGGTCTACGACGCCCTGGTGCGCCTGGCCCAGGAGTGGAACCTCCGCTACCCGCTCATCGACGGCCAGGGCAACTTCGGCTCGGTGGACGGCGACCCGGCGGCGGCCTACCGCTACACCGAGTGCCGCCTGGAGAAGCTGGCCGACTGGCTCCTCGCCGACATCGACAAGGAGACGGTGGAGTGGACGCCGAACTTCGACGACAGCACCGTCGAGCCCGACGTCCTGCCGGCCCGCTTCCCCAACCTGCTGGTCAACGGCTCCGCCGGCATCGCGGTGGGCATGGCCACCAACGTCCCGCCCCACAACATGGGCGAGGTGATCGACGCCGCCATCCACCTGGTGGAGAACCCCAAGGCCACCGTGGCCGACCTGATGCGCTTCGTGCCCGGCCCCGACTTCCCCACCGCCGGGATCATCCTGGGGCGGGACGGCATCCGGCAGGCCTACGAGACCGGGCGCGGCGCCATCGAGGTGCGGGCCCGGGCCTCGATCGAGGTGCACCCCCGGACCGAGCGCGAGGCGATCGTCGTCACCGAGATCCCCTACCAGGTGAACAAGGCCAAGCTGGTGGAGCACATCGCCGACCTGGTGCGCGACAAGAAGATCGAGGGCATCAGCGACCTGCGCGACGAATCGTCGCGCGAGGGCATGCGGGTGGTCATCGAGCTGAAGCGCGACGCGGTGGCGCAGGTGGTGCTGAACAACCTCTACGCCCACACGGCCCTGCAGCAGAGCTTCGGCGTCATCCTGCTCGCCATCGACGCCGGGCAGCCCCGCATCCTCTCGCTGCGGGAGCTGCTGGAGCGCTTCGTCGCCCACCGGCGCGACGTGGTGACGCGGCGCACCCGCTACGACCTGCGGCAGGCCCGCGCCCGCGAGCACATCCTGCTCGGCCTGCAGATCGCGCTCGACCACATCGACGAGATCCTCTCACTCATCAAGACGGCCGCCGATCGCGACCGGGCCCGCGACGGCTTGATGGCGCGCTTCGGCCTCTCCGAGCTGCAGGCCAAGGCAATTCTGGAGATGCAGCTGCAGCGCCTCACCGGGCTGGAGCGGCAGAAGATCCTCGACGAGCTGGCCGAGGTGCAGAAGCTGGTGGCGCGCCTCAAGGAGATCCTGGCCTCGGAGAAGGTGCTGCTGGAGGTGGTGATCGGCGAGCTCCGGGAGGTGAAGCAGCTCTTCGGCGACGAGCGCCGCACCGAGATCCGCGCCGCGGTGGGGGAGATGTCCGCCGAGGACCTCATCGCCGAGGAGGAGATGGTGGTCACCATCTCGCACCTCGGCTACGTGAAGCGCAGCCCGGTCACGACCTACCGGGCCCAGCGGCGCGGCGGCCGCGGCAAGACCGGCGCCGCCACGCGCGAGGAGGACTTCCTCGAGAGCCTCTTCGTCGCCTCCACCCACAGCTACGTCCTGGTGTTCTCCGACCGGGGGCGGGTCTACTGGCTCAAGGTCCACGAGATCCCGCAGGCCGGCCGGGCGGCGCGGGGCAAGCCCATCGTCAACCTGGTGCGGCTCGAGCCCGGCGAGAAGGTGGCCGCCATCCTCCCGGTGCGGCGGCTGCCCGAGCCGCCGGCCGCGGAGGAGGCCGAGGGCGGGGAGGCGGCCGAGGCCGCGCCGGCCGAGGGGGCGCAGTACGTCTTCTTCGCCACCCAGAGGGGCCTGGTGAAGAAGACCCGGCTCGACGCCTTCGCCCGCCCGCGCCCCTCGGGCCTCATCGCCCTCTCCATCGAGGAGGGCGACAGCCTCATCGCCGCCCGGCTCACCGACGGGAAGAGCCACGTGCTCCTCTCCACCGCCCAGGGGATGGCCATCCGCTTCGAGGAGGCGGACGCCCGGCCCATGGGCCGCAGCGCCTACGGGGTGAAGGGCATCACCCTCGAGCCCGGGGACGAGGTGGTCTCGGCCGACGTCCTCTCCCCTCCGCGCGAGGGGGAGCCCGAGCAGACCATCCTCACCGTCACCAAGAACGGCTACGGCAAGCGGACCGAGCTCGGCGAGTACCGGACCCAGACCCGCGGCGGCAAGGGCATCATCACCATCAAGACCACCGAGAGGAACGGGCCGGTGGTGACCGCCCTGCGGCTCCTCGACACCGAGGAGATCATGCTCATCACCAACCAGGGCATGCTCATCCGGATGCGGGCCAGGCAGATCTCGGTCATCGGGCGGAACACCCAGGGGGTGCGGCTCATCGCCCTCGAGTCGCGCGACGAGCAGGTGGTGGCGGCGGCCCGCATCGCCGAGACCAGCCACGAGGCCGACGAGGCCGGGGTCCGCGAGAACGGAAGCCCCGCCGAGGCCGGCGCGGCCCCGGGGGAGCCCGAGGGAGACGAGCCCGAGGGAGGCGAGCCGGGCGGCGGCGAGGGGGCCTGATGGCGAGGCTCGCGGCGCTGGCCCTGGCCGGGCTCTCGGCCTGCACCGGGGCGGCGGGCCGGCTCGACCGGGCCAACGACCTGCGCCACGCCGGGCGGCCGGCCGAGGCGCTCTCCCTCTACCGCGAGGTCCTGGCCGAGCTGGGCGAGGGCCGGCTTCCCCGGGGCGACGCCGAGTCGCGCCTGCGGGCGCTGCAGTACGCCGCGGACGTCTCCTACCTCGAGCTCGGCGACTACCGCGGCGCGGTGGCCTACTACCGGCGGCTCATCGAGCTCTACCCCAACACCCCCGACGCCTGGCAGGCCCGGGCGGCGATCGGCGAGATCTACCGCGACCGCTTCGGCGACCGGATCGGAGCCATCGCCCAGTGGGCCGAGGTGGCGGCCAGCGCCTCCCCCGCGGCGCCGCGCTACCAGCTCAAGGTGGCGCGCGAGTACCTGGAGCTCAAGAACTACGAGCAGGCGCGCACCGAGGCCCGCATCCTGCGCGAGCGGTGGCCGCGGAGCCCGGAGGCCGACGAGGCGCAGCTCCTCACGGCCCAGGCCTGGGCCATGGAGCGGCGGGCCGACGAGGCGCTGCGCGCCTTCCAGGCGACGGTGGACCGGCGCCCCAGCGCCGAGATCGCGGCCCGGGCCCTGGAGGGCATGGCCCACCTCTACGCGCAGCAGGGGCCGGGCGAGAGGTGCGGCAACCAGAGCTGCCTCGACCGGGCCATCGAGCTCTACGCCGAGGCCCTCCCCGGCCACCCCAACCCCGACGCGCTGCGGAAGAACATCGAGGCGGTGCGCCGGCGCCAGAAGGCGGCGCAGACGGTCCGGCCCGGCGACCGCGCCGCCGCGCTCGACCACGACGCCCGCGCCCGGGAAGCCAAGGAGAAGGTGATCCCATGAAGACCGATCTGTCGCAGAAGCTGTTCGCCCGGGCGCAGCAGCTCTTCCCCGGCGGGGTCAACAGCCCGGTGCGGGCCTTCCGGGGCGTGGGCGGCACGCCGGTCTTCATCGCCCGGGGGCGGGGCTCGCGGATGTGGGACGCCGACGGCAACGAGTACGTCGACTACGTCGGCTCCTGGGGGCCGCTCATCCTGGGCCACTGCCACCCGGAGGTGATGCGCCAGGTGCAGGAGGCCATGAAGGCCGGCAGCTCCTACGGCGCGCCGAGCCCCCGGGAGATCGCGCTCGCCGAGCGGGTGCAGGAGCGGATGCCCTGGCTCGAGCGGATGCGCTTCGTCTCCTCCGGCACCGAGGCCACCACCGCCGCCATCCGCCTGGCGCGCGGCTTCACCGGGCGCGACGACTTCCTCAAGTTCGACGGCTGCTACCACGGCGCCGGCGACTCGCTGCTGGTGAAGGCCGGCTCGGGGGTCGAGACCCTGGGCCTGCCCGACTCGCCCGGCGTGCCGGCCGATCTCGCCCGCCACACGCTGACCCTCCCCTGGAACGACCTGCCGGCGGTGGAGCGGCTCTTCGCCGAGCGCGGGGACCGGCTGGCGGCGGTGATCACCGAGCCGGTGGTCGGCAACATGGGCGTGCTGGTGCCGCGGCCCGGCTACCTGCAGGGCCTGGCGGACCTGTGCCGCAAGCACGGCGCGCTCTTCGTCGTCGACGAGGTGATGACCGGCTTCCGCCTGGCGCCCGGGGGCGCCTGCGGCCTCTACGGGCTGCGGCCCGACCTGGTCACCTTCGGCAAGGTGATCGGCGGCGGCCTGCCGGTGGGCGCCTTCGGCGGCCGCGCCGAGGTGATGGACCGGATCGCGCCGGCCGGCCCCGTCTACCAGGCGGGGACGCTCTCCGGGAACCCCATGGCCATGGCCGCGGGGAAGGCCACGCTGGAGCTGCTCGATCCGGCCGCGTACCAGCGGCTGGAGGAGACCTCCGACCGCCTGGCCCGGGGGCTCGCCGAGCAGGCGCGGCGGGCCGGCGTCCCGGTGCAGGTGAACCGCGTCGGCTCCATGCTCACGGTCTTCTTCGCCGGCGACCCGGTCCACGACGCCGCCTCGGCCCGCCGCTCGGACACGCGGCGCTTCGGCCGCTTCTTCCACGCCATGCTGGAGCGGGGCGTCTACCTCCCGCCCTCGCAGTTCGAGGCGGCCTTCGTCTCGCTGGCCCACGGGAGCGAGGACGTGGAGCAGACCATCGACGCCGCCGGGCCGGCCTTCGCGGAGGCCGCCCGGGCCTAGGAAACCATTGACGGGGCGGTGTCCGCTTGCTACAAGGCAACGCCCCTCGCCCCGGAAAAGTCTGCGGAATTCCCGAGCGCGAGAGGTGTAGGGAGGCCCGGGTGGCGTCCCCGGACGATCGAGAGCGCCGGGAACGGGAGGACGAGGAAGGGCTCTCGAACCTTGCCCTCGCGTATCGCAAGGCGGCGCCGTACATGGCGGCTTCCACGCAGCTGGTGGCCTCGGTCGGCGTCTTCGCGGCCCTGGGCTACTGGGGCGACCGGAAGCTCGGGCACGCGGTGCCGTGGATGCTGCTCGTCGGCGCCGCGGTGGGGATGACGGGCGGCTTCATCGCTTTCTTCAGGATCGTACTGGGCAAGAAGGACAAGTGACCCTCCCGATGACGCGCCACCTCGCGCTCGCGGCCATCGTCGCCGCCACCGCCCTGGCCATCGCCGCGGTGGTGCCCGCCTCCGCGCCGGCGCTGCTGGGCGCGGGGATGGCCGCCGCCACCGCCTTCGCCTCGCTGGCCGCCTTCGGCCTCTTCGGCCGCTCCGGCCGCCGCCCGCTGCAGAGGGCGCTGGCCATCTTCGTCGCCATGTTCCTGGTCCGGGTGGTGGCCCTGGCGATCGGCGTCGTCGCCGTGGTGCGGGCCGGGTGGAGCCCGCTGGCCTTCGCCGTCGCCTTCTTCGTGCCGTACTTCGCCTTCGCCGCCGTCGAGGGGGGCTTCGTCCACTCCCTGGGGCGGCGCTCCGGAAAGAGCGCATGATCCTCGCCGCCGCCCTCGCCCTCTCGGTCGCCCTCGGCGCGCACGACGCCGCCGGGCCGGCGCCCCACGCCGCGCCGGCCGGGCAGGCCGAGCCCGCCGACCACCCCGCCGGGCACGGCGAGGCCACCGCCGAGCACCGCGAGGAGGAGGAGCACGGCCTCTCCGCGACCATGATCCACCACGTCGCCAACGGCGAGAAGCTCGAGGTCCCCGGCTGGTGCGGCGGCGAGTTCCGCTGGAACTGCGTCGTGGACCTGCGCCGGCTCACCGGGGGCTGGAGCTTCACCCTGGGCGGCGTGAAGTTCGACATGACGCCCTCCAAGCACGTGGTGATGATGTGGATCGCGGCGGTGCTGCTGGTGCTGGTGCTGCTGGCCGCGAACCGCAAGCGCAGCCTGGTGCCGCGGGGGCTCTACAACTTCTTCGAGCTCCTGGTGCAGTTCGTGCGCGACGTGGCCGTCTCCAACATCGGCAAGCGCGACGCCGATCGGTTCGTGCCCTACCTCTGCTCCGCCTTCTTCTTCATCCTCTTCATGAACCTGCTGGGCCTGGTGCCCTTCATGGCCACGGCCACGGCCAACCTCTCGGTGACGGCCGGCCTGGCGCTGTTCACCTTCTTCATCACGCAGTACGCGGCCATCCGGGCGCAGGGGATCGGCGGCTACCTGGCCCACCTCACCGGCGGCGTCCCCAAGTCGCTGGCCTGGCTGTGGCCCATCATGATCCCGGTCGAGTTCCTGGGCCTGTTCACCAAGCCCTTCGCGCTCACCGTCCGGCTCTTCGCCAACATGGTGGCCGGCCACTTCGTGATCCTGGCGCTCCTCGGGCTCATCTTCGCCATCTCGGTGTTCGTGGCCCCGGTCTCGGTGGCGCTGGCGCTGGCCATCTACATGCTCGAGATCTTCGTGGCCTTCGTGCAGGCCTACATCTTCACCATGCTCTCCGCGCTCTTCATCGGCGCCGGCCTCGCCCACGGCGGGTCGCACGGCGAGGGGCACGAGGAGCACGGCCACGCCGCTCACGGCGAGGCCGCAGCCGGTTCTCACGTGGCCGGGTCGTCTCCCGGCCATGGGTAGTCGAGCGCAGTACGCGCCACGGGACGAACGGGCGGCCCGTCACCCTCCGCCCCCAGGAAGCTCGGAGAAGCAGCGCACATGACCAACATCGCACTCGCGTACCTCGCCGCCGGCCTCGGCGCCGGCCTGTCCGTCGTCGGCGTGGGCATCGGCATCGGCAAGCTCGCCGCCGCCGCCATGGAGGGCTCGGCCCGCCAGCCCAGCGCCATCGGCGACATCCGCACCTCGATGATCATCGCCGCCGCCCTCATCGAGGGCGCGACGCTGTTCGCCATCGTGGTGTGCCTGCTGCTGGCCATCAAGTAGGCCCACCCGCACCTCCGCCGCAGGGAGCCCCTCGATGAACGCCATCGCCGCACCGGTCCTGGCTGCCGGGATCATGGACCTGAATCCCGGCCTGACGCTCTGGACCGTCATCACCTTCTTCGTCCTCATCCTGGTCCTGGCCAAGTTCGCCTTCGGACCCATCGTCCGGATGCTGGACGAGCGGGAGCGGACCATCCGCGACGCCATCGACCAGGCCAAGAAGGAGCGGGCCGAGGCGGAGCGGCTGCTCGCCGAGCAGAAGGAGTCGCTCCAGGCGGCCCAGCGCGAGGCGGCGGCGCTGGCCCAGCGCTCCCGGGGCGAGGTCGAGGCGCTCCGCCAGGAGCTCACCGCCCGGGCCCGCAAGGAGGCCGACGAGCTGGTCGCCGGCGCCCGCGCCCAGATCCAGGAGGAGAAGGGCAAGGCGGTGGCCGAGCTGCGCAGCCAGGTGGCCGACATGGCCATCGAGGTGGCCCGGCGGCTCATCCCCCAGGCGGTCGACGAGAAGACCCACCGGGCGCTCGTCGAGGAGTACGTCCGCCAGCTCCCGGGGGCCAAGGCCTAGGCAGGGGGGAGCCCGACGCGGCATGGGCCTCGCCATCGGCATCGTCGGGCTCCCCAACGTCGGCAAGTCGACGCTCTTCAACGCGCTCGCCGGCGCGGCGCGGGCCCAGGCCGCCAACTACCCGTTCTGCACCATCGACCCCAACGTGGGGGTGGTGCCGGTGCCCGACGCGCGGCTGGCGCGGCTGGCGGCCCTCTTCCGGCCCCAGAAGACCACCTTCACCGCCATCGAGTTCGTGGACATCGCCGGCCTGGTCGCCGGCGCCTCCAAGGGCGAGGGGCTCGGGAACCAGTTCCTCTCGCACATCCGCCAGGTCGACGCGGTGGCCCACGTCCTGCGCTGCTTCGAGGACCCCGACGTGGTGCACGTGGCCGGCGCCATCGACCCGCGCGGCGACCGCGACGTGGTCGAGACCGAGCTCATGCTCAAGGACCTGGAGTCGGTGGAGCGGCGCCGCGAGCGCACCGCCAAGGCCGCCAAGGCGCCGGGGAAGCCGGGCGAGGTCGCGCGCCACGAGCTGGAGGTGCTCGACGAGGTCCGGGCCGGCCTCGAGGCGGGCACGCCGGTCCGGCAGCAGAGGCTCGACGCCGAAAGGCGGGCGGCCGTCGCCGACCTCTTCCTCCTCACCGCCAAGCCCGTGATCTACGTCGCCAACGTGGACGAGCGGCAGCTCTCCGACCCGGCCGACCCGCGGGTCCGCGCGGTGCGGGAGCTGGCCGCCGCCGAGGGCGCCGAGGCGGTGGTGCTGTGCGGGAAGGTGGAGGCCGAGATCGCCGAGCTGCCCGAGGCGGAGCGGAACGAGTTCCTCCGGAGCCTGGGCCTGGAGGAGCCCGGGCTGGAGCGGCTGGTGCACGCCGGCTACCGGGAGCTCGGGCTGCTGACCTTCTTCACGGTGGGGCCCGACGAGTGCCGCGCCTGGACCGTGCACCGGGGCGCGCTCGCCCCCCAGGCCGCCGGCGTCATCCACACCGACTTCGAGAAGGGCTTCATCAAGGCCGAGGTGATGCGCAGCGAGGACCTGCTGGCGCTCGGCGGCGAGGCGGCGGTGCGGGAGAAGGGGCTGATGCGCATCGAGGGAAGGGAATACGTCGTCCAGGACGGCGACGTGATGCACTTCCGGTTCAGCTGAGCGGGGGCGCCCCCGCCGCCCCTCCCGCTCCCGCCCGGGCGCGCCGCCGCGCGATCTCCGCCGCCAGCCGGACGGCGGCGCCCATGCTCCGGTCGCTGGCCCTCCCCGTGCCGGCCAGGTCGTAGGCCACGCCGTGGTCGGGGCTGGTCCGGACGACGGGGAGCCCGAGCGTCACGTTCACCGCCGGGACCCCGGTCACGGAGTCGAGGAGCTTCGCCGGGATGAGCCCCTGGTCGTGGTACAGGGCCACCACCGCGTCGAACTCGCCGGCGGCGGCGCGGGAGAAGATCGAGTCGGCCGGCCACGGGCCGGAGACGTCCAGGCGGCGCCGCCGGGCCCGGCCCACCGCCGGCGCCACCCGCCGCGCCTCCTCGTCCCCGAAGGCGCCCTGCTCGCCGGCGTGCGGGTTCAGGGCGCACACCGCGATGCGCGGGCGCGCCACGCCGAGGTCCCGTCGCAGCCCCCGGTGCGTCACCTCGATGGTCCGGAGGATCCGATCCTCGGTGATCTCCCGCAGCGCCCGCGAGAGCGCCAGGTGGTTCGTCACCAGCGCCACGCGCAGCCGCGCCGAGGCCAGCATCATCACCGACCGGTGCGGGCGGCAGCGCGCCTCGAGCCACTCGGTGTGCCCCACGAAGCCCGGCAGCGCCCGCTGCACCTGGGCCTTGGAGACCGGCGCCGTGCACAGGGCGTCGGCCGCGCCGGAGCGCAGGGCCGCCCAGGCGGCCTCGAGGTAGGCGAGCTGCGCGGCTCCCCCGGCGGGCGCGGGCCTCCCCGGGCGGCGGGCGGAGGCGGGCAGGCGCGTCACCCGCACCAGCGCCCCTCCCGGCGGCAGCGGCTCGCCCGGATCGATCGCCGGGAGCGCCAGCCCCGCGCCCTCCGCGGCGCGCCCGAGGACGGCGGCGTCCCCGAAGACGTAGAAGGCGGCGCCCAGGCCGCGCAGGCCGGCCAGCGCCCGTGCGGTCACCTCGGGCCCGATGCCCGAGGGGTCTCCCATGCTGACGGCCAGGCGGACCACGGCGGGCCCGCTCAGGGCTCCTTCAGCTCCGGCAGCTTGAACTCGATGAAGGCGTCCTTCCGGAGGTCGGCGACGTACTGCTGCCGCAGCACGTCGGCCTGGTCGTTGGTGAGCTTGTCCCGGATCTCGTCCTTCACCTGGTCGAAGGGCCGCGGCTCCCCGCCGCGGCGCCCCTCCACCTGGATGATCTGGAAGCCGGTCTTGGTGCGGATCAGGTCCGAGATCTGGCCGGTCTCGAGGGCGAAGGCCACCCGCTCCACCTCCGGCTGGATCACCCCGCGCCGCAGCCAGCCCAGGTCGCCGCCGTCGGCGGCGCTCGGGCCCTGCGACACCTCGCGGGCGACCTTGGCGAAGTCCTCGCCGGCCCTGAGGCGCGCCAGCACCTTCTGCCCCTTCTCGCGCACCCGGGCTTCCTCGGCGGGCGCGGCGCCGGCCGGCACCTGGAGGAAGACGTGGCGGACCTTGATCTCGTAGCCGGAGGCGAACTCCTGCTGGTGCTGCTGGTAGTAGTTCTTCAGGTCCTCGTCCGTCACCTTGACGCGGGCGCGCACCTTCAGCTGCACCACCCGGTACCCCTCGAGGTCGCGCTTCACCCGCAGCCGGTAGGCCTGGCGGTTCGAGCCCTCCGCGGCCAGCGCGCGATCGAGCGCCTCGTCGTCCAGGCGGAAGCGCTGCTTGGTGTCGGCGATGACCTGGTCGATCTCCTGCTCGGTCACCTCCACGCCCATCTCCTTCGCCTGGGCGTCGAGGAGCTTCTCGGCCACCAGCGCGTCGAAGGCGCCCCGGAGCGCCTTGGCCCGGGCGCGGTCGCGCGCCGGCCCCTCCGGCTGGGACTCCGCCTGGACCCAGGCGGGCCCGGCCCGCTCCTGGAGGTCGTGCAGCGTGATCACGTCGCCGTTGACGAGGGCCGCCACGCGGTTGAGCGTGCGGCCGGGCGGGGAGGGGGCGGGGCTCGAGGCGGAGAGCAGGGCGATGGCGAGGAGAGGGAACATGGGGCTCACGGGGCGAGGGCGCCGAGCGCCTTCTCGTCGATGGTGATGTGCGCCTTCTGGCGGAGGGCGGCGACGACCTCCGCCTGGGCCCGGGCGCGCTTCTGCCGCAGCAGCGACTCGCGGATCCCGGCCTGGGCCTCGGCGAAGGAGCGGTGCCCGGCCGGCTTGCGCTCGGTGACCTGGAAGACGTGGAAGCCGTACGGGGACGGGGTGACGTCGGAGATCTGCTGCAGCGGCAGCCGGAAGCAGATCTGGAAGACCTCGGGCATGCCCGAGCCCTTGCCGAAGTAGCCCAGGTCGCCGCCGCTCTTCCCCTCCGGCGCGATGGAGGAGCGGCGCGCCACCTCGGCGAAGGACTGGGGCTTGCGGCGCAGCTCGTCCCGGATGCGGACCGCCTCCTCCCGGGTGCGGACCACCACCTGGCGCGCCCGCACCCGCTCCGGCTCGTCGAAGTCGGTGGGGTGCTCGTCGTACCAGCGCTGGACCTCCTCGTCCGTCACCTGGACGCGGGGGAAGACCTCCTGGGCGAAGAACTTCTCCACCGTGAGCTGCTCCCGGAGGCGGAGCCTCACCTCGGCGGCGGAGAGCTTCTCCTGGGCGAGCAGGTCGTCGAAGTGCGTGCCCGGGTAGTCGGCCTGCAGCCCGAGCATGGCGCGCTCCACCAGGTCGTCCCCCACCGAGATCCCCCGGGCCTTGGCCTGCTGCAGCAGCAGGCGCCGGTCCACGGCGTCGTCGAGCGCGCGGCGCCGGGCGCCCCGCGCGGCCTCGCCCTCGTCGCCGGTGGCGCCGGCCCGGTCGAGCTCGAGCTCGCGGCGCAGCGAGTCGGCCGAGATGGGCTCGCCGTTCACGATCGCCACCGCGGCCGGCGCCTCGGCCGCCCGGTCGGCCCGGCCGCAGCGGCCGCAGCCGCCGACGAGCGCCAGGCCGAGGAGCAGGGTGCGGGCGCGGGCGGACAACGGGCTACTTCTTGGGCGCCGCCGCCGGCGGCGCCGGGGCGGGAGCCGGGGCGACGCCGGGTGGGTGGCCGGGCGGCATCCCCATCATGCCCGGCATCCCCGGTGCCCCCGGAGGCGCGGCGGCCACCTGCACCTTCTCCAACTCGGCGTCGTCCACCTTCACCGCCGCATCGTCGCGCAGCTTCTTCACGAAGTCGTCGAAGTCGCGGGTCATCTTCTCCCGGTGCAGCTTCTGCGCGATCTGCAGCTTCACCTGGTCGAGGGAGCGGTCGATGGCCTCCTGGCGGCCGGCGACCCGGAGGATGTGGAAGCCCTCCGGCGACTCCACCAGCCCCGAGGTCTGGTTGTTCTGCAGCCCGAAGGCGGCGTCGGCCACGGCCTTGCCGCTGGCCTTCTCCAGCTCGTCCAGGCTCTTGAACCCCAGGTCCCCGCCGGCGGCCTTGCTGGCGGCGTCGTCGCTCTTCTCCCGGGCCACGGCCGGGAAGGCGAAGGCGTTCTTCTTCTCCTCGGCCAGGAGCTGGGCCAGCACCTTCCGGGCCTCGGCCTGCTTGCGGGCGCGCTCGGGGCCGGAGGCCGGGGCCTTCACCAGGATGTGGTAGACCCGCAGCCGGAGCGGCTTCACGAACTCGTCGCGGTGCTTCTCGTAGTAGTCCTTGACGTCCGCCTCGGGAACCTTGGAGGCCGCGTCCTGCGGGTCGCCGAACCTCTTCTGGACGAGCCGCTGCACCATCACCTTCTTCAGGGTCAGCTGGACCTCGGGGTCCTTGTCGAGCCCCTGGCGCTGCGCCTCCCGGGCCAGCACCTCGAAGCGGATCAGGTTGTCGAGGAACTCCTTCTTGCGGTCCAGGGTGGTGAAGCGCGAGCGGATGAAGGGCGACTGCTCGTCGAGCCGGGCCTTGAACTCCTCGGCGCTCACGGAGACGCCGTTGCCCTGGGCCACGAAGGGCCCCTTCTTCTCGGGCCCGGCGCCGGAGCAGGCGGCCAGGAGGGCGACGGGGATGGCGTAGGAGAGGACGTTCTTCATCGGAAGGGGGCTCCTGTGGTGGGCTTGTTCCGGGGGGACGGCCCGCGGAGGCGGACCATGGAAACCACAAGGCCGGGCCCGGATCAAGGCGATCGGCCGTCCCGGGCGCGGGCGGCGAGGTCGGCCAGCACCGCGCGGGCCGCGGCCAGGAGCTCCATCCCGGCGGCCGCCTCCTGGGCGGGCGAGGGCGGGGGGCCGGGGCGCGGCCGGGGAGCCCGCCCCGGCGGGGCCGGACGGCCGCCCTCCCCCAGGTGGACCACCAGCTTCATGTCCGGGGTGAGCCGCAGCGCCCCGCCGCTCCGCTCCACCCACCTCGCCAGGGCGGCCGCGTCCAGGGCGGCGCCCTCCCCCAGCGTGAAGACCAGCCGGCCCGGCCCGGCCTCGAGGGCCCGGATGGCGAGGGCCCGCAGCCCCACCTTGAGCGCCATCAGGGCGCACAGGGCGTCGAGCTCCGGGGGCGCGTCGCCGTACCGGTCCAGGATCTCCGCCCGGATCTCGTCGAGCTCCTCCTCCCCGGAGGCCTGGGCGAAGCGCTTGTAGAACCAGAGCCGCTGGTGGACGTCGGGGACGTAGGCGTCGGGGATCCAGGCGGGCAGGGGAAGCTGCACGTCCGGGTCGATCTCCTCCCGCGGCGGCTCCCCCTTCCGCTCCCGGATCGCCTCCTCCAGCATCTGGGTGTAGAGGTCGAAGCCCACCGCCTCGACGTGGCCCGACTGGTCCCGGCCGAGGAGGTTCCCCGCGCCGCGGATGTCGAGGTCGTGGCTCGCGATCTGGAACCCGGCGCCCAGCTCCGAGAAGCGCTGCAGGGCCTCGAGGCGCTTCACCGCCTCCGGCGTCACCGGCCGGCGCGCCGGCACCAGCAGCCAGGCGTAGGCGCGCTCGCGGCTGCGGCCGACGCGGCCGCGGATCTGGTAGAGCTGCGCCAGCCCGAAGTGGTCGGCGCGGTTCACGATCACCGTGTTGGCGCTGGGGATGTCGAGCCCGCTCTCGATGATGGAGGTGGCGAGCAGCAGGTCGAGCTCGCGGGTGACGAAGCGGGTCATCACGTCCTCGAGCTTGCCCTCGGCCATCTGGCCGTGGGCCACGCCGATGCGGGCCTCGGGGACCAGCTCGCGCAGGAACTTCTCCATCCCGCCGATGGACCGCACCCGGTTGTGGACGAAGAACACCTGGCCGCCGCGCCGCAGCTCCTGGCGGATGGCCTCCTGGATGGCGGGCGGGTCGAACTTCACCACGAAGGTGCGGATGGCGCGCCGGTCCTCGGGCGGGGTGGCGATGATCGAGAGGTCGCGCACGCCCGAGAGGCTCATGTGGAGCGTCCGCGGGATGGGGGTGGCGGTGAGCGTGAGCACGTCGACCAGCCGCCGCAGCTTCTTGAGGCGCTCCTTGTGGGCCACGCCGAAGCGCTGCTCCTCGTCCACCACCACCAGCCCCAGGTCCTTGAAGGCGACGTCGGCGCCGAGCAGGCGGTGGGTGCCGATGACCACGTCCACCTTGCCGGCGGCCAGGTCCCGGAGGGCGGCCCGGACCTCGTCGGCGGACTTCATGCGCGAGAGGGCCTCGATGCGCACCGGGTAGCCCCGGAAGCGCTCGCGGAAGGTGCGCTCGTGCTGGGCCGCCAGCACGGTGGTGGGCACGAGCACCGCCACCTGCTTGCGGGAGAGCACCGCCAGCATGGCGGCGCGCATCGCCACCTCGGTCTTGCCGTACCCCACGTCGCCGCAGACCAGGCGGTCCATGGGAGGCCGCTGGGCCTCCTTCCGCAGGTCGCCGAGCACGTCGTCGATGGCCTTCTGCTGGTCGGGGGTCGGCTCCCAGGGGAACTCGGCCTCGAACTCGCGGAAGGCCTCGTCGGGCGCCGCGAAGGCGTGGCCGGGGTGGGCGGCCCGGGCGGCGTAGACGTCGAGGAGCTCGGCCGCCATCTGGAGGAGCTGCTCCTTGACGCGCGCCTTGCGGAGCGCGAACGACGAGCCGCCGAGGCGGTCGAGCCGCACGTTCTCGGGCGCGGCGCCCGAGAACTTCTGCACCTGGCGAAGCTTGGAGACCGGGAGGTAGAGCCGGTCGGCCCCGGCGTAGGCCAGCACCAGGAAGTCGCCCTCGGCGCCGCGGATCTGCATCTTGGTGAGGCCGAGGTAGCGGGCGATGCCGTGCTCCACGTGCACCACCAGGTCGCCCTCGTCCAGCTCGCGGAAGGCGGCGGCGAAGGCGTTCTCGGCCCGCGCCTGGCGCGCCCGCCGCTTCACCCGGCGGCCGAAGATCTCCCCGTCGGAGAGGAGCGCCAGCTTCCCGTGGCCGTCGACGAAGCCGGCCGAGATCTCGCCGGGCAGGAGGTGGGCGTGGACGGCGGGGTCGTAGAGCGAGCGCGGGTCGGCGGGCAGCGGCCCGGGGTGGCTCCGCGCCGGGGCGCGCCGGTCCTCGAGGAGCCGCCGCAGCCGGTCGGCCGAGGAGGGCGTCGAGCAGGCGATGACGGCGGCCAGCCCGCGGCGCCGCCAGTCGTCGAGCCGCCGCGTGAGCGGCGCCAGCGCCCCCTCCTCGCCGTGCGCCCCCTCGATCTCGGCCCGCAGTCCGGCGGTGTCGCCGTGGTCGAAGCGGACCGGCTCGCCCGTCCCCACGTAGACGCGGTGGGAGAACACCCGGGGCAGCCGGCCGAGCGCCTCCCGGGTCGCCGCCGCCGGGAGGTAGTGGGCCCCGGGCGGCATGGCGATCTCGGCGCGCGCCAGGGCCGAACCGTGCTCGCGCCGGAGCTCCTCCTCCAGGTCGGCGAGCGCCTGGTCCACGCCCGCGGGGTCGTCCACGAAGGCCAGCGACCCCGCCGGCAGGTGGTCGAAGAGGGTGGCGAGCCCGCCCTGGTGGAAGGCGGGGAGCAGGGCCTCCATCCCGAAGAAGGGCGCCCCGGCGTCGATCTTCTCGAGCAGCTCCCGCACCTCCCCGGTCGGGCGCGCCACCTGCTCGGCGAGCTCCCGCACCGCGCTCCGGGCGGCCTCCCGGGCCCCGGGCGTGAACAGGATCTCCCGGGCCGGGCACAGGACCAGCTCGCCCGCGTCGCCGACCGTCAGCTGCCCCTCGGGGTCGAAGGCCCGCGCGCTCTCGATGGCGTCGCCGAAGTACTCGAGGCGGACCGGGCGCGCGTCGAGGGGCGACCAGAGGTCGACGATGCCGCCGCGCACCGCGAAGGTCCCGGGGTCCTCCACCAGCGGGACCCGGGCGTAGCCCAGCTCCGCCAGCCGGGCGGCGAGCGCGTCGCGGGGGAGCTCGAGCCCCGGGCCGACGAGGTCGGCGTGCCGCTCGAGGAGCGAGCGCGGGACCATCCGGCGGGCCAGCGCCCGGGCCGAGACCACCACCGCCCGGACGCCGGAGCCGAGGTGCAGCCGGCAGAGCGCCGCCAGCCGCTCCATCTCGAGGCTGCGATCGGGCGAGAGGTCGTCGTAGGGGAGGACCGGGTCGGCGGGGACGCGGACCACCGGCACCGCGCCGGCCGGGGCCAGGGCGGCGAGGAAGAAGGAGAGGTCCCGGGCGAGGAGCTCGGCCTCCTCCTCCCCCGCGGCCACGGCCAGCAGCGTCCGCCCCCGCGCCACCAGGGCCCGCGCCACCTGGCCGCGGGCGGCGCCGGACAGGCCCGAGACGTGCGCCTCCCCGCGCCCGGCGATGTCGTCGGCGATGCGAGCGAGCGGGTTCCCGGGGGCTGTCTCGGTGGCCACGGGCGGCGGAGTCTATTCGGGAGGGGCCCCGGAAGGCCTCGAAATCCGCGGGCCATCCCGGCGTCCCGCGCTCGCGTTCCTTGATCGCCCGGCGGCCGGTGGCTATCCTTCCCCGGCGGCCGGCGGCGCGCGCCCGCACAGTCATGCACAAGCACTGGATTTTTCCGGCACTGTTGCTGCTCGCCGCGGCCTGCGGCGGCGCCGAGCTGCCCCCGGGGCGGCCGGACGCGGCACCCCTGCTGGTGGCGCTCGGCGCCCCCGACGGAGCCGGGGTGCGGGACCTGCGCGCCGGACGGGGCGAGGCCGCGCGGGCGAGCTTCGAGGCCATCCTGGCGAACGACCCCGAGCGGCTCGCCGCCCTGAACGACCTGGCGGTGACCTACGCGCTCGAGGACCGGCGCGACGCGGCCCGGTCGCTCCTCGACGAGGTGGTGGCCCGCGGTGCGCCGCGCGAGCAGGTGGTGGCCCTGGTGAACCTCTCCGAGCTCTTCGCCCTCGACGGCTACCTGACCGCCGCCGGCGCCTACCTCGAGACGGCGCGCAGCATCGAGCCGGAGCGGCCCGAGGCGCTCTACGCCCTGGCCCTGCTGGCCGACGCGCGCGGCGAGGCGGCCCGCGCCCTGTCCCTGGCCCGCGAGGCGCTGCGCGCCGACGAGGCGGGGGCCGGGCGGGCGGCGCTGGTCTTCCTGCGGCCGGAGGAGCAGGTGCACCTCGAGGCGCTCCTGGCGGAGGCCCGGGGCGACCGCGACCTGGCGCAGTCGCGCTGGCGCGAGCTGCGGGGCGGGCGCTTCCCGGTGCTCTCCCAGGCGGCGCAGCGGCATCTCGACGCGCTCTAGCTTACAATCCTCCCCGATGACGCCTGCGGTCCCCGAGCTGGGAAGGCGCGAGCGCGAGATCCTGCGCGCGCTGGTGCAGGACTACATCCACACCGGCGAGCCGGTGGCGAGCCAGCCGCTCCTCTCCCGCCACGACCTCCCCTGCTCGCCGGCCACCGTCCGCAACGTCATGGCGGACCTGGAGGCGCTGGGCTTCCTGGCGAAGCCGCACGCCTCCAGCGGCCGCGTGCCCACCGAGCAGGGCTACCGGCTCTACGTGGACGCGCTGCTCAAGATCCGGCCGCCCGCGCCCGCCGAGCGCGAGCGCATCGAGCGGGTGGCCCAGGAGGCCACCCAGGACCTCGACGCCACGCTGGGCGGCACGGTGCAGCTGCTCCACTCCCTCTCGCACCACGCCGGGGTGGTGACCACGCCGCGGCCGCTGGCCGACCCCATCCGCCAGATCGAGTTCGTGCGCCTGCGGGAGAACCGCCTGCTGGTGGTCTTCGTCTCCGACGCCGGGATCGTCACCAACAAGGTGCTGACGCTCGAGGCCGCGCTGGAGCCCGGCGAGCTGGAGCAGGCCCAGAACTACCTCAACGAGAGGCTGCGCGACACGCCGGTGGACGGGCTGCGCGAGCGCATCCTGGCCGAGATGCGCCAGGACCAGACGGCGCTGCACCAGCTGGTGGCCAAGGCGCTCATGCTCGCCGAGCAGGCCTTCGGCGGCCAGGACGCCACGGTGCTGGTGGACGGCGAGGCCAGCTTCCTCGAGGCGCCCGAGTTCGCCGACGTGCAGAAGGCCCGCCAGCTCCTCAAGGCCTTCGCCGAGAAGGACCGGATCCTGCACCTGCTCGACCGGGTGCTCCGGGCCCGGGAGGTGCGGATCTTCATCGGCGCCGAGAGCGAGTTCGCCGCCGTCGCGGACGTCTCGGTGGTGGCGGCCCCCTACGGGCGGGGCGACCGGGTGCTGGGGTCGCTGGCGGTGGTGGGGCCGACGCGCATGAACTACGCCCGGGTGATACCGCTCGTGGACCTCACCGCCCGGGAGATCTCGCGGGCGCTGGCGGCCGCGGAGGAGTAGCACCGGAGCCCCCGATGCTTGTTCTTTCGGGGTCTTGTGACAAAATGCACGACTCGAGGCAGGCCCGGGGGCAGGGCCGCCACACCGGCACCGGATGAGCATGGGTCAGGACGACGGAAAGGGCTCTTTCTCCGCCAACATCCCGAAGAGCGTCCTCGACGAGGCGCTCGAGGCCGTGGAGCGGAACGAGGAGGCGGCCGCCGGGACGGCGGAGGGCCCGGGGGAGCCGGGCGCGCTCTCCGAGCTGGAGCGCCTGCGCGCCGAGCTGGAGATGTCGCAGGCGGCCGGGCGCGAGGGCTACGAGAAGCTCCGGGAGGAGCACGACCGCTTCCTCCGCGCCGCGGCGGACCTCGAGAACTTCCGCAAGCGGGCGCAGCGCGAGAAGGAGGAGATCCAGAAGTTCGGGATCGAGCGCGTGCTGAAGGACCTCTTCCCGGTGGTGGACAACCTCGACCGGGCGCTGGCGGCCGCGCCCGAGGGCGATCCGCTGGCGGGCGGCGTGAAGCTGGTGCTGAAGACCCTCGAGGACGCGCTGGCGCGGCACGGGGTGAAGAGCTTCCACGCCCTGGGGGAGCCCTTCGACCCCCGGCGGCACGAGGCCATCATGACCGTGGCCAGCGCCGACGCGGCCCCGGGGACGGTGGTGCTGGAGCACGGCAGGGGATTCTCGCTGCACGACCGGCTGGTCCGCCCGGCGCTGGTCGGCGTCGCGGCCGCGCCCGGCGAGGACGTGCCCCCCGGCGGCGCGGGGCCGGGGCAGGGGACGGGGTAGGCCATGGGGAAGGTCATCGGCATCGATCTCGGCACCACCAACAGCTGCGTGGCGGTGATGGAGGGCGGCGAGGCGGTGGTGATCCCCAACAGCGAGGGGTCGCGCACCACGCCCTCCATGGTCGCCTTCGCCGACGGCGGGGAGCGGCTGGTGGGCCAGATCGCCAAGCGGCAGGCCATCACCAACCCCGAGGCCACCGTCTACGTGGTGAAGCGGCTCATCGGCCGCAAGTTCGAGGACCAGGAGGTCCAGCGCACCCGGTCGCTGGTGCCCTTCCACATCGTCAAGGCCGAGAACGGCGACGCCTGGGTGGAGGCCGGCGGCAAGCAGCTCTCGCCCTCCGAGGTGAGCGCCATGGTCCTCGGCAAGATGAAGCAGACGGCCGAGGACTACCTGGGCGAGGCGGTCTCCGAGGCCATCGTCACCTGCCCGGCCTACTTCAACGACGCCCAGCGCCAGGCCACCAAGGACGCGGGCCGCATCGCCGGCCTCAACGTGCTGCGCATCATCAACGAGCCCACCGCCGCGGCGCTGGCCTACGGCATCGACAAGCAGAAGGCCGGCAAGAGCGAGAAGGTGGCGGTCTACGACCTGGGCGGAGGCACCTTCGACATCACCGTCCTGGAGCTGAACCAGGGGGTCTTCGAGGTCAAGGCCACCAACGGCGACACCTTCCTGGGCGGCGAGGACTTCGACCAGCGCATCATCGACTGGCTGGCCAAGCGCTTCCAGGACGCCAACGGCATCGACCTCAAGCGGGACCGCATGGCGCTGCAGCGGCTCAAGGAGGCGGCCGAGCGCGCCAAGCACGAGCTCTCCTCGGCGCTGGAGACGGAGGTGAACCTCCCCTTCATCACCGCCGACCAGGGCGGCCCCAAGCACCTGGCCGAGACCATCGACCGGGTGACGCTGGAGCAGCTGGTCGGCGACCTGGTGGAGAAGACCATCGAGCCCTGCAAGATCGCGCTGCGCGACGCCGGCGTGACCGCCCAGCAGCTCGACACCGTGATCCTGGTCGGCGGCATGACCCGGATGCCCCGGGTGCAGGAGGTGGTGAAGCGCTTCTTCGGCCGGGATCCGCACAAGGGGGTCAACCCCGACGAGGTGGTGGCGGTGGGCGCCGCCATCCAGGGCGGGGTGATGAAGGGCGAGGTGAAGGACGTCCTGCTGCTCGACGTGACCCCCCTCTCGCTCGGCGTCGAGACCGCGGGCGGGGTCTTCACCAAGATCATCGAGAAGAACACCACCGTGCCCTGCAAGAAGAGCCAGGTCTTCTCCACGGCGGTGGACAACCAGCCGCTGGTGTCGGTCCACGCGCTCCAGGGCGAGCGCGAGATGGCGGCCGACAACAAGACCCTGGGCCGCTTCGAGCTGGTGGGCATCCCGCCCGCGCCCCGCGGCGTGCCGCAGATCGAGGTCACCTTCGACATCGACGCCAACGGCATCGTCCACGTCTCGGCCAAGGACCTGGGCACCGGCAAGCAGCAGCAGATCCGCATCACCGCCTCCTCCGGCCTCACCGAGGAGGAGATCATGCGGATGGTGAAGGAGGCGGAGCAGAACCGGGCCGGCGACAAGGACAAGAAGGAGCTGGCCGACCTCCGCAACAACGGCGAGGGGCTCATCTACACCACCGAGAAGAGCCTGGAGGAGTACGCCAGCGTCCTGAAGGCCGAGGACCTCGACGAGATCCGGGCCGACGTGGAGGCGCTGAAGGCCGCGCTCGCCGGCGACGACCGCGGCGCCATCAAGGATGCGCTGCAGCGGCTCGAGGGCAGCGCCTACCGCATCGCCGACGCCATCTACTCCGCCTCGTCGAGCGGCGGGCCGACCGCCTGACGCGCCCCGTTTGCCCGGGAGCCGGCAGGCATTAGATTCTCGGCGTGGAAAAGCGCGACTACTACGAGGTCCTGGGCGTCACCCGCGAGGCGGGGGACCAGGAGCTCAAGACGGCCTACCGCCGGCTCGCCCACCAGTACCACCCCGACAAGAACCCGGGGGACAAGGAGGCCGAGGAGCGGTTCAAGGAGGTGTCCGAGGCCTACGCGGTGCTCTCCGACGAGGAGAAGCGCGCCCGCTACGACCGCTTCGGGCACGGGCCGGCCTTCGGGGGGTTCGGCGGCCCCTTCGCCGCCGGCGGGGCCAGCATCAACGACATCTTCGGCGACATCTTCTCCGAGATGTTCGGCGGCGGGGTGCGGACCCGCCAGCGCGGCCGGCCCCGCGGCTCCGACCTCCGCTACCACCTCGAGATCGGCTTCGAGGAGGCGGCCTTCGGCACGGCGGCGCGCATCCAGATCCCGCGCCCGCGCCGCTGCGACACCTGCAAGGGCTCGGGGGCCAGGCCGGGGACCGGTCCCCGGGCCTGCCCCACCTGCGGCGGCACGGGCGAGATCCGGCTCACCCAGGGCTTCTTCTCCATGGCGCGCACCTGCCACCACTGCTCCGGCACGGGCCGGATCGTCGTGGACAAGTGCCCGGGCTGCGGCGGGGCCGGCCACGTCTCCGAGGAGGCCACGGTGGAGGTCAACGTGCCCCGGGGCGTGGACACCGGGACCCGCCTCAAGCTGTCCGGGGAGGGCGAGCCGGCGCCGGCGCCGGGCGGCCAGCCCGGCGACCTCTACGTGGTGGTGCAGGTGAAGGAGCACCCCATCTTCCGGCGCGAGGAGACCGAGGTCGTCTGCGACATGCCGGTCTCCATCACCCAGGCGGCGCTGGGGACGCAGATCGAGGTGCCGACGCTCGACGGCCCGGTGAAGCTCAAGATCCCGGCGGGCACGCAGTCCGGGAAGGTCTTCCGGCTGCGCGGCCACGGCTTCCCCCCGCTCAACGGCGCCGGGCGCGGCGACCAGCACGTGCGGGTCCTGGTGGAGACGCCGACGCGCCTCTCCAAGGAGCAGCGGGATCTCCTGGAGCGCTTCGCCGCCCTCTCGGGCGAGGAGACCTTCCCGCGCAGCCGGACCTTCTGGGCCACGGTGGCCGACCTGCTGGGGAGCAAGCGGAAGGGATAGCTGCTACAAGACGCCGACGGATGCGCCCCGCCCCCCGCCTCCTGGCCGCCCTGGCCCTCGCGCTGGCCGCCGCCGGCTGCCCCAAGCGCGTGGTGGTCAACGGCCAGGAGATGACCGAGGACCAGGCCAGCGCCCGGGCGCGCGCCGACCTGGACCGGCTCCGCTCCGACCTGGCCGGCGCCCCGCCGGAGCGGGTGGCCCAGGCGCTGGAGGACTTCGGCACCCGGGCGCCCGACGTGCCCGAGGCGGCCGCGGCGCTCTACGACGCCGCCCGCACCTGGCAGGCGGCGCGGCGGCCCGAGCGCGCCGCCTCGGCCCTCTCCCGGCTCCTCTCGCGCTTCCCGCTCTGGGAGCGCGCCCTCGACGCCAAGCGCGAGCTGGGGCTGGCGCAGATCGACTCCGGCCGCGCCAAGGACGGGGTCGCCACCCTGGCCTCCCTCTACGACAAGCTGCCGGAGCCCGATCGGCTCCCGGTGGCCCGCGCCGCGGCCCGGGCCGCCGAGTCCACCCGCCAGTGGCCGCTGGCCGTCCGCTTCCGCGCCGCGGCGGCCCAGCTCCTGGCCGGCCCGGAGCGCGAGCAGCAGCTGGCGCGGGCCGCCGAGGACGTGGACCAGCTCTCCTTCCTCGAGGTGGCGCGGCTGCGCGAGGAGCTGCCGGCGGACTCGCCGGCCATGCCCCCGCTGCTCCTCAAGCTGGCCCGGGTGCGCTGGCACCTGCGCGACGCCGACGGGGCGCAGGCCGAGGCCCAGGCGCTGCTCTCCCGCTTCCCCGACTCGAGCTTCGCCCCGGCGGCCCGGGACCTGCTCGACCGGCTCTCGCGGCGCGCCCGGGTGCAGCCCAACGTCATCGGCGTGGCGGTGCCGCTCTCGGGCCGGTTCAAGAGCTGGGGCGAGGCCATCCTCCAGGGCGTCTCCATGGGGCTGGGCGAGGGCGGGTGGCGCATCGCGGTGAAGGACACGCGGGGCGAGCCCGACGGGGCGGCCCAGGCGCTCGAGGAGCTGGCCCTGGCCGAGGGGGCCATCGCCGCCATCGGCGGGGTGACCAACGCCGAGGCGCCGCGGGCGGCCCAGGCGGCCCAGGAGCTGGAGCTCCCCTTCGTCTCCCTGGCCAAGACCGAGCGCATCACCGAGGCCGGGCCCTTCGTCTTCCGGGTCATGCTCACCGCCGAGGCGCAGGCCCGGGCCCTGGTGGACTGGGCCATGGGCCGGCGCGGCATGAGGCGCTTCGCCCTGATGGTGCCGGACATCCCCTACGGCGTGGAGCTGGCCAACGCCTTCTGGGACCAGGTGGAGGCCCGCGGGGGCGAGATCCGCGGGGCCGAGACCTACGAGCACGACCGCACCTCCTTCGCCCCGCTGGTGAAGAGCATGGTCGGCAAGCTGTACCTCGACGAGCGCCCCGACTACGTCGAGCAGGCCAAGGAGATCGCCAAGGACGAGAAAGACCCGTTCCGCCGGCGCAAGGCCATCGAGAAGCTGCGCGACCGCATCGCCCCGGTGACCGACTTCGACGCGGTCTTCCTCCCCGACTTCGCCAAGAACGTGGGCTACCTGGCGCCGGCGCTGGCGGTGGAGGACGTGGTCACCTCCACCTGCGACCCCCGCGAGCTGGAGAAGATCCGCAAGACCACCGGCCGCGAGGACCTCCAGCCGGTGCAGCTCCTCGGCGCCAACGGCTGGAACGACCCGCAGCTCCTGGAGCGCGCCGGGAAGTACGTGGAGTGCGCCGTCTTCGTGGACGGCTTCTTCGCCGGCTCGGCGCGGCCCGAGACCCGGGCCTTCGTGGACGCCTTCCAGCAGAAGTTCGGCCACCCCCCCACCATCCTCGAGGCCAGCGCCCACGACGCGGCGCTCCTCCTCAGGACCGCGCTGGCGAGGGGGGCGAGGACCCGCGACGACCTGCGGGTGGAGCTCTCCCGCTCCCGGGGCGTCCCCGGCGCCACCGGGGCCCTCTCCTTCGACGAGCGGCGCGAGGTGCAGAAGCCGCTCTTCTTCCTCACGGTCGAGAACCACGAGCTCCGCGAGCTCACGGCGGCCGAGCTCGCCGCCGGCGCGCCGCCCGGCGGGGCGCGGTGATGGAGCCCGGGGCCGCCGAGGCGCAGGTGGGACCGGCGCCGGGGCGGCGCCGGCGCGGCCCGTGGCTCAACGCGGTCCTGTTCCTCGTCACCCTGGCCACCACCCTCCTCGCCGGCGCGCCGCTGTCGGCCGGCCTGCCGGAGGACCCGGGCCTGGCGGACGTGGCCCGGGCCGGGCTCCCCTACGCCGCCGCCATCCTCGGCATCCTGCTGGCGCACGAGATGGGCCACTACGTCGCCGCCCGCCTCTGGGGCGTGGACACCACGCTCCCCTTCTTCATCCCCGGCCCCCCGGCGTTCGGGGTCGGCACCTTCGGCGCCGTGATCCGCATCCGGTCGACGCTGCCCAGCCGCCGGGCGGTGCTCGACATCGGCGCTGCCGGGCCCATCGCCGGGTTCCTGGTGGCGGTGCCGCTCCTGGCCTGGGGGATGGCGCACTCCGAGGTGCGCTCGCTCGGGGCGGCGGTCCTGCCGAACGGGCACGCCGGCTCCCCCTTCGCCGTCCTGCGCGCGCTCCTCGAGGGGCAGGGCATCGGGGGCGACGCCTCGTCGCTGCAGCTCATGGGGGACAGCCTCCTCACCTGGGGCGTGCAGCGGCTGGTCCTCGGAGTCCTCCCGCCCGGCCACGACGTCTTCCTCCACCCGGTGGCCTTCGCCGGCTGGCTCGGGCTCTTCGTGACCACGCTCAACCTCCTTCCCATCGGCCAGCTCGACGGCGGCCACGTGCTCTACGCCTGGCTGGGGCGGGAGCGGGCCCGGCGCGCCTCCCGGCTCGTCTCCTGGGGGCTGCTCCTCTGCGGGCTGTTCCTCTCCTGGAACTGGCTCGTCTGGTGGCTCATCACCCGCTTCGCGGTGAAGCTCGACCACCCGCCGGCGCTGGAGGAGGCCCCGCTCGGCCGGAAGCGGGCGGCGGTGGCCGTCCTCTCCCTGGTCCTCTTCGCCCTGACCTTCATCCCCATCCCCGTGTCGGTCTAGACTCGCCGCGATGAGCGACACGCGACCCGGCGACGAGGCCGCCTGGGCGGAGGTGACGGCCCGCTGGCAGGAGGAGGAGGCGCACCGGGAGTACCTCTCGCGCCTCTGGGACCTCGAGGGGCTGGCCGAGGCCGGGCGCCGCTACAAGGCCGTCCTCGACGCGCGGCCCGACGACGAGGTGGCGCGCCGCTGGCGCGACGAGGTGGTGCGCCGGGCCGCCGCCATGGCGCTGGCGCAGATCCCCCGCACCCGGCCGCCGCGCCCGCTCCCGCCCGGCGTGCGCCGGGCCGTCATCGCCGGCGCGGTGGTGGCCGCCGCCGCGGTGGTGGGCTGGGCGCTGACGCACTTCCCGCGCGCGGGAGCGCCTTGAGCGACGCGGCCGGCGCGGTGGAGGACATCCTGGGACCGGGCGGCGCGCTCGCCCGGGCGCTGCCGGGATACGAGCACCGGGCCGACCAGCTGGAGCTGGCGCGCGCCGTGGCCCGGGCGCTGGAGGAGCGGCGCTACCTCGTGGCCGAGGCCGGCACCGGCACGGGCAAGACGCTCGCCTACCTCGTCCCCGCCGCGCTCTCGGGGCGCAAGGTGGTGGTCTCCACCGCCACCAAGGCGCTGCAGGAGCAGATCTGGCTGCGCGACCTTCCGCTCCTGCGGGAGCGCTGCGGCCTCGCGATCGAGGCGGCGGCGCTCAAGGGCCGGGCCAACTACTGGTGCCTGGAGCGCGGCGAGCGGTTCGCGCGGAACCCGACCTTCGCCAGCCGCGGGGAGGGCGCCCACTGGGGCCGGCTGGCCGCCTGGGCGCGGCGCACCACCACCGGGGACCGCTCCGAGGTGGACCTCCCCGACCAGTACGCCGCCTGGCGGGAGGTCTCGGCCACCGGCGAGACCTGCCTGGGGCGGGACTGCGAGCGCTACGAGGAGTGCTTCGTCACCCAGGCGCGCGCCCGGGCCCAGGAGGCCGACGTGGTGGTGGTGAACCACCACCTCTTCTTCGCCGACCTCTCCATGCGCACCTCCCGGGCCGGCGTCGAGGTGCTGCCGGCCTACGACGCGGTGATCTTCGACGAGGCCCACGCCCTGGAGGAGGTGGCCACCGAGTACTTCGGCCTCTCGGTGTCGTCCTGGCGCATCGAGGAGCTGGCGCGGGACGCGGCCGCCGCCGTGCGCGACCGCCCGGACCTGGCGGCCTCGCTGAAGCAGAGGACCCAGGCGCTGGAGAAGGCGGGGAACGGGTTCTTCGGGCCGCTGGCCCTTCGACTGCGGGCCGGCCGCTCGGAGCCCGACGTGCGGGCCCCGCTGACGCCCGAGCTCCTCGAGCCCCTCCAGGCGGAGCAGGGCCGGCTCGACGACGCGCTGGAGGAGGTGCGCGGCATGCTGGCCGACGCCGAGAGCCCGCCGCTGCTCGCCATCGCCCGCCGGGCCGCCGAGCTGCGGGTCGAGCTCCGGGCGGTGACCGCCATGGCCGAGCCCTCCCGCGTCTTCTTCGCCGAGGCCCGGGGCCGCGGGCTCTTCCTGCGGGCCGCGCCGGTGGACGTCTCCGAGGAGCTGGTGGAGCGCCTCTACCGGCGGCTCGACACCGCCGTCTTCACCAGCGCCACCCTGGCGGCCCAGGGGAGCTTCGCCTACTTCCGCGGGCAGGTGGGGCTGGCGGACTTCGACGTCCTCGAGGCCCGGCTCCCCGGGCCCTTCGACTACCGGCGCCAGGCGGCGCTGGTGGTCCCGGAGGGCATGCCCGAGCCGGCCGCGCCCGACTTCCCGGCGGCGGCCGCCGGCGCGGTGCAGGAGCTGTGTACCGTGACCGGGGGACGGGCCTTCGTCCTGTGCACCAGCAACCGGATGATGCGGGCCCTGCGCGACCTGTGCTCCGGGCTCCCCTACCGGCTGCTCCTCCAGGGGGAGAGGCCCAAGCACCTCCTGCTCGAGGACTTCCGGGCCGAGCCCTCGGTGCTCTTCGCCACCCAGAGCTTCTGGGAGGGCGTGGACGTCCCGGGCGAGGCGCTCTCGCTGGTGATCATCGACAAGCTCCCCTTCGCCCCGCCGGGCGACCCCGTGGTGGCGGCCCGCCTGCGGGCGGTCGAGGCGCGCGGGGGCGACGGCTTCTCCGAGATCTCGGTGCCCCAGGCGGCCCTGGCGCTCCGGCAGGGCTTCGGGCGGCTGATCCGCACCCGCACCGACCGCGGCATCGTGGCCGTGCTCGACCCCCGCCTGCTGACGCGGGGCTACGGGCGCGCCTTCCTGGCCACCCTGCCCGCGGTGCCGCTCCATCGCTCGATCGAGGAAGCCCGGAGGTGGTGGGCGGGCCCGAACCCACCCTGAGGGGCAGGGCAATGTGGATCTCTGCGGAGGGCCGGGGCTAGACTCTGGGGTTCGATGGTCCAGTTCAACCAAGAGAGCCGCGAGATCTCCCTGAAGGTCGTCTACTACGGCCCGGCGCTCTCCGGGAAGACGACCAACCTGGCGGCGCTCTTCCAGAAGATCGACCCCAAGGTGCGCGGGCGGCTGATGACGCTCGACACCAAGGACGACCGCACCCTGTTCTTCGACATGATGCCGGTGTTCTTCCGGACCGCCGGCGGGGTGAAGGTCAAGCTCAAGCTCTACACCGTCCCGGGCCAGGTGATGCACGAGTCCACCCGGCGGATCGTGCTCCAGGGCTCCGACGGCGTGATCTTCGTCGCCGACAGCCGCAAGTCGGAGGCCGGGCCGACGCTCGCCTACTGGACCAACATGCTGAAGAACCTGGAGGCCAACGGGCTCGACCCCAAGACGCTTCCCATGGTGGTGCAGGCCAACAAGAAGGACCTGCCCGACTCGCGCGACGACGACATGGCCGACCTCAAGGGCGCGTCCCGGCCGCTGGTGGTCCCGGCGGTGGCCATCCGCGGCGAGGGCGTGGTGGAGACGCTGCACATCCTGCTCACGCTCTGCTTCCGGAACCTCGACCGCGCCGTGGGCCTGGAGAAGAACTGGAAGCTCTCGGAGAAGGAGTTCCTGGGGCAGATCTTCAGCCACATGGATCTGCGCGGGACGCAGCTGCAGCAGGCGGGGATGGCCCGATGAACGTCCGTCCCTCGGTGCTGCAGCAGGCGCTCGGGCTGGGAGACCTGCTCGACGTCCGCTCCTTCACCGAGGTGTGCCAGTCCTTCGCCGAGCTCTACCGGGTGGGGCTCAAGGTCTTCGACCAGGGCGGCAACAAGCTGGTGGACGTGAAGGTCGGTAACGCCGACTTCTGCGGCTACATCTGGCAGAAGCCCGACGGGCGCGCCCAGTGCATCGCCACCGTGGGCAAGGTGAAGAACGAGGCCGTCCCCGAGGACGGCAAGCCCACCCGCTTCGACTGCTTCTCCGGCTGCCGCTACGTGGTGCAGACGGTGCTCTACGAGGGCGATCCCATGGGCCGGGTGGTCTTCGGCCCCTTCACGCCCGACGACCTGGTGCAGCTCCCCAGGACCCTGACCAGCATCTCGCAGGACTTCGACGAGAAGCTGGCCCAGGGCTACATGCAGAAGATCCGGCGCGTCCCGCAGCCGACCGCCGACAAGATCGTCAAGCACTTCGCCGAGATCCTCGACGTCCTGGTCTTCAGCGGGCACAAGAACCTGGTCACGGCCCGCCTGCACATCGAGGCGGTGCAGGAGAGCTACCGGGAGCTGGAGGAGAAGAACAAGCAGCTCGAGGAGAGCTTCTCCAAGCTCAAGGAGCTCGACCGGCTCAAGTCGAACTTCCTGGCCACCATGAGCCACGAGCTGCGCACGCCGCTCACCAGCGTCATCGGCTACTCCGAGATGATGCTGGAGGGCCTGGGCGGACCCCTGACCCAGGAGCAGCGCGACTACCTGCAGATCATCATGGAGAAGGGGGAGAGCCTGCTCCAGCTCATCACCTCCATCCTCGACATCACCAAGATCGAGGCCGGGCGCATCCGGCTGGTGATGAGCGAGGTGGAGGTGGGGCAGCTCATGAAGGACGCGGTGGCCACGGTGATGCCCCACGCCCGCAAGAAGGGGCTCTCGCTGGTCTGCGAGCCGGGGGAGCTGCCGCGCATCACCTGCGACCGCGAGAAGGTGCGCCAGTGCCTCATCAACCTGGTGAACAACTCGGTCAAGTTCACCCCGGCGAACGGCACCATCACCCTGGCGGCGGAGCAGAAGGGCGAGCGCATCGCGCTCTACGTGCGCGACACCGGCATCGGCATCAGCGAGGACCACCAGCGGAGGATCTTCGAGACCTTCTACCAGGTGGACGGGTCGTCGACCCGCGAGTACGGCGGCGCCGGGCTGGGCCTGGCCATCGTCAAGAGCTTCGTCGAGGCCCACGGCGGCGAGGTGCAGGTGACCTCGCAGCCCGAGAAGGGCGCCACCTTCACCCTGCTGCTGCCGCTGCGCCACGCCGTCGTGCCGGGCGCGGGCCGCGCCGCGGCGCCGGCCTCGGCGGCGGTGCCGCGGTAGGTGACCGAGTTCGAGCTCATCGAGGCCTTCACCCGGGCGGCGCCGCGGGGCGGAGCCGGCGTGCTCCTCGGCATCGGCGACGACGCGGCGCTGCTGCGCCCCCCTCGCGGCCTCGACCTGGCGGTCACCGTGGACGCGGTGGTGGAAGGCGTGCACTTCGGCGCCGGCTTCTCCCCCGAGGACGTCGGCTGGAAGGCGCTGGCGGTGAACCTCTCCGACCTGGCCGCCATGGGGGCGCGGCCGCTGTGGGCGCTCTGCGCCCTGGCCGTGCCGCGGGGGGCGGATCCCCGGCGGCTGGTCCGCGCCGGCCGGGGGCTGGCGGCCTGCGCCCGGCGCTTCGGCGTGGCCCTGGCCGGGGGGAACGTCTCCCGCGCCGCCGAGCTCTCCCTCACCGTGACCGCGGTCGGGAGCGTGGCCCCCGGGCGGGCGCTGCGGCGCAGCGGGGCCAGGCCCGGCGACCGGCTGCTGGTCTCGGGCTCCCTGGGCGGGGCGGCGCTGGGGCTGCACCCCCGCGCACCCGCGTCGGCCCTGCGCCGGCAGCGCCGGCCCGAGCCCCGGGTCGCGCTGGGGCGCGCCCTGGCCGGCGTCGCCTCGGCCTGCATCGACCTCTCCGACGGGCTCATCCAGGACCTCGGCCACCTGGCGCACGCCTCCGGGGTGGGGGCGGTGGTGCGGGCCGGCTCGCTGCCCCTGCACCCGGCGCTGCGGCGGCTGGCGGCGCTCGACCCGCGCCTCGGGGAGCTGGCCCTGGCCGGCGGCGAGGACTACGAGCTGCTGGCCGCGGTGCCGCCGGGACGGGTGCCGCGGGCCCTGGCGGCCGCCGCCCGCCTGCGCGTCCCGCTCCGCGAGGTGGGCGAGGTGGTCCGCGGCCGCGGCGTGCGGGCCCTGGGCCCGGGGGGAAGGCCGCTGCGGCTCCTGCGGGCGGGCCACGACCACCTCCGCGGCAGCTGACGATATCGGCGGATCGCGTTTTGACAGGGTGCGGCGCGGACGTAGGATCGCGCGCGCGGGGGCCTTCGAGCCTGCCGGCGGAGGCGCAGGGTGGCGCGGAGCCCGAGGGAAGACCGGCAGAGGCCCAGCGCGCGGGGAACCGACCCCGCGCCCCATCTCCTGGCGCTCCGGGGGCGGCCGGCCGAGGCGCCGTTCCCCCGGCGGCAGCCGGAGACCGCGGTCACCGTCTCGCTGCAGACCAAGATCCTGGTCTCCTACCTGGTCCTGGGCGTGGCGATGCTCTTCGCCGTGCCGCTGGTCTTCGAGCGGGTGCAGGGCCGGCTCGCCGCCGGCGCGGCGGTGCTGGGCATCACCCTGGCCCTGGGATACGGCCTCACCGCGGCGCTGGCGCGGGTGGGCCGGCTGGTCCGGCTCAAGGCCTCGGCGCAGGAGATCTCCTCCGGCGACCTCTCCCGCTCGGTCTCGGCCCAGGGCCAGACGCGGCTCCACGACGAGATCGACGACCTCACCGAGGCCATCCGCACCATGCAGGAGAACCTGCGCGACCTGGTCTCCCGCATCCAGCGCACGGCGCAGTCGGTGGCCGACAGCGCCAACGACCTGCAGCAGAGCGCCGAGGACGTGAACTCGTCCACCGACGAGGTGGCGCGCTCCATGGAGAACATCGCCAAGGGGGCCGAGGAGCAGTCGGCGCTGGTGGAGCTGGCCTCCAAGGTCATCGGCGAGATCGCCTCCTCCATCGAGCGCACCGCCCGGAGCGCCGAGGAGGCGGCCCGGGCCTCGGCCGAGACCTCGACCGCCGCCACCGGCGGCGGCGACGCGGCCCGGCTGGCCGGCGAGAAGGTGAAGAGGGTCTTCGCCCGCATCGAGGCGGCGAGCGAGCAGGTCTTCGCCTTCGGCGAGCGCATCAAGGAGATCTCCAAGATCGTCGAGGCCATCACCGCCGTGGCCCAGCAGACGAACCTGCTGGCGCTCAACGCCACCATCGAGGCGGCCCGCGCCGGCGAGTACGGGCGGGGCTTCGCCGTGGTGGCCGACGAGGTGCGCAAGCTGGCCGAGAGCGCCGGGCGCTCCGCCGAGCAGATCTCCAGCGTGGCGGCCGACATCTCCGGCCGCGCCGCCCTGGTGGTGGGCACCATGCGCGAGTCGGTCTCGGTGCTGGGCGAGGGGCGCGAGGACCTGAACGCCATCATCCGGGCCCTGGGCGACATCTCGCAGATCGCCGCCACCGGCGCGGAGAAGGTGGGCGGCATCACCCAGTCGGCGCGCGACCAGCTCAAGGGGTCGGCCGACATGGTGCAGGCCATGGACCACATCTCCGACGTGGCCACCTCGAACGCCAAGGCCACCGAGCAGGTGCGCAAGGTGACCAGCGAGCAGACCGCGGCGGTGCAGCAGATGGCCAGCGCCGCCCAGGAGCTGACCAACCTGTCGCTCGAGCTGCAGAGCGTGGTCTCCCGCTTCCGGCTGCTCGATCGCGGGTAGGCGGTGGACCCGGTCCGCCACGTGCTCTTCCGCGCCGGCGGCGAGCGCTTCGCCCTGCCGCTCGACACCGTCCGGGAGGTGGTCATCCCCCAACCCCCCTTCGCGCGCGTGCCCCGCTCCGGGGCGGCCGTCCGGGGCGCCATGAACCTGCGCGGCCGGGTGGTGGCGGTGGTGGACCTGGCGGCGCTCATGGGCGTGGGCGAGGAGGCTCTCTCGGCCGGCCGCGGGCAGGTGGTGATCCTCGACCGCGACCGGCGGGCCCTGGGGCTCCTGGTGGGCACGGTGCTGGGGGTGGAGGCGCTGCCCCCCGGCTCCACCGAGGCGCCGGGGTCCATGGTGCGCGGCGTGGGCCAGGTGGGTGGAGGTGCGGTGACGCTGCTCGACGCGGACGCGGTGGCGGCGCATGCCGCGGCGCTCTTCGGCCCCGGCTGAGGGGCTTCCGCCGGCCGTCCCCGGAGCGCGGCGGTTTAGTTGTTCGGCGCGCGGGGTCGGTGATACTTATCCCCGAGGGAAGCGCGCCCCCGCGCCCGGAGAATCGCACTCATGGCGAAGAGAGTCCTCATCGTCGACGACGCGATCTTCATGCGCAACATGATCAAGGACATCTTCTCGGGCAGCGGCTTCGAGGTGGTGGGCGAGGCGGCCAACGGGCTCGAGGCGGTGGAGAAGTACCGGGACCTGAAGCCCGACCTCACCACCATGGACATCGTCATGCCGTTCAAGAGCGGCATCGAGGCCACCCGCGAGATCATCAAGCACGACCCCCGGGCCGTGGTGGTGATGTGCAGCGCGCTGGGCCAGGAGTCGCTGGTGATGGAGGCCATCGAGGCCGGCGCCAGCGACTTCATCGTCAAGCCCTTCAAGTCCGAGGACGTGCTCGCCGTCGTCAAGAAGGTCCTCGGCGAGGTCTAGGAGAGCGCCCCGGCGGCGGGCGCGGCACCGCTCTGTCGAGGGACCTCCAGAGATACCTCGGGCTGTTCGTCTCCGAGTCGATCGACAAGCTCCAGCGCCTGGGGCAGGGCCTGGTGCGCCTGGAGGACGCCGGCCGCGGCGAGGAGCCCCTCGGGCCGCTCATCGACGAGATGTTCCGGCACGCGCACAGCCTCAAGGGGATGTCCGCGGCCATGGAGCTCGACGGCATCAAGGAGGTGGCGCACAGGGCCGAGAGCCTCCTCGAGGTCTTCCGGCGCACCGTCACCGCCCCCGACCCGGGCTCGATGGACGTGCTCCTGGGCGCGGTGGACGCCATGCAGGCCATGGTGGACCGGGCGGCGCAGGGGGAGCAGCCCCCGGCGGAGGCGGCCCTCCTCGACCGCCTGGGGGCGGCGGTGGGCCGCGCCCAGGCCGCGGCTGCGGGCGAGAAGGCGGCACCGGCCTCCCCGGCGGCGGCCCCCGCCGCCGCGGAGGCGCCGGCGATGCCCGG
>DATIFE010000116.1:0-9794 GCA_035455425.1 Anaeromyxobacteraceae bacterium | reverse complement strand
GAAGTAGCGGTTGCTCGAGGTGAGCTGGCTGCGCAGGACGTCCAGGATGCCGTCCTCGCCGTTCTGGCTGAAGCCGGAGAACTCCCAGGTCCCGGGCCGGGAGAGGTCGATCCGCCGCGCCTGCATCATGGCCCCGCCCCGGGCCAGGGCGATGGCGATCCGCTGGCGGTCGCGCACTTCCAGGCGCCGGTTCCTGAGGCCGCGGAACATGTCCCTCCCGGGTGAGGTGCGCAGCCGGAGCACGTTGCCATGGCTCCCGGCTTCGAACAAGGAGGACCCCGCGGCCGCCGGGCTCGGCCCGCACTACAGGGTCTCGATCCCGAAGAGGAGCGAGACCACGAAGGTGAGGAAGGTGAGCGCCAGCGCCAGGAGGAGCGAGCGGAGGAACCCGAGCCCGTAGGCGGCCATCACCGTCGCCAGCCAGACGCCCGCGTACAGCAGCCAGGGGACGAAGAGGAACCAGAGGAAGCGAGCCAGGGTCACGAACCAGGCGAGCGAGAGGAAGGCCGAGATGGCGGCCGCGCGCCAGAAAGTGTTCCGCGGGTTCCCGGGCGAGACCCAGCCCACGGCCAGCATGAGCACCGCGGCCGAGGTGAGGAGGCGCAGCAGGAAGGCGCCCACGTGCCGGAGCATCGGGCGAGGATAGCGCCCGCCCACCTCGCCGTCACGGCGCCAAGCCAGTTGTCACGCGCGCCGCGATCGGGCAATGACCTGAGAGAAATGGCATCCCCGACCCTCTCGATCTGCATCGCGACCTACAATCGCGCGGACTACATCGGCCAGACTCTGGACAGCATCCTCCCCCAGCTCACCGACGACGTGGAGGTCGTCGTCGTGGACGGCGCCTCGACCGACGGCACCCGGGAGGTCCTGGAGCGCTACGCCGCCGGCTGCCCCTCGCTCCGCTACGTGCGGCTGCAGGAGAAGGGCGGGGTCGACAAGGACTTCTGCCAGGCGGTGGAGCACGCCCGCGGCGAGTACTGCTGGCTCTTCGCGGACGACGACCTGGTCAAGCCGGGGGCGGTGCGGCGCCTCCTGGAGGAGCTGGCCGGCGGCCACTCCCTGGTCATCGTCAACTCGGAGGTGATGGACCGGGACCTCTCGGCCCTCCTGCGCGCCTCCCTGCTCGACATTCGCGAGGACGAGACCTACGGGCCCGGCGACCTGGAGGGCCTGTTCCGGCGGATCGTCCCCACCGTGTCCTTCATCGGGTGCGTGGTGATCCGGCGCCAGACGTGGCTGGAGCGCGATGCCGCCCCCTATCTCGGCACCGAGTTCGTCCACGTCGGGGTCATCTTCCAGGCACCCCTGCCCGGCAGCGCCCGGGTCATCCGGCAGCCCTGCGTCTCCATCCGCTACGGAAACGCCCAGTGGCTGCCGCGCGCCTTCGAGATCTGGATGGTCGCCTGGCCGCGCCTGATCGGCTCGCTGGAGCGGATACCGGCGGAAGTCCGGCGGAAGCGCGTGAAGCCCGAGCCCTGGAGGCGCCTCAGGACCCTCAGGCTCTACCGGGCGCTCGGGGGCTACACGCCGCAGATGTACGAGAAGATCATCGCGCCGAGCAACGCCTCCCGGCCGTGGAAGTGGGCTGCCCGGGCGATCTCGCTGCTGCCGCAGAAGGCCGTCAACGCCTCCATGCTCTGGTATTACCGGACGTTCCGGAAGCGCAAGCTCCAGCTCATCTACGACCTGGAGACGAGCCGGAGACAGGCCGTGGGCCGTCGGAGCGTGGTGGAGGGTCGGGGCGACAAGCTAGACTCCCCCGGGTGACCGCGCTGGTCCACTTCCGGAGCCCGGTGGGCACGCTCTCCGTCGAGGCGACCGACGAGGGGATCTGCGCCGTCGCCTTCGGCGGCGGAGCCCGGCACCGGCCGCCCATCGGCGCCCCGGCGCAGCGCCACGTCGAGGCGGTGCTGCAGGCGCTGCGCGAGTACTTCGAGGGCCGGCCGCCGCGGCTCCCGCCCCTGGTGCTGCGCGGCACCGACTTCGAGCTGGCCGTCTGGCGCGCCCTGCTCGCCATCCCCTTCGGCGAGACCCGGACCTACGGCGAGGTGGCGGCGACGCTGCGGCGCCCCGGCGCGGCGCGGGCGGTGGGCCAGGCGAACCACGCCAACCCCATCGCCATCCTGGTCCCCTGCCACCGGGTGGTGCAGGCGGGCGGGGCGCTGGGCGGCTACGGCGGGGGCCTCGAGGTGAAGCGCTGGCTGCTGGCCCACGAGGCGGGCCACGCGCCGCTGCTCCGCCCGACCTGACGCCGGGGCCCTCAGGGCCTCTCGGCGATCACCACCATGTTGTCGCCCAGGCTCACCGGGACCGGGAGCCGCCCCGGGACGGCGCGGCGCGCCGCGCGCGCCAGCCAACCCGCCGCCGGGAAGCTGGCCTCCACCTTGCGCAGCAGGTAGCCGGCCGAGACCGTGTGGACGTAGTCGCGCCGCTCCAGGACCCGGAAGCCGAGACCCTCGAGCAGCGCCGGCAGGTTCCGCCGGTCGAAGTAGAAGAGGTGCATGTCCATCAGCCAGGGCCAGCGCGAGCCCAGCAGGCGCGCCACCGCGCTGCGGGCGTCGATGGTGGAGACCGCCAGGCGCCCGCCCGGCCGGAGCAGCCGGAAGGCGTGCCCGAGGTCGCGCCTCGGGTCGGCCAGGTGCTCGACCACGTCCCACATCGTCACCACGTCGTAGCGGGCGCCGCTCCGCGCCCGCTCCTCGAGGGTCTCGTTCCGCACCGCCAGCCCGAGCGAGCGCGCGTGGGCGGCGGCCCAGCGGGAGAGCTCGAGCCCCTCGGCGGCCCAGCCGGCCTCCCGCGCCACGTCGACGAAGAAGCCGCAGTAGGCGCCGACGTCGAGCAGCCGCAGCCCCCGGGGCGGGCCCAGGAGCCGCACCGCGCGCCGGAAGGTGAGGTACCGGTTCTCCCTCTCCGCCAGGTAGATGGGGTCCTCGACGTTGCCGTAGGCGGCCAGGAGATCGGCCTCGGACGGGCGCGGGGACTGGAAGAGCAGCCCGCACTCGGCGCAGGCCCAGATGGGAGGGTGGCGGCGGTGCCCGAAGCTGGTGCAGCTGAAGGCTCGGTGATCGGCGACGCCCTCGCCGCGGGCCGGGAAGCGCAGGGCGATCCGGGAGCCGCCGCACAGGTAGCAGGACCCGGGGAGGGGCGCCGCGGCGGGCGCGCTGCGGAGGGCGGCGGGGAAGGGCACCGGGAGGCGCCTTGTACCACCGCGGCGGCGCCCGCGAGAAGGGCTTTCCCGTTCTCCTTGCCCCCCGGGGGGGCGGGCCGTAACATCGACTCGACCCGGGGCACTGGATGGCCAAGCTGCTGGCGATGATCCTGGCGGGAGGGGAGGGCCGCCGGCTCGACCCGCTCACGCGCGATCGGGCCAAGCCGGCCGTCCCCTTCGGCGGCCGCTACCGCATCATCGACTTCGTCCTCTCGAACTTCGCCAACAGCGGGGTTCTCAAGATGAAGGTGCTGGTGCAGTACAAGTCGGAGTCGCTCAACACCCACATCCAGCGCTCCTGGCGGCTGTCGCAGATCCTCGACCAGTACGTGGAGATCGTGCCGGCGCAGATGCGGGTGGGGCGCAAGTGGTTCGAGGGCTCGGCCGACGCCATCTACCAGAACCTGAACATCATCACCGACGAGGAGCCGGACTACACCTACGTCTTCGGGGCCGACCACGTCTACCGCATGGACGTGCGGCAGATGCTCGAGTTCCACCAGGAGTCGAAGGCCGACCTGACCGTCGCCGCCATCCCCGTCCCCCTGGCGGAGGCCGGCGACTACGGCATCATCGAGGTGGACCGCGACAGCCGGATGGTGGGCTTCGCCGAGAAGCCCAAGGCGCCGCGGCCCATGCCCGACGACCCCACCCGCTGCCTGGCGTCCATGGGGAACTACCTCTTCACCACCGACGCCCTGGTGCAGGAGATCGTCCGGGACGCCGGCGACGCCCAGAGCGCGCACGACTTCGGCAAGTCGATCATCACCAGCATGTACCCGCGCCGCCGCGTCTTCGTCTACGACTTCATGCGGAACGACGTGCCCGGCCAGACGGAGCGCGAGCGCGGCTACTGGCGCGACGTGGGCAGCCTCGACGCCTACTACCAGTGCAACATGGACCTGGTCGACGTCGACCCGGTCTTCTCCCTCTACAACGACCGCTGGCCCATCTTCACCATCCAGCACAACTACCCGCCGGCCAAGTTCGTCTTCAACAACGAGCGCGAGAACCGCGTCGGCCGCGCCGTCGACTCGCTCATCTCCGAGGGGTGCATCATCTCCGGCGGCTCGGTCTCCGGCTGCATCCTGGGGCCCCGGGTGCGGGTCAACAGCTACGCCTCGGTGGAGGGGTCGATCCTCTTCGAGAGCGTCAACATCGGCCGCCACTGCCGCATCCGGCACTGCATCATCGACAAGCACGTCGACATCCCGCCCGGCACCTCCATCGGCTGGGACACCGACGAGGACAAGCGGCGCTTCCACGTCACCGAGAGCGGAATCGTCGTCATCCCCAAGGGAATGCGGCTGGAGCACGAGGTCGACCCGGTGGAGTGACGCCGGGGTCCTTTCCGCTGCCGCGCCGCCGCCGGCCTCCTATACACCCGGACCATGCCCACCTTCCTCCTCGCCGCCGCGGTCGCCCTGGCCGCCGGGAGCGCCCCGGCCGAGCCCAGCATCCCCTTCGAGAGCTACAAGCTCGCCAACGGGCTCAACGTCATCCTGAGCGTCGACCACTCCGCCCCCATCGTCGGGGTGGACGTGCGCTACGACGTGGGCTCGAAGGACGAGCGCCCCGGCCGCACCGGATTCGCCCACCTCTTCGAGCACCTCATGTTCCAGGGCACCGCCCACCTGCCCAAGGGGACGGCCGACCGGCTGGTCGAGGCCGCGGGCGGCAGCGCCAACGGCGGCACCAGCCAGGACGGCACCGTCTACTGGGAGGAGGTGCCCTCCTCCGCGCTGGAGCAGGTGCTCTACATCGAGGCGGAGCGGATGGGCTTCATGCTGCCGGTCATCGACCAGGCGAAGCTCGACAACCAGCGCGACGTGGTGCGGAACGAGCGGCGGCAGACCTACGAGATGCAGCCCTACGGGCAGGCCTGGAAGGTGCTGCACGAGAACCTCTGGGACCCCGACTTCCCCTACCACTGGCTCCCCATCGGCGAGCACGGGGACCTGGCCGCCGCCACCCTGGAGGACGTCCGGGCCTGGTTCCGGCGCTACTACGGCCCGAACAACGCCTCGCTGGCCATCGCCGGCGACTTCGACCCGCAGGAGGCGAGGCGCCTGGTGGCGAGGTGGTTCGGCGGCATCCCCTCCGGGCCGCCGGTGGAGCACGCCCGGCCCGTGCCGCGGCCGCTCGGCGCCGAGAAGCGGGTGACGATCGACGACCAGGTGGAGCTGCCGCGCCTCTACGTCGCCTGGCAGGCGCCGGCCGACTACGCGCCGGGCGAGGCCGAGCTGGAGATCGCGGCCGACGTGCTCTCGAGCGGCAAGAGCTCGCGGCTGGTCAAGCGGATGGTGATGGACGAGCAGATCGCGCAGGGCGTCGGCGCCTTCGCCAACCCGCAGCGGCTGGCGGGGGAGTTCGTGGTGATCGCCACGCCCAAGCCCGGCCAGGACCCGCAGCGGCTGCTGGCGGAGATCGACCAGGAGATCGCCAGGCTCTCGAGGGAGCCGCCCTCCGCGGCGGAGCTCATGCGCGCCAAGAACCGGATCGAGTCCGGCGCGGTCTTCGCCCTGGAGCCGGTGGGCGGGTTCGGTGGCCGGGCGGCGGTGCTCAACCGCTACTACTTCGACACCGGCGACCCGGGCTACCTCCCCAAGGACCTGGCCCGCTACCGGGCCGTGACCGCGGAGGGGGTGCGCGCGGCCGTGGCCAGCACCCTGCGCCCGGATGCGCGGGTGGTGCTGACGGTCCTGCCGCGCAAGGGCGCGCCGGTGGCCCAGGAGGGCACGCGATGACCCGGCGCCGCCTCGCCCCCGTCGCCCTGCTGGCCCTGCTGGCCTGCGCCGCGCCCGCGCGCCAGGTGCGGGAGGCGGGGCGCCCGCCGGCCGCGGAGCCCGATCGCTCCCGGGTCCCGGGGCTCGGGCCGCCGCCGGCGCTGGCCGTGCCGGCCGTGACCCGGTTCGTCCTCGGGAACGGCCTCCGGGTCCGGCTGGTCGAGTACCACCGCCTCCCCATCGTCGCCCTGAACCTGGTGGTCGACGCCGGCGCGGTCCACGACCCGGCGGACCGGCCGGGCCTGGCCGCCTTCACCGCGGCCATGCTCACCGAGGGCACCACCACCCGCGACGCCACCCGCATCTCGGACGACATCGCCGCCCTGGGCGCGCGCCTGGGGGCCAGCTCCGGCTTCGACGCCGCCCAGCTCTCGGGCTCGGCCCTGTCGCGGAACCTCGACGGCCTCCTCGATCTCTTCGCCGACGTCGTCCGGAACCCGGCCTTCTCCCCGGCCGACTTCTCCCGCGTCCGCGACCAGCGCCTGGTATCGCTCCGCCAGCAGCGCGACCAGCCGTCTACGGTGGCGGCCCGGGTCTTCGCCCAGATCCACTGGGGGGCGCACCCCTACGGCCACTGGTCGCTGGGGACCGAGGACAGCCTCGAGGCCATGGGGCGCGGCGAGCTGGCCGCCTTCCACGCGCGCTGGTGGCACCCCGGGAACGCCGAGCTGGTCGTGGTGGGCGACGTCACCCGCGCCGAGGTCGAGCCGCGGCTCGACCGGGCCCTGGCCGGCTGGACCGGGGCGGCGCCGGAGCCCCCGCCCTTCCCACCGCCCGCGGCGCCGAGCGCCCGCACCGTGCTCATCGAGAAGAAGGGCGCGCCGCAGACCTTCCTGATCCTGGGGACGCCCGGCTTCGCCCGCTCCGACCCCGACTTCCCGGCCGCCGCCGTGGCCTTCCAGATCCTGGGGGGCGGGCAGGCCTCCCGCCTCTTCCGCCACCTGCGCGAGGAGAAGGGGTACACCTACGGCGTGGGCGCCCGCCCCGAGGCCCGCAAGCTCGGCGGCACCGGCGTCGTCGGCGGGAGCGTCAAGGCCGACCAGACCGGGGTGGCGCTCCAGGCGCTCCTCGGCGAGCTCGACGACATCCGCGAGCGGCCGGTGACCGCCGAGGAGCTGCGGACGGCCAAGGACGGGATCATCCTCGGGCTGCCCTCCGAGTTCGCCACCAGCGGCGCCATCGCCGGGAAGCTCGCCGAGGCGGTGGTGTACGGCCTTCCCGACGACTACTGGCCCCGGTACGCCGACGCGGTGGGCCGGGTGACGGCCGAGGACGTCCGCCGGGCGGCCCGCGCCTGGCTCGACACCTCGCGGATCACCGCGGTCATGGTCGGCGACGCGGCCGTGGTGCGCCCGCAGCTCGCCGGGCTGCCGCTGGCGCCGGCCGAGGAGCTCGCCGCCCAGGCTTCCCGCTAGCGTCCCCGCGCCCGGCGCGCGGCGGCCCCCGGCCCGCCGGCCGGGCGCCGCTGTCGGTGCCCCGATCTATCCTGCGCGCCGAAGGCGACATGGCCGAGCTCACCAACGACTTCACCTGGTCCAAGTCCCGGCACGACCGCTTCCAGGAGTGCCGGCGGGCCTACTGGTACGCCTACTACGGGAGCTGGGGAGGCTGGGAGGCGCCGGCCGGCTCGCCGCAGCGCGAGCTCTACGTGCTGAAGAAGCTCTCCTCCCGCTGGCAGTGGGCCGGCTCGCTGGTGCACGAGGCGCTGAAGGGCATGCTCTCGCGGGCGCGCCGCACGGGGGAGGTGCGGCCGCTCGACGAGCTCCTGGCCGGCACGCGCCAGCGGGCGCGCGCGCGGTGGGCGGCGTCGCGGGAGAAGGGCTACTGGCGCGAGGCGAGCCCGTCGGGCGGGCTGGTGGAGCACGAGTACGGCGAGCCCGTGCCCGACCAGGAGTGGAAGCGGATCTGGGACGAGGTGGTGGAGGGGAGCCTGCGCGCCTTCTACCGGAGCGAGGCGCTGGAGCGGATCCGCGCCGTCCCCGGCGACCGCTGGCTCGCGGTCGACGAGCTGGACCACTGGCTCTTCGAGGGGACCAAGATCTGGGTGGCGGTGGACTTCGCCTACCTCGACGCCGACGGGCAGGTGAACCTGCTCGACTGGAAGACCGGGCGCGAGCGCGAGGTGGACCGGGTGCAGATGGCGGTCTACGCCCTCTACGCCGGGGAGAAGTGGAGCGCCCCGCCGGAGCGGGTCCGGGCCGGCCTGGTCTACCTGGGAGCCGAGGGAGCGCCGCGCGTCGAGGTGGCCGCCCACGCCGAGGCGCTCGAGGCCTGCCGGGGCGAGATCCGCGGCTCGATCGGCGCCATGCGCGACCTGCTCGACGACCCGGCCCGCAACAGCGGATCGGTGGGGCGCTTCCCGCAGCGGGAGGAGCGCCAGGCCTGCGCCCGCTGCCCCTTCCGCCGGCCCTGCGGCCGGCTCTAGTAGTCCTTCGACCAGATGAGGCTCGCCGAGCCGGCGTTGGCGTCGCCGTAGCGCGACTCCAGCGTCCACCGCGGGGAGACCTGGTACTCCACCCGCACCTCGTTGGCGTTCTCGCCCTGCTCCGGGTTGGCGGCGCTGCGGTGGACGTAGTCCACGTAGACCTTCTCGGAGAGGTACTTGCCGGCGCGGATCTGGCCCGGCTCGAGCGCCACCGAGTCCACCGGGAGCTTGTCCTGGAGGGCGTCGCGCAGGAGCCGGGTGGCGAACACGCCGAGCACGGCGTAGCCCGCCTGCTCGCCGGTGAGCATTCCCGCGGCCCCGGCTCCGGCCCGCCCCTCGGTGCGGCCGGTGGCGATGAGCATGGCGATGCGGCCCTCGTCGAGCGGCGGCTCGCTGGTGAGCTTCACCGTGGGGGCGTCGACCTTGCCGCCCAGGGTCACCTTCACCAGGTAGTCGGGGAACTGCGCCACCGCCTCCCCCTCCACCAGGCCCTCGCCGACCGGGCCGCCGCCGAAGGTGGTGGAGGCGCGGCGCAGGTCGAAGGTCCGCCCGTTCCCGTAGAGGTCGAGCGTCCCCCGCACCAGCTCGGCGCGGCCGTCGGCCCGCACCGCCCCCCCCTCGGCCGTGGCGGTGACGTCGCCGCGCAGCTCGGCGTCGACGCGCGGGTCGCGCCGCCTCACCTGGAAGTGGCCCGGCAGAACCAGCCGCACCGAGGCGCGCCAGGGCGGCCCGCCGTCCGCGGCCGGCGAACGCGGCCCCCGCCTGCGCAGCAGGATGTCGGGCCGCGGCTCGAGGGACTGCAGCGTCCGGACCGAGCGGTCGGGCAGGGTGGCCCTCCCCGAGGGGATGGTGACCTCGGCCTTGATCGCCCGGTCCGAGACGGTGCCCCGGAGATCGGCCGCCAGGTCGAGCGTGGCGAGCTCCTGGCCGTACTGCGAGACCGTCAGGCGCGAGGCGCGAAGCTCGCCGCGCAGCTCGGCCGGCTCCGGCCGCCGGAGCCGGCTGACCGAGGCCGTGGCCTCGAACGAGCCCTGCCCGCGGTGCGCCGAGAGCCTCTCGAGGCGGACCTCGTCCGGGGAGAGCGTCGCCGCCAGCTCGATGTCGTGCCAGTCGCCCGCGCCGGAGATGCCGGCGCGGCCCCCGGCGATGCGGACGGTCCCGGTCGGGCGCAGCCGCGCCAGCGGCCCGGACGCCTCGAGGCGGGCGTCGAGCCGCCCGGAGGCCGAGCGGAGCAGCTCGGGGGCCGCGGCCGAGAGGAGGGACAGGTCGAGCTGGTCGGCCCGGAAGGTCGCCCGCGCCGGCGCCTCCCGCCACGAGCCGCGGGCCAGCGCCTCCGCCGACACCTCGGCCGAGGCCTCGAGCGAGGCCTCGG
>DATIFE010000115.1:0-10071 GCA_035455425.1 Anaeromyxobacteraceae bacterium | reverse complement strand
CCGTGGGCGCCCTGGCACGCGGCGAGGGCGCAGGGTCTCGCCGGCGGGCGCCTCCGCAGCCCGCCGGGTGCCACTTCGAGCGCGCGGCTCTGCTCCTCGCCCGCGACGAGCTGCCGGCGAGGAGCGCCGCCGTCCGGCGCGTCCGGTGGCTTGCGCGACCGCCGTCAGCGAGGAGCCCCCGCGCCGCGGGTTCGCGCGGATCGCGTTCCCCGGTCGCGGGCGAGGACAGCGCCCGAAGGCGAGACCCCTGCGCCCGAGCCCCCGGGTCGAATCGCCTGGGGCGCGCTCCTAGGCGTCGACGTCGGCTTCCTGCGGCGCCTCGATCCGCAGGCGCGCCAGGAACTCGCGCACGCCTTCCAGCAGGCTCATGAAGCCGACGTAGGCGAAGCCCGCCTGGAACAGGAACAGGAAGGGCAGCGAGTAGTAGACCCCGGTCTCGATGACGAACAGGATCCCGTAGGTCATGTAGGCGGCCAGGCCGAGCTCGACGAGCGGCTGGAAGGTGACCGCGACCCGGTAGCGGCGGCGCGCCACCGACTCGCCCGGGGCCCGGACGCCGTGCTTGGGCGTGCGGACGAAGCCGGACTGGTGGCCCAGCAGCGCCTCCACCACCGCGCGGGCGTTGTTCACCGACAGGCCGATCCCCAGCGCCATGATGAAGGGGAGGTGCCGCACCCGCTCCCACCAGCTCATCCCGATCTCGCGCTGGCTGGTGACGTAGAACACGCCCACCGAGAAGGTGGCGGCGACGAAAATGGGGAGGTCGAGCAGCAGCACCTCGACGGTGCCGTGGCCGATGCGCACCATCACCGACAGCGGCATGAGCAGCGCCAGCGGGATCATGAGCACGTAGCCCACGTTGGCGGTGAGGTGGAAGAAGGCCTCCCGCTTCACGTGCCAGGGGAGCGGCGAGCGGAGCAGGCGGGGGAGCAGCTTCAGCGCCGTCTGGATCGAGCCCTTGGCCCAGCGGTGCTGCTGGCTCTTGAAGGCGTTCATCTCCACCGGGATCTCGGCCGGCGCCACCACCTGGGGGAGGAACACGAAGCGCCAGCCCTGGAGCTGCGCCCGGTAGGAGAGGTCCAGGTCCTCGGTCAGGGTGTCGTGCTGCCAGCCGCCGGCGCTCTCGATGGCGGAGCGGCGCCAGATGCCGGCGGTGCCGTTGAAGTTGAAGAAGGCGCCCGAGCGGTTGCGGGCGGTGTGCTCGATGACGAAGTGGGCGTCGAGCAGGATGCCCTGGGCCTGGGTCAGCGCCGAGTAGCGCCGGTTGAGGTGCTCCCAGCGCACCTGCACCATGCCGATCCCCCGGTCGCTGAAGAAGTGCACCGTCCGGCGGAGGAAATCGGGCTCGGGGACGAAGTCGGCGTCGAAGACGGCCACCAGCTCGCCGGTGGCGGTCCGCAGCCCGTTCTCCAGCGCGCCCGCCTTGAAGCCCTGCCGGTCGACGCGGTGGAGGTACTCGACGTCCAGCCCCTCCTCGCGCCAGCGGTCGACGCAGGCGCGCGCGATCTCGCAGGTCTCGTCGGTGGAGTCGTCGAGCACCTGGATCTGGAGCCGGTCGCGCGGGTAGTCGAGTCGCGCCACCGCGTCCACCAGGCGCCGCACCACGTACATCTCGTTGAACACCGGGAGCTGGACCGTGACCCGGGGCAGGCTCTGGAGGCGCGCCAGCGGCGTGGGCAGCTGGTACTTGTGCCGGTAGTAGAGGAACGCCATCCAGTACCGGTGCGACCCGTACGCCGACAGCACGATCAGGACGAGCACGTAGGCGACGATGACCGCGATATCGAGGGGTTCCATGTGGTGTTGGTGTCCCTGGGGGTAGGCGCTGGGGGCGCCCGCCGCCGAATGCGTCTCCCGTGCCGAGGACGCCCGCTGCCTGCCGGGGCGGGCGGACTATAGCCAGTTGAGCACGGATGTCAAAGGGAAAGGCGCGACCCGCCAAGGGAAAGTCGGCAGGCGCCGCCCCGGGCCCGGCCTCGCCGGCCCCCGGCCCTCCGCCCGGGATGGAGGCAGTGTCCCGGCGGACACAGGCAACCGGTGAAGGCTACTTCCCCTTCCCGGTCTGGGCCTCCTGCGCCTTCAGGATCACCGAGGCCCGCAGGTAGTCGAGCGCGGTCTTGAGCTGGTAGTCGTCGGGGGGGGCCGGCGCCTCGGCGGCCGGGCCGGGGGACTCGTTCTTCAGGTGGTGCTTCAGGTCGCGCTCGCCCATCTCGTCCTGCGCCCGCGCAGGCTGCGGCGCGCCCTCCGCCACCACCACGTCGGGCGCGATGCCCCGCTCCTGGATGGAGCGGTGCTTCGGCGTGTAGTAGCGGGCGTTGGTGAGCTTGAGGCCCGACCCGTCCACCAGCCGGAGGACCGTCTGGACCGAGCCCTTGCCGAAGGTCCGGGTGCCCATGATCACCGCGCGCCCGTTGTCCTGGAGCGCCCCGGCCACCACCTCGCTGGCGCTCGCCGAGCCCCGGTTCACGAGCAGGATCATGGGATAGGGCGGCTCGGTCCCCTTCTCCTTGGCCGTCTCCACCACGCGGTTGGCCCCGTTCCTGCCCTCGGTGACGACGATGACGCCATCGCGCAGGAAGCGATCGGAGACCAGGACCGCCTGCTCCAGCAGGCCGCCCGGGTTGTTGCGCAGGTCGAGCACCAGCCCCCGGATCTCCCGCCCCAGCTGCGCCCGGGCCTCCTCGAGGGCGCGCCGGAGGGAGGCGTCGGTCCGGTCCTGGAAGCCCTTGATGCGCACGTAGGCGAACCCGCGATCCCGGTCGAGCAGACGCCACTCGACGCTGCGGGCGCGGACGTGGCCGCGCAGCAGCGTGAGCTGCTGCGGCGCCGCGAAGCCGTCCCGCAGGATGCGGAGCGCGACCCGGGTGCCCGGCGCGCCCCGGAGCATCCGGCTGGCGTCGAGCAGCGTCTGGTCCCGGGTGGGCGTGCCGTCGATCTCGAGGATCCGGTCGCCGGGGAGGATGCCGGCCCGCTCCGCCGGCGAGTCGGGAAGGGGGGAGATGACGGTGAGCTGGTCGCCGCGGATGGTGAGGTCCAGCCCGACGCCGTCGAACTCGCCGGTGGTCTCCTCCATCATCTCCCGGTAGACCTCGGGCCGCATGAAGGCGCTGTGCGGGTCGAGCTGGGCCATGAGGCCGTCCACCGCCCCGTAGACCAGGTCCTTCTCCTTCACGTCCTCGACGTAGTTGTTCTCCACGCTGGCCAGCACCTCGGCGAACACGTCCAGCGGCCGGTAGCTGGGGCCGTCGCGCCGGGCGGCGCGGGCCACCCGCTCCGCCGAGAGCCCGGCGAAGAAGGCCATCCCGACCGCGAGCGCGGTGAAGGCGCGGCGTCTCATCGCCTGAGGATATCACCCGATCGCGGGGCGAGCCACGCGCCGGGATCCACCGGGCGCCCGCGCTCGCGCAGCTCGAAGTAGAGCGACGGCCCCCGCATCGAGCCGGTGTCGCCCACCGTGCCGAGCAGCGCGCCGGCGCCCACGTCCTCGCCCATGGCCGTGCTCATGGAGGCGAGGTGCGCCGCCAGCGTGTAGTAGCCCTCGCCGTGGTCCACGATCACCAGGTTGCCGTAGCCGCGGAACCAGCCGGCGTACACCACCCTGCCGGGCGCCACGGCGCGCACCGGGGCGCCGGCCGCCGCGTGGAGCTCCACCCCGTTCTGCACGGTGACCGTCTTGAAGCGCGGGTTCACGACCTTGCCGAAGGGGACCTCGACCGTCCCGTCCACCGGGCGCGGGAGCCGGCCCCGCAGCTGCCCGAAGCCCCGGTAGCCGGCGTCGCCCGTTCGCGGGGGCGGGAGCGCCGCCAGGAACTCGGCCAGCTTCTGCTCCTGGGCCGAGGCCTCCTGGGCGGCCCTCTCGTGCAGCGCCCGCTGCCCGCGCAGCAGGGAGAGGATGGCCCGCCGCCTCTCCAGCTGCATCCGCGCCTCGCCCCGGCGCTCGGCCGCCTCCCGCGCCAGCCCCTCGCGCCGCCGCGCCTCCTCCTGGCGCGCCTCGCGCGCCCGGGCCCGCGCCTCGAGGGCGTCGCGCGCCACCCGGATGATCCCGGCGTCGTGCTCCAGGATGCGGTCGAGCAGGTAGCGGCGCCGCACCAGCTCGGCGAAGGAGGGGCTGGCGGCCAGGATCCGGAGCTCGCCGGCGCGCCCCATGCGCGCCCGGGCGGCGAGCCGGGGGCGCAGCTCCCCCTGGGCCTGGCGCAGCCGCCGGTCGGCCACCGCCTCCTCGGCCCGGGCGCCCCGCAGGCGCTCCTCGGCGAGCGTCAGGTCGGCCTCCGCCCGCCGCGCCTTCCCCTCCGCCTCCGCCGCCGTCCGCTGCGCGTCCCCCAGCGCGTCGAGCACCGAGACCTCGCGGCGCGAGAGCTCGCGCGCGGCCGCCTCCTCCGCCGCCCTCCGCGCCCGGAGCGCGTCCATCTGCGCCTGGGGGTTGGCGGCGGCGAGGAGCAGCGCGGCCAGCGCGCCGGCGATCACGCCTTCCTCAGGAAGCGGCCCACCGCCAGGGCGCTGGCCGCCAGGCCCAGGGCCGCGCCTCCGCCCAGGAGCGCCAGCACCAGGTTCCCCGGCAGCACCTCGGCCCGGCCCAGCGGCGCCACCACCCCCGCGGCCGCCGCCAGCCGGGGCACCAGCAGCGCGTGGGCGGCGAGGAGGGCCAGCACCGCCAGCCCGGCGCCGCAGATCCCCTGGAGGACGCCCTCGATGAGGAAGGGGATCTCGACGTAGGCGTCGGTGGCGCCGACGAGCTTCATGATCTCGATCTCGTCGCGCCGGGCGAAGACGCCGAGCCGCAAGGTGTTGGAGACCAGCACCGCCGTGCCCAGCGAGAGGACGCCGAAGAGCGCCAGGCCCGCCCAGCGGAGCCGCCGCAGGAGCGACTCCACCCGCTCCAGCCAGGCGTTGCCGAAGTCCACCTCCTGGGCGCCGGGGATGGTCCCCAGGCGCCCGGCCAGCGCGCGCGCCTCGGCCAGGGACGCCCCCGGCGCACGCACCTCCACCGAGGCGGGGAGCACCTCCGGCCCGACGCCCTCCAGCACCGGCGCCTCGGGCCCGAGGGAGGCGCGGAGCCGGCGCAGCGCCTCGGCGGGCGTCACCGCGTCCACCACCCGGCCGCCGGCCAGGGCCTCGGCGGCCCGCGCCGCGGCGCCGAGGTCGGCGCCCGGCTTCAGGTAGACGGAGATCTGGACGTCGCCGGCCCAGGCGGCCAGGAGCCGCTCGCCCCCGGTGAGCACGGCGGCGAAGAGCCCGGTGACCAGGGTGGCCACGAAGATGGTTCCCACCGCCACCGCGGTCATGAAGGGACCGCGGGCCATGGCCTCGAGGGCCCGCCGGACGAAGGAGAGGGGGCGCGCCACGGCTCAGGCCTCGACGGCGCGGCGGAAGGCGTCCCCGTCCGAGATCACGCGGCCCGCCTCGAGCGCGATCACCCGCCGCTTGTAGCGCTCCAGCAGGCTCCGGTCGTGGGTGGCCACCACCACGGTGGTCCCGCGGGCGCTGGCCGCCTGGATGAGCTCCATGACCTCGAGGGTGCGCTCGGGGTCGAGGTTGCCGGTCGGCTCGTCGGCGAGGAGCAGGGCCGGGTCGCCCACCAGGGCCCGCGCCACCGCCACCCGCTGCTGCTCGCCGCCGGAGAGCGAGAGCGGGAACTTGCCCGCCTTGAGCTCCAGCCCCACGGACCGAAGCATGGCATTCACCTTGCGGCCGACGTCCCGGGGCCCGAGCCCGCGCACCTCCAGGGGGAAGGCCACGTTCTCGTAGACGGTGCGGTAGGGCAGGAGCTTGAAGTCCTGGAAGACGACGCCGATGGCGCGCCGAAGGTAGGGGACCTGCGAGGGCGGGATCTTGGCCACGTTCCGGCCGAACACCAGGAGCTGCCCCCCGGTCGCCGGCTCGGCGCAGAAGACGAGCTTGAGGAGCGTGGACTTCCCCGCGCCCGAGGGTCCGGTGAGGAAGACGAACTCGCCCCGGCCCACCTCGATGGTCACGTCGGCCAGGGCCGGCGCCTCGCCCTGGTACTGCTTGTAGACGTGGAAGAGCTGGACGAGCGCCTCGCCGGCCACGGGCCACCCCGGTCACTTCTTCGCGCCGACGTCCTCGGCCAGGTAGGAGAGGATCACCTCGTCGAGCGACTTCTCGCTGATGAGGTCCTCTCCGATGATGGTCTCGGCGTCCCCGCGGAACTCGGGCGGCGGTGCGCTCCGCGCCGCCAGGACCTCCGGCGGCGGCGGCCGGGCGGGCGGGGGCGTCGCCCCCGGAGCCGGGATGCCGGGAGGCGGGCCGCCCACCGCCACGGTGATGCTCACCGGGGCCGGGCGGCTCGCCGGGGCGTCGCCGCCGAGCTCGCCGGGCTGCCAGTGCTGCGCCTCCGCCAGGGTGGCGTCGGCGTCGTCGTAGACCCCGTTCACCAGGTTGCGCAGCATCTCCTTGTGCTGCTCCTCCATCAGCTCCCGCACCACCTGGGCCAGGTTCTCCGCGCCGGCGATGTCGGCGTAGCTGGTCTTCTTGGAGGCCAGGATGTTCCCGCCCACGAAGAGGTGCGTGATGATGTGCGGGTTCTGCAGGCCGGAGTCCTCGGTCTGCACGTGGTAGACCTTCCCGCGGTGCTTCACGTTGTGGTTGAAACCGGTGACGACCCGCTTGGCTTCGGCCATGGCTCGCTTTCGATGGTAACGGCGCGGCGGGCCGACGCGCAAGTTCCGGGGCGCGCTGCGGTTTTCGCGGGCCGAGCGCACCGGGGCCCGACTCCGGGAGGGGCCCCGCGAGCTCTGCGCGGGGCGGGGGCGCAGCCCCCGCCTAGATGTCGATCTGCTCGGCAGCCCGGACGGGCTGGCCCAGGAAGCGCTCGGCCACCGAGAGGAAGCACGCCGGCACGTCGGTGACGAAGAAGGCGTGGGATCCCCGGGCGCCCGTCGCCCCGCCGAGCCGGGCCGCCACCTCGGCGGCGATGGCCTGGGCGCTGTCGACCAGCTCCACCCCGGGCAGCGCCCTCTCGATGGCGCCCCGGAGCAGCGGGTAGTGGGTGCAGCCCAGCACCAGGGTGTCGATCCCGGCGGCGGCGAGGGGGCCGAGGTAGCGGCGCGCCACCAGCCGCACCACCTCGTCCTCGGGGTCCGTCCAGCCCTCCTCGGCCAGCGGCACGAAGAGGGGGCAGGCGGCCGAGACCACCTCGGCGTCCGGGCGCAGCGCCCGCAGCACCGCCGGGTAGGCGCCCGAGGCCACCGTGCTCTGGGTGCCGATGACGCCGATGCGCCCGCTCCGGCTGGCGCGGGCCGCCGCCCTCGCGCCCGGCTCCACCACCCCCAGCACCGGGATGGCGAGCCCCTGCCGCAGGGCGGGGAGCGCCACCGCCGAGGCGGTGTTGCAGGCCACCACCAGCAGGTCGATGCCCTGGGCCACCAGGAAGCGGGCGTTGCGGAGCGAGTACTGGGTCACCACCTCGGCCGACTTGGTGCCGTACGGCACGCGCGCGGTGTCGCCGAGGTAGACGGTGTCGAGCGCCGGCAGGCGCTCGATGATGGCCTTCTGGACGGTCAGGCCGCCGACGCCCGAGTCGAAGATGCCGATGCGCGCCATGCGGCGCGGGTTGTAGCCCGGCGCCGGGGAAAAAAGAAGCGGGCGCGGGGGTGGCGGCCCCCGCGCCCCGGGGGCGGCTAGAAGCAGGTGCCCGTGGAGGGGGCCATGTCGACGAGGAGCGACTCCGGCCCGGCGTGCACCACCGGCGTGGCGTTGCAGTAGGCGTGGAAGCTGGTGGTCCCGACCACCTCGGCCACGTTCACCAGCGTGTAGACGCCGGCGGGGACCGCGGCCCCGCCGTTCACCAGGAACGGGTTGGTGCCGCCGCAGACGATGGAGCCGCCGTCGAAGGGCGTCGCGAGGCCGCTGCGGAGGTCCCAGGTGATCTGGCTGCCGGCCTGGCAGGCCGCGAGGTCGGTGAAGGCGTAGTCGATGCCCAGCGTCCCGTCGACGCCCTGGGAGAAGACGCCGACCGCGCTGTCGCCGCAGTCCGAGGCACTGGCTGCGACCGGGCCGCTCGTGTACTTGAGGTTGCCCTGCGAGTCGTAGGCGTCGACCTGAACGCTGTAGGTGCCGCCCGCGGTGATGGCGACCGACACGCCGCCGGTGCCGCAGACCCAGGTGTTGGCGTCGACGCAGAACCCACCGCCCCCCGAGCAGGGGGCGATCTGGCCGCCGACGAAGACCTGCACGCCGGTGACCCCCGCGGCGGCGCAGCCGAGCTCGGCCGGGAATCCCGCAGCGACGAGGCCGGGGACCTCGAACCCCGCGTTGGGCGAGGGGCCCGGGGTCCAGTACACGTTCAGGTAACCGGGGTAGCAGGGGCCCGACGAGTAGCCCGACGAGTAGCAGCCCGAGACCAGCGCGGCGAGCGGCAGGAGAAGAAAGGCGCGTGTCATGTGTTCTCCAGTTCGGGGGGGGCGGAGCGACACCCCCCACCCATGCCCGAGCAACGAGGATGCCATGAGAAGGACGTGTCGCGCTGCGGATCTATGCACCGGCCCCTGTCGCGCGCTTGCGACGACCGTTGCCGCCCGTCACGCGCCGCCCCCGCGGCGGCCCCGATTGGACGGCCCCGCGGCCACGTGCTAGGAAATCCTACCATTTCCGGGACTTGAGACCACATGAACCCACCGGGCCTCACCTCGCACACCCTCGGGGCGGCGCTGTCCGCGGCTCCCCGGGGCGCCGAGCTCGACTACCTGGAGGTCGTCACCAACGCGGGCCCGGTGGTGATGGCGGTGCTGCTGCTGCTGGTCGCCGCCTCGGTCGTCTCCTGGGCCATCATCGTCTGGAAGTGGCGGCAGCTCGGCCGCGCCCAGGACGAGTCGGTCCGCTTCCTGGAGACCTTCTGGCAGTCGAAGCGGCTCGACGCCATCTACCAGGCGGCGGAGGGGCTCGGCGCCAGCCCCATCAGCCAGGTCTTCCGCGCCGGCTACGTCGAGCTCTCCAAGGTGACGGCGCAGAAGAAGGAGGGCGAGACCGCCATGGCCGAGGCGCTGGGCGGCCTGGAGAACGTCGAGCGCGCCCTGAAGCGGGCCGCGGTCGCCGAGGTCACGCACCTCGAGGCGCGGGTCTCCTTCCTCGGCACCACCGCCAGCGCCGCCCCGTTCGTCGGGCTCTTCGGCACGGTGTGGGGCATCATGCGGGCCTTCCACGACATCTACCAGATGGGAAACGCCAACCTGGCCACGGTGGCCAAGCCCATCAGCGAGGCGCTCATCGCCACCGCGGTCGGCCTGGCCGCCGCCATCCCCGCGGTGGTGGCCTACAACTCCTTCATCGCGCGCATCCGGGTGCTCGACAGCGAGATGACCAACTTCTCCAACGACTTCCTCAACATCGTGAAGCGCCACTTCTTCAGCTGACCATGGCCTCCGCCGGCGGAAGCGGGCGACAGACGCTCGCCGAGATCAACGTCACGCCGCTCGTGGACGTGATGCTGGTCCTGCTCATCGTGTTCATGGTGACCGCCCCGCTCATCCAGCAGGGCGTGGAGGTGCGGCTGCCCGAGGCCCGGGCGCAGCCGGTGAAGGCCGAGGAGGAGAAGCTGGTGCTCTCGCTGAAGGCGGACCGGAGCATCTGGCTCGGCGGCGGGGACGACGCCGCGCGACTGTCGCTCGACGAGCTGGAGGAGAGGCTCCGGGCCAACGCCCGCCTGCGCCAGGACCGGGAGCTCTACCTGATGGCCGACCGCGCCCTGCCCTACGGCTTCGTGGTGGAGGTGATGGCCGCGGTGCAGCGCGCCGGCGTGACGAACCTCGGCATGATCACCAACCCCACGCCGCCGCGACCCCGGGGGCGGGAGGAGACGGCGCCCCGGTGAGCGCGGCCGCCCGCAGCGCGCTGGTCGCCCACCCCGACCGCTTCCGGCCGGCGCTGGTGGCCTCGGCGGTGCTGCACGCCGCGGCGCTGGCGGCGGCGATCGTGTTCCGGCCCGCGCCCATCGTCGACCTGGAGCAGAAGCCCATCATGGCGAGGCTGGTGCGCCTCGGCGAGAAGCGTCCGGAGCACCTGCTGCCGCGCAAGGAGGAGCCGCCCCCGCCGCCCGCCGGCGAGCCCGCGCCGGCC
>DATIFE010000114.1:0-14186 GCA_035455425.1 Anaeromyxobacteraceae bacterium | reverse complement strand
CGGAAGCGGGCCCGGCCCGCGCCGGGGAAGGGCCCCCGCCGCCGCGGAGCGCGGAAGGCGAGGCGGCGCTAGGCGGGCCGCTCCCGTCCGCCGCTTGACCCTCCGGAGCGGGGCGCGGTAACACGCATCTGTCCTTCGTGCTACCGGCTCCCGCACCCGTCCCGGGGGAGGCCCATGGCGACCACACCTGCCCGGGAGCGCCGGGCCGTCCACCCCGGCCTGGCGGCGCTGGCGGCCGCCGCGCTCGCCGCACCGGCCCTCGCCGCTGCGCACGAGGTGCTGCACGCGGTGGACCGCGGCCGGGCCGTGGCGGTGCGGGCCTTCTTCGCCGACGGCCGGCCGCTGCGGGACGCGCAGGTCCAGGTCTGGTCGCCGGCCGACCTGGGGACCCCGTGGCAGCGCGGATGGACCGACCGCCAGGGCTGGCTCTCCTTCGTCCCCGACGCGGGGGGACGCTGGCGCGTGCGGGTGGTCGACGCCGCCGGGCACGGCCTCGACGTGGGCGTGGAGGTCGGGGCCGCCGCCGCCGGCGAGGCCGCCGCACCCTCCGCCGCCGCGCTCGCCGTCCGCCCCCTGCTCGGGCTGGCCGCCATCGGGGCGGTCGTCGCGGCGCTCCTCGCCTGGCATCGCCGCAGGGGCCGGGCGGCCGCGCCCTGAGTTATGCACGTCCCCGACGGCTTCCTCTCGCCGCAGATCACGGTCCCCGCCTGGGCGGCGTCGGTCCCGCTGCTGGCCTGGGCGGCGCGCAGGCACTTCGGCGCCGCCGCCGCCGACGCGCTCCCGGTCATGGGATCCCTCACCGCCCTGGCCTTCGCGGTCCAGACGATCGCCATCCCGGTGCCGGGAGGGACCTCGACACACCTCCTGGGCACGACCCTTCTCGCGCTCCTCTACCACCCGCTGGCGGCCTTCGTCTGCGAGTCGCTGGTGCTCCTCGTCCAGACGCTCTTCTTCGGGGCGGGGGGGATCACCGTTCTCGGCGTCAACGCCCTGGCCATGGGCCTGCTGGGCCCGCTGTCCGGCTGGCTGGTCCACCGGGCGCTGCGCCGGGCGAGCGAGCGGGGGGCCACGGCGCTGGCCGCCTGGGTCGCGGTGCAGGTGAGCGCGCTGGCGGTCGCGGGCGTGCTCGGGCTGCAGCACGCTCTCGACGCCGGCTACTTCCCGGTCCCGTTGGCGGTGACGCTCCCGGCCATGATGCTGCCGAGCCTCGCGGTCACTGGCCCCATCGAGGCCGTCTACACGCTGCTGGCGCTGGGCCTCCTCCGGAAGGCGAGGCTGCATGCGCTCCCCTGAGGCCCGGCGGGACCGGGCGCTCCTCGGCGCCTGGATCCTCTCGGCCTTCGCCCTCTCGGCCGTGGGCGACCTGCGCTGGCTCGCGGCCGCCGGGGTCGCCTCGGCGGCCCTCTTCCGGCGCGGCCTCGCCCGCGACCTGGGCCGGGTGGCGCGGACCGCCCTCCCGGCGACGGCGCTCCTCTCCCTCCTGTCCTTCGGCTGGCTCTGGCTGGCCGGGGGGCGGGCGCCCGACGCCCGGCCGTTCCTGGCGCTGGGCCTGCGGGCCGTGCTCCTCGCCTTCCTGGCCTTCGCGGTGCTGGGCCGCGTGAACCTGCTCCGGGCGCTGGCGCCCTGGCCCGGCGCCAGCCGCCTCCTGGTCGTCGCCCTGGCGCAGATCCACGCCCTGCGGCTCCTGGCGACGGAGTCGCTGCTGGGCCTCCGCAGCCGCCTGCCGCGCCGGCCGGGGGCCGGCGACGTCTTGCGCAGCGCCGGCGGCGTCACCGGGACCCTGGTGATCCTGTCGGCCCGGAACGCGCGCGACGTGGCCGACGCACTCCGGGCGCGGGGGTTCTGATGCTCTTCGAGCTCGAGCGCGTCTCGGTGGAGCTCGGCGGCCGCGAGGTGCTGCGCGACCTCAGCTTCTCGGTGCGCCCGGGCGAGCGCGTGGTGGTCCTGGGCGTGAACGGCTGCGGCAAGACCGCCCTCCTCAGGCTGCTCGACGGCCTCCTGGCCCCCTCCCGCGGCGAGGTGCGCTACCGGGGAGAGCGGCTCGACGCGCGCGCCCTCGGCGACGCCGGCTTCCGGCGGCGCTTCCGCGGCGAGGTGGCCCTCCTCTTCCAGAACGTGGACGCCATGCTCTTCAACCCCAGCGTGGCCGACGAGATCGCCTTCGGCCCGCGCCAGCTCGGGCTCTCCGACCCCGGCCAGCGGGTGGAGCGCTGGGCCCGCGAGTTCGACGTGGCGCCCCTCCTCGACCGGCCGCCCTTCGAGCTCTCGGTCGGCGAGAAGAAGCGGGTGGCGCTGGCCGCGCTGCTCGCGGTGGAGCCGAAGGCGCTGCTCCTCGACGAGGCCACCGCCGGCCTCGACCCGGCCTCGGCGGGGCGGCTGGTCGACTTCCTCGCCGCGCAGGCGGACGTGGCCGTGGTCTCCACCACCCACAACCTCACGGTCGCCGAGGAGCTGGGGGCGCGCGCGCTGCTCCTCGCCCCCGGCCGCCCGGGCCTGCTCTTCGACGGCCCGACCGCCGAGCTGCTGGCGAGCGATCCGCTGCTCGTCGAGAGCGGGCTGGCCCATCGGCACCTCCACCGGCACCGGGGCGCCGCCCACACCCACTACCACGTGCACGACGCCGAGTAGCCCGCCGCCGGCGCGCCGCCGGCCATTCTTCTCTCGCGGAGGTCGCATGCTGGAGCGCATCGGGGTCTCGCTCGAGGACCGGCTGCTCTCGCGGTTCGACGAGCTCATCGCCCGCCGGGGCTACCCGAGCCGCTCGGAGGCCCTCCGCGACCTCATCCGCGAGGCGCTGGTGGAGCGCGAGTGGTCCGAGGCGGGCGGGCGGGAGGAGCGGGTCGCGGTGGTGACGCTGGTCTACGACCACGACTCGTCGAGCCTGGCCCAGAAGCTCACCCACATCCAGCACGAGAACCACCGGGCGGTGGTCTCCGCGCTCCACGTCCACATGGACGCGCACAACTGCCTGGAGGTCCTGGTGCTCCGCGGGCGGGGGCGGGAGGTGGCCGCCATGGGGGACGGGCTCGTCAGCACCAAGGGCGTGAAGTACGGGAGGGTGGTGCCCGCCACCACGGGGCGGTCGCTGCCCTAGGCGCGGGAGCTCAGCCGGCCCGGCGCCCCTCCCCGGCCGGCCGGAAGGCCCGCGTCGCCACCAGCCAGGCGACGGCGCCCCAGAGCGTGCCCCAGGCGGCGCCGGCGAGCGCGTCGCTCGGCCAGTGCACCCCGCCGTAGACGCGGGAGAGGGCCACCGCCGCCGCCGCGGCGTAGGCCGGGGGCCCGAGCCGCCGGTCGGCGAGCGTCGCCACCAGCGCCAGGGCGAAGAGGTTGGCGGCGTGCAGGCTCGGGAGCGACGGCGCGTCGGCGGCGGGCAGGATCCAGCGCACCTCGGCCGCCGGCAGGGCGTAGCAGGGGCGGGCCCGGCCGATGAGCGGCCGGAGGAGCTGCGACCCGAGCGAGTCGGCCAGCGCCACCGCCAGGCCCAGCGCCAGCACGCTGCGGAGCGCCAGGCGGCCGAGCGACCGCCACAGGAGGAAGGCCAGGACCAGGCCCACCCCCACCCCGAAGGCGTGCGAGGAGAGCACCCGCGCCGCACCGTCGAGCCACGGCCCGCCGTCCCGGTTCAGCAGGCGGAAGACGGCCAGGTCGAGCGGCAGCCGGAAGTCGGCGAGCGCGAGGGGCATGCGGGCGGGGCGAGTCTACCCCGCCCGCGCCCCTGCCGCCGCGCCCGGCTACTTCATGGCCATCCCGTGGGGCCGCGCCGGGTGCTCGAAAGCGGTGTCGAAGTCGAGCTGGAAGCGGGTGTCGAGCTCCAGGGTGTCGCGCCCGACGCGGATGACGTGGACCCGGTGGTCCCCCTCGAAGTGCACCTTGCCGAAGCCGTCCTGGTCGAGGAAGTAGTCGCTGACCACGAGGCGCGAGTCGTCCCCGGTGAGGACGATGTTGTGCGGCCCGGCGTCGAGCCCCAGGTCGACGACGTCCTTCTGCACGAAGGCGTTGCGGTCGGTGATGTCCAGCATGCCCACCTGGCCCGCCTGGAAGGAGGCGAAGATGAGGCGGTCGCCCCTCCTCGGCATCGCCAGGAGCTGGACCATCCCGCCGCGAACCGGGACCTCGACGTGGGGCACGATGTCCTCGCAGTCGAAGGACTGCACCACGCTGCCGTCGGTCGGGTCCACCGTGTAGACGAGCCCGCTGAACATGTTGGCGGTCACGGCCCGGCCGTGCGGATCGCCCGGGATCAGCTTCACGTCCATGCTGCCCATGGCCTCGGGCAGGACCACGGTGCGGATGATGCCGCGGCTGGCCAGGTCCCAGAACCGGAGCGCCCCGCGCAGCTCGATGGGGCCCGGCACCGCGTTGAGGGTGGTGGCCGGCATGAGGAAGTCGCTCGTGACCATGAGGTTGCGCCGGAAGTCCGCCGAGATGCCGTGCGGGTTGAAGCCGTCGGTGGGCGGCACCAGGGGATGCTCGGCGATCAGGGTCAGGTTGCGGCTGAACTCGGCGAGCCGGCCCGGCGCCCCGCCGCTCGCCGATCCCATCTGCGTGACCAGGAAGCCCCCGCCCGGCAGCGGCAGGAAGTCGTCGGTGATGCTGGAGTTGGGCGCGGCGGTCGAGAGGAGGAACCTCGGGTGCCGGGCGTCGGAGACGTCGAAGAAGAAGATGCCCGCCTGCCCCGAGAGGACGCTGAGCAGCCCGCCGCAGGCGAGGACGTCCTTGTCGGCGGACAGGTTGCAGTGGTGCGGCTCGTTGCCCGCGTTGCCGGGGGGCGGCAGGGGCACGGTCCGGAGCACCTGGCCGTAGCGGGGAGAGCGCTCATCGAAGTCGACGACCGCCAGGAAGTCCGGGCGCACCCGGTCCAGGTCGCCGGCCCAGACGTAGAGGGTCTTCTCCCGCTGGTCGTCCTTGCCCCGCTCCCCGTGCGCCCGTACGATTCCCGGAAGGGCTAGCGCAGCGCAGATGGCCCCGGCGGCGAGGGAGCGGAGCGTCGATGGGCTGGACATGGTGCCTCCTGTCGAGGGGGAGGGAGTCTCCCCTGCCAGCACGCGGAAGGGCCGCGCAACCGGACCTCGGCCCCCCACCTGGGACGTCGGCCAGGCGTCGAGGCGCCCGCAGGGGCCGTCACTCCTGGCGCGGCGCGGTCTCCGGCTCACCGGGACCGGGCCCTTCGGGGCCGGCGTGTCCGGTGACGCGATCCTGCCGCGTCAGGGAAGCGGAGGAGCAGGCCCAGGCGCCAGGCTCCCGAGGAGGCAACGATGAGCTGGTTCGAGGCTGCCGGCTACCTCGCGTCGGTCCTGGTCTTCTCCACGTTCTACATGAAGACCATGGTGCCGCTGCGCTGCGTCGCCATCGCGAGCAACGTGGCCTTCATCGTCTACGGCCTGTTCGGCGGCCTCCATCCCGTCCTGGCGCTCCACCTGCTCCTCCTCCCGCTGAACGTGGTGCGCCTCGTCCAGGTGCGCAGGCTGGCGATCCGCATCCGGGAGGCGGTCGGGGCCGATCCCTCCCTGGAGGCGCTGGCGCCGCTCCTCGAGAAGCGGACCTTCGAGAGGGGTGCGGTGCTCTTCCGGAAGGGAGACCCGGCGAGCACCCTCCACGTGCTGGTCCGGGGCGACATCCGGCTCCCCGAGCTCGGGATCACGCTGCGCGACCGCGGCACCGTCGTGGGCGAGATCGGGATCTTCTCCCCCTTCCACCAGCGGACCGCGAGCGCGATCTGCGAGACCGAGGTGGAGACCCTGACCCTCGGCGAGGCCGAGGTCGTCCGGCATTACTTCCGGGACCCGCGATTCGGCCTGTCGCTGGCACGGCTCATGGTCCGGCGGCTCCTCACCGTCCCCGCCCACGCCGCGGCCGGCGAGGTCCCCGGGGCCGCGATGCGCGAGAGGGCCTAGCGGCTGGCCACGGGGAGACGGGCCAGGCGGAGCAGCCTCGCGTCCGCCGGGATGGGCGAGCGAGCCAGGGTGACCCTGGCGCGCGCCAGGGCCTCGCGGGCCTCGTTGCGGCGACCCAGTGCCTCGAAGCACTTCCCGAGCCGGAGCGCCGCCTCGCCGGCCCAGCGGCTCCCCGGGTCGAGGTCGCGCCAGAAGGCGTCGGCCCGCTGGAGGAGCGGCAGCGCCTCCTTCGGCTTCCCCTGGCTCATCAGGGCCCGGCCCAGGCCCACGAGGACGTCGGCCCGCAACGGCGAGGGATGCGACTGCAGCCGCCCGGACGCCTCCAGTGCGGCTCCGAGCGATTCCAGCGCTTCCCGGTCCGCACCGGCGTCGAGCTCCGCGAGCCCCTTCTCGGCCAGGATCCCCATGCGCTTGCGGCCAGCGGCCGGCCCCGGAGCGACTGCGCCGAGGGCGGCCGCGTGCAGCCGGACGGCCTCGGCCGGCTCTCCGGCCAGGCGCCGGAGCACTCCGGCGACGAAGAGGGGCTTGTGCTCCCGCCCTCGCGCGGGCCCGGTGTGCTCGCGCTCGGCGTCGTCGAGCTGTCGTCGCGCGCCCGCGCCGTCGCCGAGATAGGCCAGGGCGAGCGCCCGGTCGAGGCGGGCGGAGTACACCTGGTCGTGCCCGGCGCCGAGGGCCTGCGCCAGCCCGTCCGCAGCGCGGGTCAGCTCGGGGAGCGCCGCCTCGGCTCGCCGGGCGGCGAGGAGGACGGCACCGTGCAGTGCCAGGGTCGACGCGAAGTTGTACGAGCCCGGTACCGCCGTCCGGGTGAGGATCGCGAGGTGGCGATCGGCGTCCTTCAGCGCCTGCGCCACGTCGCCCGCCGCCACCCGGTTCTCCGCCAGGCGGCCGGAGAAGAACCCCACCATCGCGCTCTCGGGGCCCAGCGCCGCCACCGCGTCGTCGACGGCGCGCCCCATCTCGGCGATCCCATCGTCGAGCCGACCCACCTCGGCCAGCGCATGGCCATGGGACATCCGGGCGTCGACGACCCCGGGGTGCCTCGGATCGTCGTCGTGCACCGCGAGGGCGGAGCGCAGGGCGCGCTCGGCGGCCTCCAGCGCCTCGGCGCGCTTGTGCGTGAAGGAGTAGGCCACCGAGAGCAGGCCCGAGAGGGCACCGGTGTACTCGTCTCGCTCCCCCAGCGCCTGCGCGGCGAGGTCGAACGCCTCCCGGGCGAACCGCTCGCCGTCGGCGTAGCGGCCCTCGTCGAGGGCGAGGTGGGCCTCGTGCTCGACCACCTTGATGCGATCGCGCGGGGATTCGCGGGCGATGCGCTCGAGGTGGGGAGAGAGAGCGGCGATCTCCTCCTGCAGCTCCCGGGTCTTGCCCAGCATCCGGCGAGGCTCGAGCAGCGCCACCCGGGCGCGCAGGGTCATCGGGTGGAGCGCGCCCAGCGCGCGCGTGCCCTCCTCCGCGGCCTGGGTCAGGGCCTGCTCCGCGGCCTGGTAGTCCTCGAGGCCGTTCAAGCTGGCGCCCACGATGCCCAGGAGCTCGACGCGCATCGCCGAGCCCGGCCCGAGCCGGCGGCTGATCCTTTCCCTCGCCTGCCCCAGGAGATCGGCGGCCGAGAGGGTCCTCCCCCTGCCGGCGTAGGGATCGGCCTCGCGGAAGACGGAGGCGATGAACTCCTTCACCTCCTCGGCGCGGCGCTGCTCGGCCCGGGCCACCCGGGCCTGCCACAGGGACACGCCCGCGCCCGCCAGGACGGCCAGGGCGACCGCCAGCCCTGCCCCGAAGGCGAGCTTGTTCCGGCCCACCAGCTTGCGCAGGCGGTAAGCCCGGCTGTCCGGCTGCGCCGCCACCGGCCGGCCCCCGAGCCACCGCTCCACGTCCTCGGCGAAGGCGTTGGCGGTCGGGTAGCGATCCTCGGGCCGCTTCCTGAGCGCCATCCGCACCACGGTGTCGAGGTCGCCTCGGAGCGCCCGCCGCTGCGCCGGGTCCCGGGCCGCCTCGCTCGGCCGCCGCGGCTCCGTGGACAGGATCGCCTCCTCCAGCGCCGCGGGCGTGTCGCGGGCCAGCTCGTAGGGCCGGGCCCCGGTCAGCATCTCGAAGAGCACCACCCCGAGCGAGTAGACGTCCGAGGCCACCCCCAGCGGGTGGCCCGCGATCTGCTCCGGGGAGGCGTATCCCGGCGTAAGGGCCCGGCCCCCGAGACGGGTGAGCTCGGTCTCCTCGGCGCTGCCCTGCTCCAGGATCTTGGCGATCCCGAAGTCCAGCAGCCTCGCCTCCCCCTCGGCGGTCACCAGGATGTTCGAAGGCTTGAGGTCCCGGTGGATCACCAGGTGGGCGTGGGCGTGGGCCACCGCTCTCGCCACTTGGAGGAAGAGCCCGAGGCGCGCGCGGAGAACGGGCCTCTCGTCCCGGAGCCAGGCGTCGAGGTGCCGCCCCTCGACGTACTCCAGGGCCAGCCAGGGCAGCCCTTCCTCGGTCACCCCGGCATCGTAGAGCCGGGCGATGTGCGGGTGGCCCAGCGCGGCCAGGATCTCGCGCTCCCGCGCCATCCGCTCGGCCAGGGCCGCCCGCTGCCAGGATCCGTGGAGCAGCTTCACGGCCACCGGCCGCTGGACCATCCCGTCGGCCCGCTCCCCCAGCCACACCGCACCCATGCCGCCCTCGGCCAGGAGCCGCACCAGCCGATAGGGGCCGATGACGTCACCGGCAGTGGCGCCGGGCTCGCCGGGCTCCTCCTCCTCCCCCGCCACCGTTCCGAGCCGGGGGAGCCTCCCGAGCGACTCGTCGCCCGCCCGCGAGAGCAGAGCCCGCAGCCGGGGCGCCAGGGCGCGGGCCGCCTCCGGCAGCCGCGCGAGCCATCGCTCCCGCTCCGCCGGAGGCAGGTCGAGAGCCTCGTCGAGGAGCCGGTTCAGTGCGGACCAGGTGGCCGCATCGACATCGAGCAGAGGCATCCCGCTTCTCCCCGCGACGCGTGGCCCGGAGGCGCCCGGTGTCCGGGAGGACGATCCACGATCTACGGCTTCCCTCCGGGTGCGTGCCATCCGGGCTCGGGGCCCCGCATGGGCCGCCTCCCCCGCCGTGGACACCGGAAGGCTCCCACCTTCGAGGAGGCCTCCGTGCCAGGCGGTGCACGGGCGGTTATCGACTCCCCCGTGATCGAGCCGCTCGACCTCACCGAGCTCGTGCATCGCGCGCAGGCGGGCGACGCCCGGGCCGCGGAGGCTCTCTTCGAGGCCACCTACCCCGAGCTGCGCCGGCTCGCCCGGGCCCGGCTCCGCTCCGGCGGGAGGAGCACGCTCCTCGACACCACCTCGCTGGTCCACGAGTGGTACGTCCGCTTCGTCCGCACCAGCCGGGTGCGGCTCGAGGACCGCGCCCACTTCATGCGCTACGCCGGCCGGGCCATGCGGACGGTGATCGTGGACTTCGCCCGCAAGCGCAGGGCCGAGCGCAGGGGCGGCGGCCGGTCGCCCGAGGAGCTCGCCATCCAGGCGGCCGAGGGCGCCGCCGCGGGCGCCGAGCAGATCCTCCGGGTGCACGAGGCGCTGGAGGAGCTCGAGAGGCTGGAGCCCCGCATGGCGAAGGTGGTCGAGCTGCGCTACTTCGTGGGGCTCAGCGAGGCCGAGATCGCGGCCGCCCTGGACCTCACCGACCGGACGGTGCGCCGGGACTGGGAGAAGGCGCGCCTCCTCCTGGCGGAGGCGCTGGCGTGAGGAGCGCACCGGCGCACCGGGCCGGTCGCGCGCCTAGCCCTCGAGCGTGGCCCGCAGGAACCAGCCCTGCTTCTCCATCTCCGAGGCCACCTCGGTGAGCAGGTCCACCGTGTCGGCGTCGCCGGCCGACTCGGCCACCTGCCGCGCGTCGCGCACGCCCTCGAGGTAGGCGTCGACCCGGTCGGCGAGCAGCCGGACGAGCTCCAGGTCGCGCCGGGCCTCGGCCGGCAGCTCCGGTAGCCTCGAGGCCCGGGCCGCCTCGCGCGCCGTGCCGCCGGCGCGCCCGCCCAGCGTCACCGCCCGCTCGGCGATCTGGTCGTTGAAGCCCAGGACCGCCGAGGCGAGGCCGTCGAAGAGCGCGTGGAGCGCGGCGAAGTGGGGGCCCTTCAGGTTCCAGTGGGCGGTCTTGGCCTGGGTCTGGAGGTCGATGCCGTCGGCGAGGCGGGCGTCGAGCGCGCCGGCCACGAGGGACCGCGCCTCCGGAGGGAGCTTGCTGGGGGACGTGTGCATGTTCGGGTTCTCCTTTCGCATGAGTCTAAGTTTAGACAATGTCTAAACAGGGCGCAACGAAAAAGGCGGGGGCCGCCGGGGCCGCCACCCGCCTACCTCTCGCCGCGCGTCCTCTTCCGGCCCCGCATCACCACCTGGTACTCGCGCACGTCGAGCCCCTTGAGGTCTCCGACCCGGCGCACGTCCACCGAGTCCCAGGGCACGTCGTGGATCGCTCCGGTGGCCTCGTCGATGAAGTGGTGGTGCGGCTCGACGTTGGGGTCGAAGACCACGTTCCCCTCGGACAGCGCCAGTTGCCGGAGGATCCCCTTCTCCACGAACAGGTTGAGGGTGTTGTAGACGGTGGCCCGCGAGATCATGGGGAAGCGCTCGCGCACCCGGGCCCAGACCTGCTCGGCCGACGGGTGGGCCTCGGTGTCGAGCACGTACGCGGCCACGGCCAGGCGCTGGGCCGACGGCTGGATGCCGTGGCTCCGCAGGATCTCGGGCAGGCTCGGACGCACCCTCTTGGACTAAGTCTAGACCTCGACCTTGTCAAGCGCGGGCGGGGGTCCCTTCCCCCGGCGCGCCCTGCGGGGCCCATCACGCCACCAGGTCGCCCTCGATCCCCACGGTCACCTCGCGGTACGGGACCTCCCGGCCGGCGGCCGCCAGGGCCTGCCGCGCCGCCCAGGCGATGCCGCCGCAGCAGGGCACGACCATCTTCACCACGGTGAGGCTGCGGACGGCGCCCTGCCGGACGATCTCGGCCAGCTTCCGGGCGTAGGCCTGGTTGTCGTCGAGCTTGGGGCAGCCGACCACCAGCCGCTTCCCGGCGAGGAAGTCGTCGTGGAAGCGGGCGTAGGCGAAGGGCACGCAGTCCGCGGCGACGAGCAGGTCGGCGCCGCGGAAGTGCGGGGCGGCGGGCGAGACCAGCTCGAGCTGCACCGGCCACTGGGAGAGCCGGCTCCCGTTCCGGGCCCGGAGCGGCGGGGGCGCGTCGGCCTCCCCGGTCACCACGCGCAGGCCACGCCGGGGGGCCAGGTCGACGGCCCGGGAGCCCGGGCAGCCGGCCGGCTCCCGGGCGGGAGGCCGCGACGGCTCCGGGCGCGGCGCGCCATCCCGCGCCGCCAGGCGGGCGTGCACCGCGGCCTCGTCGAAGGCCTCGGCCTCGCGCTCCACCACCCGGAGCGCACCCTTGTCGCAGGTGCCGAGGCAGGCGCCGAGGCCGTCGCAGAGCAGCTCCCCGACGAGCCTCACCTTGCCGTCCACCACCGCCAGCGCGCCCTCGGCGCAGGAGGGGATGCAGTCGCCGCAGCCGTCGCAGCGGGCCTCGTCGATCTCGATGATCTTGCGGAGCACGGCGCACTTCTTCGCACGAACCGGGGCGCCGGATCCACCGGATCCGGCCGCGATCGGGGAGCGCGGCGGTCCGGATTTCCCGGCGAGGCGGGCCCGCCGGCCGCGCCATCAGGCCCGCCGCGCCGCCTGCTCCTGCGGCAGGAGCGCCGCCCAGAGGAAGGCGTGGACCGGGACCTTGATCCCCGCCTGGCGCGCCAGCCGCATCACGGCGCCGGTCTGGTCGAGGAGCTCCGAGGGCTTGCCGCCCATGAGGTCGCGCTGCATCGAGGCCATGGCCTCGGCCGGCATCCGGTCCACCGTCTCGAGCGCCCGCGCCACCGCGCCCTCGGGGAGCTTCACGCCCAGCCCCCGCGCCAGCTGCGCCAGCTCCTCCATGGCGGCGACGAGCAGCTCGCGCGACTCGCGGATCTGCCGCAGCGCGCCGAGGGGCTGGCGGGTCACGCCGCCCACGGTGCCGAAGGGCTCGATGAAGATGAACTTCTCCCAGAGCGCCGCCTCGATGTCCGGGGCCACCACCGCGTCCACCTTGGCGGCCTGCAGCGCGGCGCAGAGCGCCTCCAGGCGCGGGCTCGACCCCTTGCCCTTGCGCTCGCCCACGGTGACCCGGAGCATGTCGCCGGCGTGCTTCACCCGCCCCGGCGCGTCGAGGCGGGAGAGCAGGTGGCACAGGCCGCCCGCGACCCGGTCCTCGCCCAGGGCCGCGGCCAGCTGGCCGGGGGCCTCGACGCCGTTCTCCAGCGGCACGGCGAAGCCGCCGGGCGCGAGGAGGCCGGCGAGCTGCGGCGCCACGTCCTTCACCTGCCAGCCCTTGGTGCAGACCAGCACCACGTCCGCCGGCGGGAGCGCGGCCGGGTCGTCCGAGGCCTCGACGCGGGGGAGGTGGAAGGTGCCGCGCGGGCTCTCGACGTGCAGGCCGCCCTCCCGGAGCGCTTGGAGGTTCCTCCCGCGCGCCAGGAAGGCGACGTCCTGGCCGCTCCGCTGGAGCAGGCCGCCGATGAGGCCGCCCACCCCACCGGCGCCGACGATCACGAATCGCATGCGCCCTCCTCACGGCTCATCATCACCGCGCCGGCCGCCCGGCGCAACGCCGCCGGGCCTCGCAGGCCCGGCGTCCCTCGCGGGTCGCCGCGGTGGGATCGGGGTCGCGCGTACACCTGCACCGGCAGGCGCAGCCACCCCTTGCCGGTACGGTCCGCGGGGCTCGCACCCGCTGGTGTAGAGTCGGCGCATGGGCGGTGGCGCCGAGGCGATCTCCATGGGCCTCGGGGGCATCGCCGCCCTCACCGCGGTGGCGCTCGCCGCCGGCGTGGTGGACGCGGTCGCCGGCGGGGGGGGCCTGATCACCGTCCCGGCGCTGGTGGCCGCCGGCCTGCCGCCCCACCTGGCCATCGCCACCAACAAGGGCCAGTCGGTGTTCGGGGCCGCCTCGTCGCTGGCGGCGTTCTGGCGCGCCGGGCTGGTCGAGCCGCGGCGGGCCCGCGTCGGCTTCCCGCTGGCCTTCGCCGGCTCCATCGCCGGCAGCTTCCTGGTGCTCCTGGTACGCCCCGAGGTGCTCCGCCCGGTGGTGCTGGTGCTGCTCGCCGGCACGGCGCTGGTGGTGGGCCTGCGGCGCGGGCCGCCCCGGCCCGAGGCGCGGGTGGCCCCGGCCCGGGCGCTCCCGGTGGCCGGTGCGCTGGCCCTGGTCCTCGGAACCTACGACGGCTTCTTCGGCCCGGGCACCGGGACCTTCCTCATCGCCGGCTTCGTGGCCCTGCTGGGCGACACCCCGACGCGGGCCTCGGCCTCCGCCAAGGTGGTGAACTTCGCCTCCAACCTCTCGGCGCTGCTCCTCTTCGCCTGGAAGGGCGCGGTGGTGTGGAAGCTGGCGCTGCCCATGGCGGCGGCCCAGCTCCTGGGCGGCCAGATCGGGGCCCGGCTCGCGGTGCGGAAGGGCGACGTCCTGGTGCGCCGGGCGGTGCTGGTGGTGGTCCTGGCGCTGTGCGCCAAGCTCGCCCGCGACCTCTGGCTGGCGCGGTAGCGCACCGGCCAGGCGCTCCGCTGCGCGCCGGGTCATGGCACTCCGGCCGCGGGTGAGTTGGCGGCGCGAGGACTGGCCGGAGCCGGCTCCTCGGGCCGGCGCGGCCGGAGGGCGATCACCTGGCGCGCGTGGCGCCAGCCGGGAGCCGGCTCGCCGCGGCGGCGTCGAGGAGCCAGAGCGCGCCGCCGGCGGGCCGGACGCGCGCGGCGGGCAGCGCCGGGTCGCGCCCCCCGAGCACGTCGGCCACCCGCTCGGCCTTGTCGGCGCCGGCCACGAGGAAGGCGACCTCGGCCGCCGCCGCCAGCGCCGGGAGGGTGAGCGTGATCCGCCGAGGGGGGGGCACCGGGGCGACGACGGCGCGCACCAGCCGGGAGGTCTCCCCCAGGGCGTCGCTACCCGGGAAGAGCGAGGCCACGTGCCCGTCGGCGCCCATGCCCAGGAGGACCAGGTCGAGCCGCACGCCCGGGCCGAGCGCGGCCCGGAGCTCCTCCTCGTACTCGGCCGCCGCCGCCTCGGGGTCCGGGGCCTCGCCGCGGATGCGGTGGATGCGGCCCTCCGGGATGGGGACGCGGCCGAGCAGGGCCTCGCGGGCCATGCGGTGGTTCGAGCCGGGATCGCCCGGGGGGACGCAGCGCTCGTCGCCGAAGAAGACCTCCACCCGGTCCCAGGGGACGGCCTCGCGGTGGGGCGGCTCCGCCAGGAGCTGGTAGGTGCGCCGGG
>DATIFE010000113.1:0-2178 GCA_035455425.1 Anaeromyxobacteraceae bacterium | reverse complement strand
TCTCGCCCTGGAAGGGAACCGTCCCGGTGAGCACCTCGTACGCCAGGATGCCGAAGGCATAGACGTCGGCGCGGTGGTCGATGGACGCGGCCGCGCCCTGCTCCGGCGACATGTACTCCGGGGTGCCGATGATGGTCCCGGCGCGGGTGAGGCGCTCCTCCCCCTCCCCCGGGCTCTTGGAGATGCCGAAGTCCACCACCTTGACGAAGTCCGACCCGTCGGCGCGCCGCATCACCAGCACGTTGTCGGGCTTGAGGTCGCGGTGGACGATGCCGTACGCGTGGGCCGCCGCCAATGCGCGGCACACCTGGGCCAGGATGAGGGCCGCCCGCTCGTAGGGCACCGGCCCCTCGCCCTGGATCACGGTGGCCAGGGACCGCCCCTCCAGCTCCTCCATCACGAAGTAGAGGTTGCCCTCGCGGGTGCGGCCGAAGTCGGTGACGTCGACGATGTTCTCCTGGCCGATCCGGCTCGCGGCCACCGCCTCCCGCTGGAAGCGTCGCACCAGGTCGTCGTCGGTGGAGTACTCGGGGCGAAGCACCTTCACCGCCATCCGCCGGCCGAGCACCACGTGCTCGACCCGGTAGACGGTGCCCATGCCCCCCTCGCCGATCTGCGCCAGCACCCGGTAGCGCTCGCCCAGGACCCGGCCGATGAGCGGGTCCCCGGGTCCGTGGATGGTCCCGTCAAAGGGGCACACCCTCAGAGAGTCGTCTCGGGGCGTCTGGCAGGTGGGGCAGGTCCACATCGGAGCGCGCGAGGCCGGAGGAGATAGGCTATCATCCCCGCCCGCGGCACCCAATCCGGTGACTTCTTGGCCGAACTCTTCGTCGTCAACGGCATCTGCGGCGGCACGGTCTTCTTCGTTCCCGACGTGCCCACCGTGCTCGGGCGCTCGGCCGAGTGCCACGTCCAGATCGCCGATCCGTGGATCAGCTCCATGCACGCCCTCTTCGAGCGGCGCGGCGGCGAGATGTGGGTGGTGGACCTCGACAGCCGCAACGGCACCTTCGTGGCCGGCGAGCGGATCCACGAGGCCCCGCTGCGGCCCGGTCTGAAGGTTCGCTTCGGCAAGACCGAGGCCGAGGTGCGGGCCGGCGCCAAGCCGGAGGAGGAGAAGGGGCTGGCGCAGGGCGACAGCACCATCATCCGCTACCTCTCCGACCTCGTCCCCCAGGAGGTCACCACCCCGCCGCAGGACGCGGCCCAGGCCGGCGCGCGGCCGACGACACCCCGCAAGGTGCCGAGCGGCGTCACCGCCTCGGGCCGGCGCCTGATCCAGGTCGTGAACGAGATCGGCCGCATCTCCACCGCCGGCATGCCGCTCGACGAGACGCTGCGCATCATCCTGCGCACCCTCTCCGGCTCGGTGGGCGCCGAGCGCGCCAGCGTGCTCCTGCTCGACGAGCGGGGCGAGATGGTCCCCCACGCCACCGAGCCGCCGGGCGCCGATCCCGCCATCAGCGCCACCGTGGTGCAGGCCGCCATCCGCTCGCGGGCCGGCATCCTCACCTTCGATGCCCAGCAGGACTCCCGCTTCGCCAACAGCAGCTCGGTCATCGCCCAGGGCATCCGCTCCTGCATGTGCGCGCCCATCTGGGCCGAGAACCGCATCCTGGGGGCGCTGCTCCTCGACCGCTCGTTCAACCAGCCCTTCAACGCCGAGGACCTGGAGCTGGTCGCCCTGGTGGGCTTCCAGGCAGCGGTGGCCATCGACCGGGTGCGCATGGCCGACCGCTCCCGCGCCGCCGACGAGCAGCGCCACCGCCTGCTGCGCTACCTCCCTCCCCTGGCGGTGCAGGCGCTCATCGGGGCCGAGGGGGAGCGGGACCTGCTGGCCCCCGCGCTCCGGGGCGAGGCGGCGGTGGTGGTGGTGGCCCCGATCGGCCTCGCGGCGCTCGTCGGGGCCCTGCCGGCGGAGGAGGCGGCGGCGCGGGTGCTCGCCGCCCAGGAGGCCGTGCGGGGCGCGCTCCTCGACGGCGGCGCCCTGGTCGAGGCCCGCCTGACCGGCGGGGCGGTGGGCGTCTTCGGCCTCCTGCCGCAGGGCGCCGGGGCCGAGGCGCCGCTGCGCTGCGCCCTCCTGGCGCGCCAGGCGGTCGCGGCGCTGGAGGAGCGGCATCCGGAGCCCCGCATCTCCGCCGCCGTGGGGGTCGAGATCGGGGCGGCGCTCCTCGGCAA
>DATIFE010000112.1:0-9042 GCA_035455425.1 Anaeromyxobacteraceae bacterium | reverse complement strand
GGGCCATGCGGATGGCGATGCGGGACGCCGGCCTCGACATGTCCCGGGAGGAAGCCGAGCGGGTGGGCTGCATCATCGGCGCCGGCATCGGCGGCCTGGCGACCCTCGAGGAGAACAAGGACATCCTGCGCGAGAAGGGGGTGAAGCGCATCAGCCCCTTCTTCATCCCGGCGCTGATCATCAACCTGGCCCCGGGCCAGCTCAGCATCAAGTACGGGATGAAGGGGCCGAACTACTCCCCGGTCTCGGCATGCGCCACCGGCAACCACTCCATCGGCGACGCCCTCATGGTCATCGAGCGGGACATGGCCGACGTCATGATCGCCGGCGGCTGCGAGGCCACCATCACGCCGCTGGGGATCGGCGGCTTCTGCGCGGCCCGCGCCATGTCGGAGCGAAACGACGCCCCGGAGAAGGCCAGCCGGCCGTTCGACAAGGGGCGCGACGGCTTCGTGGCCGCCGAGGGGGCGGGCATCCTGGTGCTGGAGGAGTACGAGCACGCGCGCCGGCGCGGCGCCCGCATCTACGCCGAGCTGGCCGGCTACGGCGCCACCGCCGACGCCAACCACGTCACCTCGCCGGCGCCGGAGGGGGAGGGCGGGCAGCGGGCCATGCGGATGGCGATGCGGGACGCCGGCCTGGAGCCGGCCCGCATCGGCTACGTGAACACCCACGGCACCTCCACGCCGCAGGGCGACGTGGCCGAGTGCCAGGCCATCCGCAAGGTCTTCGGCGACGCCGCCTCCAAGCTCAGCATCTCCTCGACCAAGTCGATGACCGGCCACATGCTGGGGGCGGCCGGCGGCGCCGAGTCGGTGTTCTCGGTGATGGCCCTCCACACCGGCGTCATCCCCCCCACCATCAACGTGGACGACCAGGACCCGGAGTGCGCGCTGGACGTGACCCCCAACGTCGCCCGCGAGAAGCGGGTGGACGCGGTCCTCACCAACAGCTTCGGCTTCGGCGGGACCAACGCCGTCCTGTGCTTCAAGCGGGTGTGAGGGCCCGGCGGGGAGGGGGCGCAGCCCCCGTCTAATTGTCGTCGTCCAGGCCGTCCTCGTCGTCGTCCCTGAAGGCGCCGAGGGACCTGGCGACGTTGCCCGCGATGGCGGCGGCGTCGGCCGGGTTCGTCGGGTCGAGGGCGCGGGTCCCGTCGGTGAACCACTGCGACCAGTCGATGGACAGGGTCACGTTGGAAACCGAGCCGTCGGAGGCCACCGCGATCTCGGTCTCCTTCTCGATCTCGACGCTGGCCGTGACCGAGATGGTGAACGGATCGGTGACGGTGCTCGTCGTCCCGCCCGTCGTCACCTGGTGCGTGTAGCTGCCGTTGACGACCACCGAGGCGCCCGCGAGGTCGGCCGCGCCGGCGACGGCGTCGGCCAGGGGCGAGATCTTCACCTCGATCTTGCGGTAGGTGCCGGGCGGAACGTCGCCCTGGAACACCGGCTGGATGCCGCCCGCGAGCTGGTCGCCGGTGAGGTCGGCGACGAAGGGGCCGATCTCGACCTCGCACTCGCCGTCGTCGTCCCCGCCCGTCATCCCCGGGTCGTCCGAGCCGTCGTCGCCGGAGGACGAGCCGCCGTGGTCCGACGAAACGTCCCCCGAGCTGGACGACATGTCGCCCGGGACGGGCGACGCCGCGCCCTCCGGCCCGGAGGCGGGCGCGCAGCTGCCGTCCTCGAGCTCGAGCTCCTTCACGCCGACGCGGACGCGGTCGATGGACAGGTTGTCGCTCACCTGGAGCGAGCCGGCCGCCGCCGCGGCCGGTGACGCGGCGCCCCGGGCGCTCACCTGAAGCCTGCCCGAGCGCTGGCTGCACCCGGCAGCCACCAGGAGGGGCGCTGCCAGGAGGAAGAGGATCTTGCGTGGTTGCATGGTGTCTCCTTCGCGATGTGAGCCGGTCCTGCCCATCCGGCCTTCCGGGTGGTCGCTCCGGGGGTGAAGACACCCGGCCGCCCCCGCCGGCCACGCCCTGTTCGGGCCTCCCGGCCCGCCCCGATTCCCCCCGATCGCCGGACGCTTGGGGGCCCTGGCTGCGGCCGCGGGGAGCTGTGGCAGAATGGCGAATCCTCGGAGAGGAGCCCCAATGGCCGAAAGGGTCGTCGCCGGCTCGGACCACGCCGGTCTGCAGCTGCGCGCGGAGGCGGTGCGGATCGCTCGCGAGAAGGGCTTCGAGGTGGAGGACATGGGACCCTTCGGCGCCGACAGCGTGGACTACCCCGACTTCGCCAGGCGCGTGGCCGAGGCGGTGGCCTCGGGGCGCGCCCGGTACGGCATCCTGGTGTGCGGCACCGGGATCGGGATGAGCATCGCCGCCAACAAGGTGAAGGGCGTGCGCGCCGCCACCTGCCGCAGCGAGTACGAGGCCCGCATGGCGCGGGCCCACAACGACGCCAACGTCCTCTGCCTGGGCGAGCGGGTCACGGGGCTCGGGGTGGGGGGCGCCATCGTGGCCGAGTTCCTGGGCCAGCCGTTCGAGGGCGGTCGCCACGAGCGCCGGGTCCGGAAGATCACCGAGATGGAGAAGTAGCCGGAGGCCGCGAGCCCCTTGCGGGGAGCGCGAAGCGCGCGGTATGTAGCGCGTTCCACCGCTCCGGAGCGCCCCGCCATGATGCCCCTCGCCCGCCTCTCCGAGGCCGACCCCGACGTGGCCCGCCTCCTGCGCGAGGAGACGCGGCGGCAGGCCGAGGGCCTCGAGCTCATCGCCAGCGAGAACTTCGTCTCCCCGGCGGTGCTGGAGGCGGCCGGCTCCACCCTGACCAACAAGTACGCCGAGGGCTACCCGGGGAAGCGCTACTACGGCGGCTGCGAGGTGGTGGACCAGGTGGAGCAGCTGGCCATCGACCGCGCCCGCAAGCTCTTCGGCGCCGACCACGCCAACGTCCAGCCGCACTCCGGGTCGCAGGCCAACATGGCGGCCTACTTCGCGCTGGCGAAGCCGGGCGACACCCTGCTGGCGATGAGCCTCAACTTCGGCGGCCACCTGACCCACGGGTCGCCGGTGAACTTCTCGGGGAGGCTCTTCCAGATCGTGCCCTACGGCCTGCGGGCGGCCGACGAGCGCGTGGACATGGACGAGGTGGCCCGGCTCGCCCGCGAGCACCGGCCCCGCATCCTGGTGGTGGGCGCGAGCGCCTACCCGCGCACGCTCGACTTCGCCGCGTTCGCGGAGATCGCCCGCGAGGTCGGCGCCGCCCTGGTGGTCGACATGGCCCACATCGCGGGCCTGGTGGCCGTCGGGCTCCACCCGAGCCCCATCCCCCACTCCGACATCGTCACCACCACCACCCACAAGACGCTGCGCGGGCCCCGCGGCGGGATGATCCTGTGCCGCGAGGCGCACGCCAAGGCGCTGAACTCGCAGATCTTCCCCGGCATCCAGGGAGGCCCCCTGGAGCACGTCATCGCCGCCAAGGCCGTGGCTTTCGGCGAGGCGCTGCGCCCGGAGTTCAAGGTCTACCAGCAGCGCACCCTGGACAACGCCCGGGCGCTGGCCGAGGGGCTGGTGCGGGCGGGGCTGCGCCTGGTCTCGGGCGGGACCGACAACCACCTGATGCTGGTGGACCTGCGCCCCAAGAAGCTCACCGGCAAGGTCGCCGAGGAGGCGCTCGGCAAGGCCGGCATCACCGTGAACAAGAACATGATCCCCTGGGACCCCGAGAAGCCCATGACCACCTCGGGCATCCGCGTGGGCACACCGGCCCTCACCACCCGGGGGATGGGAGTCTCCGAGATGGCGCTCGTCGCCCGGCTCATGGGCCGCGTGCTCGACGCCCCGGGGGACGAGAAGGCGCTGGCCGGGGTGCGGGGCGAGGTGAAGGAGCTCTGCGCGCGGTTCCCGATGTACCAGGACCGGATGTAGGGGGGACGGGCCCCTCGCCCATGCGCTGCCCCTTCTGCGGCCACGTCGAGGACCGCGTCGTCGACTCGCGGGAGACGCAGGACGGCCAGGCCACGCGCCGCCGGCGCGAGTGCCTGGGCTGCCAGCGCCGCTTCACCACCTACGAGCGCATCGAGGAGGTGCTGCCGGCGGTGGTGAAGAAGGACGGCCGCCGCGAGGCCTTCGACCGCACCAAGATCCTCCACGGCCTGGAGCGCGCCTGCCAGAAGCGGCCCGTCTCGGCGGAGCAGATCCAGGCCATGGCCTCGGCGGTGGAGCGCCGTCTTCAGGAATGCGGCGAGAAGGAGGTGGCGAGCCGGACCATCGGCGAGGCGCTCATGGCCCGGCTGCGCGAGCTCGACCCGGTGGCCTACGTGCGCTTCGCCTCCGTCTACCGATCCTTCGAGGACGTGGGCGACTTCATGAGCGAGCTCGCCGGGCTGGCGGCCGGGAAGAAGCCGTGACCGGCCGGCGGCTCCGGACCCGGGCCGGCGCGGCCCGCGGCGCCGGCGAGGCCGAGGGCTTCATGCGGCTGGCCCTGCGCGAGGCGGAGCGCGGGCTGGGCCGCACCAGCCCCAACCCGGCGGTCGGCGCGGTGGTGGTGAAGGGGGGGCGGGTGCTGGCCCGCGGCCACCACGCCCGCGCCGGCGCCCCGCACGCCGAGGTGGCGGCGCTGGCCCGCGCCGGGAGCCGGGCGCGCGGCGCCGACCTCTACACCACCCTCGAGCCCTGCGACCACTGGGGCCGCACCCCCCCCTGCAGCCTGGCCATCCTCCAGGCCGGGGTGCGGCGGGTCTTCGTCGGCTCGCGCGATCCCAATCCGGTGGTGAACGGCCGGGGCACGACGCGGCTGCGGCGCGGCGGCGTCGAGGTGGTGGCCGACGTGCTGCGCGGCGAGTGCGACCGGCTGAACCGCGCCTGGTTCCACTACATCACCCGGGGCCGGCCCTTCGTGAGCCTCAAGATCGCGGCCTCCCTCGACGGCCGCATCGCCACCCGCTCCGGCGACTCGCGCTGGGTCACCGGCCCCGAGGCCCGGGCGGCGGTGCACCGGCTGCGCGACCGGGCGGACGCGGTCCTGGTGGGCGGCGGCACCGCCCGGGCGGACGACCCGCGGCTCACCGCGCGTCTCCCCGGCGGGCGCGACCCGGTGCGGGTGGTGCTCGACACGCGCCTGCGGCTGCCGCGGCAGCTCCGGATCTTCCACCAGCGGTCGGCGGCCCCGACGCTCCTGGCCCACGCCCGGGCCAGGGTCCCCCGGCTGCCGCCCGGCGTGGAGCCGGTCCGCTGCCGGGCCCGGGACGGCCGGATCGACCTCGAGGACCTGCTCGACAAGCTGGCGCAGCGGGGCGTCACCCACCTGCTCGTCGAGGGGGGCGGGGCGGTGGCGACCTCCTTCCTGGCCGCAGGCCTGGTGGACCGGCTCCTGGTCTTCCTCTCGCCGCGGGTGGTGGGCGGGGACGGCCTCGCCTGGGCGCAGGCTCCGGGGCCGCGCCGCATGGCCGATGCGCTCCGGCTCGAGGACGTGGAGGTCGAGCGCCACGGGGACGACGTGGTGGTCTCGGGGGCGCCCCGCCGCCCCCGCGGGCGCCCCGGGCCGGCCCGGGGGCGCAGGGGCGCAGTCGGGAGATAGCGGGCGGCCGCCGGAAGCCGCTGGCGGCCCCGGGGGGGCGGGGCTAGGATCGGCGCGGACAGCGATGTTCACGGGACTCATCAGCGATCTCGGCACCGTCGAGCGGATCGAGCCGAGGGAGGGGGGAGCGCGCATCGCGCTGCGCCCCCGCGCGCTCCCCGTGGACGACCTGTCGCCCGGGGAGAGCGTCTGCTGCTCGGGCGCCTGCCTCACCGTTGCGGCGCTCGGGGCGGGCCTGGTCTCCTTCGACGCCGTCCCCGAGACCCTGTCCCGCACCACCCTGGGCGGCTGGAGGCCCGGGACCGCCGTCAACCTGGAGCGGGCCCTGCGCCTCTCCGACCGGCTCGGCGGCCACCTGGTCGCCGGGCACGTCGACGCGGTGGGCGAGGTCCTGGCCCGCTCCGCCGAGGGCCAGGGGGCCCGCCTGACCATCTCGCTGCCCGCGGCCATCGCGCCGCTGGTGGCCGAGAAGGGCTCCATCGCCGTGGACGGCGTGTCCCTGACCGTCGCGCGCGCCCACCGCGACCGCTTCGAGGTGGCGCTCATCCCGGAGACCCTGGCCCGGACCACCCTCGGCGAGGCGCGGCAGGGGACGCGGGTGAACCTGGAGGCCGACGTCATCGCCCGGCACGTGGCGCGGCTGCGCGAGCTCGACGCCGGTCGGCCCGGGGCGGACCTCGAGGAGGAGAAGCTCCGCCTCTGGGGCTACGGCGGAGGTCAGAGATGAAGGTGAAGCACGCGCTGCACGCCGTCGAGAACGTCGAGCGGGCCCTGGCTGCCATGCGCAAGGGCAGGATGGTGATCCTGGTCGACGACGAGGACCGCGAGAACGAGGGCGACCTGTGCGTCGCCGCCGAGAAGATCACGCCCGACGCGGTGAACTTCATGGCCCGCCACGGGCGGGGGCTCATCTGCCTCTCGCTCACCGAGGAGAAGGTCCGCCAGCTCCGGCTCCCGCTCATGGTGGACGAGTCCCACAACACCTCCAGCTTCGGCACCGCCTTCACCGTCTCCATCGAGGCGGCCGCCGGCGTGTCCACCGGCATCAGCGCCCGGGACCGGGCCCACACCATCCTCACCGCGATGCGGCCCGACTGCCGGCCCGAGGACCTGGCGCGCCCGGGCCACGTCTTCCCGCTGCGCGCCCGGCCCGGCGGCGTCCTGGTGCGCGCCGGCCAGACCGAGGGCTCGGTGGACCTGGCGCGCCTGGCGGGGCTCCAGCCGGCCGGGGTCATCTGCGAGGTGATGAAGGACGACGGCACCATGGCGCGGATGCCGGAGCTGGAGAAGCTCTCCCGCGAGTTCGGCCTGCCGGTGGTGTCGGTGGCCGACCTCATCGCCTACCGGATGATGAAGGACACGCTGGTGCGCCGAGCCGCCGAGGCGCCCCTGCCGACGGGGTACGGGGCCTTCACCGCGGTGGCCTACGAGAACGACATCGACCGGAACCAGCACGTGGCCCTGGTGAAGGGGCGCTGGCGCGAGGGCGAGCCGGTGATGGTCCGGGTGCACTCCAAGTGCCTCACCGGCGACGTCTTCGGATCGGAGCGCTGCGACTGCGGCCCCCAGCTCCACGCCGCGCTGGGCCAGATCGAGCGGGCGGGCAAGGGCGTCCTGCTCTACCTCGACCAGGAGGGCCGGGGGATCGGCCTGGTGAACAAGCTCAAGGCCTACAACCTGCAGGACCAGGGCTTCGACACCGCCGAGGCCAACGTCAAGCTGGGCTTCAAGCCCGACCTGCGGGACTACGGCATCGGAGCCCAGATCCTGCGCGACCTGGGCGTGCGCAAGATGCGCCTGCTGACCAACAACCCGAAGAAGATCGTCGGGCTCGAGGGCTACGGGCTCGAGGTGGTGGAGCGCGTCCCCATCGAGATGCAGCCCACGCGGCGCAACCGCGCCTACCTGATCACCAAGCGGGAGAAGCTCGGGCACCTGCTCACCCTGGTGCCCGCGCAGAGCGCGCGCCGCCGGCGGCACGCCCGGGCCCCGAAGGGGAGGAAGCGATGAACGTGCACGAGGGCTCGCTGATCGCCACCGGCCTGCGCTTCGGGCTGGTGGCGTCGCGCTTCAACGGGCTGGTCACCGAGCAGCTCCTGGCCGGTGCGCTGGACGCGCTCCGGCGCCACGGAGCCGAGGACAAGGACATCGACGTCTACCGCTGCGCCGGGACCTTCGAGCTGCCGGCCCTGCTGCGCCGCGTCGCCGCGGCCGGCCGCCACGACGCGCTGGTGGCGCTCGGGGCGGTGATCCGGGGCGGGACGCCGCACTTCGAGTACGTCGCCGGCGAGGCCGTCAAGGGCGTCGCCCACGTGGCCCTGGAGGCGGGCTGCGCCGTCTCGCTGGGCATCCTCACCTGCGACACCATGGAGCAGGCGCTGGAGCGGGCCGGGCTCAAGGCGGGCAACAAGGGGGCCGAGGCCGCGCTGGCGGCCATCGAGCAGGCGCGCGTCCTCGAGGCGGTGGGCCGGCCCGGGAGGAAGCGGTAGGACCCGCGCGGCATGGCCCACCCGAAGCGCACCAAGGCCCGCGAGCGCGCCGTGCAGGCGCTCTACCAGCTGGACGTGGCCGCCTCCGACCTCGACGAGGCGCTGGCGCGCTTCTGGCGCAACTTCGAGCCGGTCGAGCGCGAGGTGCGGGAGATGGCCGAGGACCTGGTGCGCGGCGTCGCCGCCCACCGGCGCGAGATCGACGAGGTGATCGAGGGTGCCAGCGCCAACTGGCGCCTCGACCGGATGGCCCGGGTGGACCGCAACGTGCTCCGGCTGGCGGTCCACGAGCTGCTCCACCTGCCGGACGTCCCGGTCAAGGTGGTCATCAACGAGGCCATCGAGCTGGGCAAGAAGTACGGTTCCGAGAGCTCGGGCGCCTTCGTCAACGGCGTCCTCGACGGCATCGCGGCCCGGCTGCCGCCGCGGCCGGGCGGCGCATGACCGTGCGCATCGAGGTGCAGGAGGCGACCCTGGCGTCGCTGGACGCCGCCGAGGCCGACGCCCTGGCCCTCTTCGTGGGGCCGGAGCGCCCCCTGCAGGGCCTGGCGGGCCTCGCCGACTGGCGCCTCGCGGGAGCCATCTCGCGGGCCCTGCGCGCCGGGCACTACCGCGGCGGCCCCGGCGAGCAGCTCCTGGTCCCCTCGCAGGGCCGGCTGCGCCTGCCGCGCGTCTTCTGCTTCGGGGTGGCCGAGCCGCCGGGCGGCGAGACGGCCTTCCGCGAGGTCGCCTACCGGGCGCTCGACGCGCTGCTCCGCGCGGGGAGCCGGGTCCACGCGGTGGCGCTGCCGCCCGCCCGCCAGATGGCGCCGGCCACGGTGGCGCGCCTGTGGCTCGAGGCCACCCTGCGCTTCCCGCCCGAGCGCCAGATCCTCCTCGGCGACGCCGCGGCGCTGCGGCGCGACCTGCGGGCCGCCGTCGACGCGCTGGGCGCCGACGTGGAGCTGGCCGCCGGGCCGGCGGCGCCGAGGGCCGGCTCCTCGCTGCCGGGGTCCGCGGGCGCGACGCGGTGACCCGGAGGCGGCGGCCGCGGCGCC
>DATIFE010000111.1:0-41391 GCA_035455425.1 Anaeromyxobacteraceae bacterium | reverse complement strand
GGACCCTGTCGGTCTTGCACCAGACGGCGAACTGCCCGGGCGAGCGGAACATCCCGGCGTAGGCCGCCTCGGCGAAGCGGCTGAAGGCCCGCGCCACCACCAGGGAGGGCCGGAAGACCCGCTCCCGGTGGACCACCACCTCCACCCGGTCGGCCCCGGCGACGAAGTCGCCGTACTCGCAGCGCTCGAAGCCCGCGCCGGGCACGAACCGGATCACCGTCCGGTCGCCGACGTCGATGGCGTGGTCCCAGGCGCCGCCCCTGCGCGCCCGGACGTGGTCGCCCTGGGTCATGGCAGTCCTCCGCTCGGGCCATGGTAGGGGCCCGCGGGGCCCGCCGCAAAGAAACGCCCGGAACGGGGCGTTCCGGTCCCTCAGCGCGCCGCCAGCGCCTCGTCGAGGGCGCCGAGGACCAGGTCCACCTCGCCGGGGTGGTTGGGCCAGTGGGGCGCGAAGCGAACCAGGCCGTCGGGAATCGCGACGGCCACGCCGCGCGAGGCGAGCGCGTCGCGCAGCCACGGGGCCTCGACGCCGGGCGGCGGGCGGGCCGAGAAGAAGGCGGACCGCCGGGCCGGGTCGGGGGACCGGAGCACGGCGAAGCCGCGCGCGGAGAGCCCGGGCTCGAGGCGGTCGAGCCAGCGGTTGGCGTGGGCGTGGATCGCCGGGGCGCCCAGGCCGGCCAGGATCTCGAGGGAGGCCAGCAGCGCCGCCTGGGAGGCGGTCGAGGAGGAGCCCGCCTCCAGCGCCGAGGCCTCGCGGCGCAGCGGGCGGTCGTAGCGGAGGTGGCCCGGCCCGCGGGTCAGGAAGGAGACCGGGTCCTGGTGCGAGAGCCAGCCGGCGAGCCAGGGCCGGAGCGACGCGGCGCGGCCGGGGCGGATCCAGAGGAAGCCCGCGCCGTGGATCCCCATGAGCCACTTGTGGGCGCCGCAGGCCAGGTAGTCGATCCCCAGGGCGGCCGCGTCGAGCGGCACGGCGCCCAGGGCCTGGATGGCGTCGACGCAGATCTCCGCGCCGCTGCGCGCGCAGAGGGCGGCCATCTCGGCGAGCGGCATGGCGTACCCGGTCCGGAACTGGACCGCCGAGACCGCCACCATCCGCGCGCCCCGGCGGAGCTCCTCCTCGAGCCGCTGCAGGCCCCGCGGCGCGTCGCCCTCGAAGTCCGAGAGCGGGAGCATGGCCGTCTCCAGGCCGTGGAGCGCCGCTGCCTGCTGCCAGGGGGTGACGTTGGCGGGGAACTCGCCCTCGAAGAGGATCACCCGGTCCCCCCGGCGCCAGGGGGTGCACAGCGCCACCGCCTGGATGCCGGCGGTGAGCCCGCTGGTGAGCGCCACGTCGGCGGCACTGCCCCCCACCAGGCGGGCCGCCGCCTCGCGGAGCCGCGACCGCACCCCCAGGGCGGCGCGGTCGCCCCCGTCGCCGCGCGCGAAGTGGCCCAGCAGATCGTCCACGGCCCGCCGGACCGGGAGCGAGGGGGGCGAGACGCCGGCGTGGTTCAGGTAGGCGCGGGGCTCCAGGTCGGGGAACAGGCTCCGGTCGCCGAGCCGCGCCGCCGGCTGGGTCACCGCCAGCCCTGCTTGCGGAAGGCCGCGTGGCACGCCTCGCCGCGGGCGAACTCGAGGAAGGCCTGCGCCAGGGCCCGCTGCTCCGAGCGCGCCGTGACGGCGATGGGCGTGCCGCGCAGCAGCTGCTCGGCCTCCGGCAGCCGGACGACCGCGGTGTCCTCCCGGAGCCGGTGGTGCCAGCTCTCGAAGGTGATCCAGGCGTCGAGCTCGGGGCGGTCCTTCCAGGCGGCGATGGCCTCGGCGGTGTTGGCGAACGACGCGGCGATGTTCCGCTGCAGCGCGGGGATGAGCGCCTTGCGGCCGGCCAGGTCCTCCCACAGGCCGAGCTGCCCGGCGCCGATGACGTCCAGGAGCCGCACCCCGGGCCGCGCCAGGTCCTCGAGCCCCCGGATGCCCTTGGGGTTTCCCGGCCGCACCAGGATGGCGGCGGGCTGGGGGTACAGGCTCACGCGCGTGGCCGGGTCCAGGAAGCCCGGGTGCCGGCGCATGAAGTCGGTGAGCATGTACTCGGCGGCGTCGAAGACCAGGTCGCCGTCGGCGCGGGCCATCTCCAGCCAGCGCTGCTCCGGGCCCCCGTCCACCCGCACCTGCACCTTCCTCTCGGCGGCGAAGAGCTTGCCGCACTCCGCCAGCGGCACGAGCGGGCCGCCCGGCCCGTAGATCCGGAGCACGGGGATCTTCTCTGCGCCCGGGGCGGGCAGGGCGAGCGCGGCCAGGGCCACGGCGAGGAAGAGTCGCATCGGTCCTCCGGCGGGGGCGGCGTCCGGCCCTCGCGACCCCCGGGGCGGGGGCGGCTACCTCTTCACGGCCGCCAGCGCCTTGTCGTAGTCCGGCTCGGTCGTGATCTCGGGAACGAGCTGGTTGTAGACGACCTGATCCTTCTCGTCGAGGACCACCACCGCCCGGGCGCAGATGCCGGCCATGGGCCCGTCGGTGATGAGCACGCCGTAGTCCTTGGCGAAGTCGCGCGAGCGCATCATCGAGAGCGGGACCACGTTCTGGAGCCCCTCGGCGGTGCAGAAGCGCTTCGAGGCGAAGGGCAGATCGGAGGTGATGAGCAGCACCACCGTGTCGGAGAGCTTGCCGGCCTGCTCGTTGAACTTGCGCGCGGCGGTGGCGCACACGCTGGTGTCGAGGCTCGGGGAGATGTTGAGGATCTTGCGCTTGCCGGCGTAGTCCTTGAGCGACATGTCCTTCAGGTCGCCGGCCACGAGCTTGAAGTCGGGCGCCCTGGCGCCGACCTTGGGCAGGTCGCCGATGGTGTGGACGGGGTTGCCCTTCAGGGTCACGTTCGCCATCGGATCTCCTTCGCCGCTCCCGCTCTCCCGGTGCGGCCGGACGTGGAACGCCCTTCGCGGGACCGGAGTCTAGGTCCCGCAGGCCCCGATCGGAACGCCTGCAATGGGGCGTGCGCGCCCGCGCGCGGAGGCCCGGCTACCCGCCGGCCGCCGCGCGCACGTCGGCGGCGAAGGCGAGGACGTCGTCCAGGGTGGTGTCCCAGGAGCACATCAACCGGGCCCCGCCCCAGGCGATGAAGTCGTAGAAGCGCCAGCCCCGGGCGCGCAGGCCGTCGCGGACGGGCGCCGGGAGCTCGGCGAAGACGCTGTTCGCCTGGCGCCGGTGGAGCAGCCGCACCCCGGGCACCCCGCGCAGCTCCTCCTCGAGGCGCCTGGCCATGGCGTTGGCGTGGCGCGCGTTCCGGAGCCAGGCGCCGTCCTTCAGCATCCCCACCCACGGCGCGGCCAGGAAGCGCATCTTCGACGCCAGCTGGCCCGCCTGCTTGCACCGGTAGTCGAACTCGCGGGCCAGCTCCCGGTCGAAGAAGACCACCGCCTCGCCCACCGCCATGCCGTTCTTGGTCCCGCCGAAGCAGAGCACGTCCACGCCCGCCTGCCAGGTGATCTCCTTGGGCGCCACGCCGAGCTCGGCGACCGCGTTGGCGAAGCGGGCGCCGTCCATGTGGATGCGCAGGCCCAGCGAGCGGGCGGTGGCCCAGATGGCCTTGAGCTCGTCGGGGCCGTACACCGACCCGAGCTCGGTGGCCTGCGTCAGGCTGACCGCCCGCGGCTTGGGGTAGTGGACGTCGTCGCGCCTGCGCACCACGCGCTCCAGCGCCGCGGGCGTGACCTTGCCGTCCGCGCCCGGCACCGTCAGCACCTTCATGCCGTTGGAGAAGAACTCCGGCGCGCCGCACTCGTCGGTCTCGACGTGGGCCACCTCGTGGCAGACGATGGAGTGGTACGACTGGCCCAGCGAGGCGAGGGAGAGCGAGTTGGCGCTCGTCCCGTTGAAGACGAAGAAGACCTCGCAGTCGGTCTCGAAGAGCTCGCGGATCAGGTCGGCGGCCCGGGCGGTCCAGGCGTCGTCGCCGTAGCCGGGCTCGTGTCCCACGTTGGCCTCGGCCATGGCGGCCCAGGCCTCGGGGCAGATCCCGGCGTAGTTGTCGCTGGCGAAGTGGCGGCGGGGGGCGGCGTTCATGGCGGCGCATCTTAGCGGCCGCGGGCTCCGGCGTCCCCTCCGGGCCACGGGCGGAGCGGGGTCAGCGCCCGCCGAAACGGCGCTCCAGGTCCACGAACTCGTGCCACCCGCGGGCCAGGGCGCCCAGGCCCGAGTCGGCCCCGTCGGGGAGCAGCCGGGCGTGGAACAGCTCTGCCAGGATGGACTCCACCGGCTCCTCGCCGAGGCCGGAGACCTCGGCCAGCTCCGCCTGGGCGATGGCGTCGTAGCGGGGCTTCATCTCCAGGTAGCGGAGGAAGTCGGACACCGTCTCCGCCGGGGCCAGCTCGCGGCGGCTCCCCAGGTGCCGGACCAGGCCGGCCCGCTCCAGCGTGCCCCACAGCTCGCGGGCGCGCTCCGGGCTCTCCCCGGCGCGCGACGCCAGCTCGGCCACCTCGAGGTCGTCGGGCGCCGGCCGCCAGCCGTCGCCGGCCGCCGGGCCGCACAGGGCGCGCAGCACCTCCACGGCGCGCCCCATGGCGTCGGCGGCGAGGAAGTTGCGGATCCGGCGCGTCGCGTCCCGCAGCCGGGCCGAGAGCTTGCGCAGCAGCTTCAGGCCCACCTCGCCGTTGCCGCGCAGGAGGTCGGCGAAGGCCTGCTCGTCGAGCTCCAGGATGCGCGCGGCCTCGGCCACCACCGCCGTGGCCGAGCGCGGCTGTCCCTCGAGGAGCGCCATCTCGCCGAAGAAGTCGCCCGGGCCGAGCGACGCCAGGGCCAGGGACCGGCCCCCCACCGACTTCACCACCAGCACCCGGCCGCCCTGGATCACGTACATGCGGCTGCCCGGGTCGCCCTCCTCGAAGATGACGGCGCCCACCGGGAACTCCCGGGCGAAGACGCTGCTCGGCGGCCGGTCGGTCGTGGCCATGGGGGCTCCTGCCTGCGGCGAGGAGAGCACGTCCGCGCCCCTCACCCCAGATACCCCGACGGGATCTCGCTGCGCGGCGACCTGCCGGTAGGAGACTTCCGGGGGGGGGCCGCCGGGCGGTGCGCGGGAGGCAGCCATGGCCGAGGGAAGTCCGCGAGGCGAGGTCTGGTCCGTCGGCGCCGCCTACGAGCCCTACGTCGGGCGGTGGAGCCGCCTCGTCGCCCGGGAGTTCGTGGGCTGGATGGACGTGGCCCGGGGCGGGAGGTGGCTCGACGTGGGCTGCGGCACCGGCGCGCTCGCGGCGGCCATCGGCGAGCGCGCCGGACCGGCCGAGGTGCTCGGGATCGACCTCTCGGCCGACTTCGTCGCCCATGCGCGCGCGCACGCGGCCCATCCCCGGGCCCGGTTCGAGGTGGGGGATGCCCAGGCGCTCCCGGTGGGCGACGGCGCCTTCGACGCGGTGGTCTCGGGCCTGGTGCTCAACTTCTCGCGGGAGCCGGCGCGGATGGTGGCCGAGATGGCGCGGGCCGCCCGCCGCGGCGGCGCGGTGGGGCTGTACGTCTGGGACTACGCCGAGGGGATGGAGCTCATGCGCCGCTTCTGGGACGCGGCCCGGTCGCTCGACGCCGCCGCGGCCGCGCTCGACGAGGGCGTCCGGTTCCCCATCTGCGCCCCGGCGCCCCTGGCGGCGCTCCTCGGCGCCGCGGGCCTGTCCGGGGTGGAGACGCGGGCCATCCAGGTGGAGACGAGGTTCCGGGACTTCGACGACTACTGGCTGCCGTTCCTGGGCGGGCAGGGTCCCGCCCCCGCCTACGCCATGTCGCTCCCCGAGGCGGGGCGAGCCGCGCTCCGCGACGCGATCCGGACGACGCTGCCCGTCGCGGCCGACGGCTCGATCGCGCTCCCGGCGCGGGCCTGGGCGGTGCGCGGGCGCAAGGAGGCGGCCTGAACGGACGCAGGTGCGGTTCCTCCGCGTCTCCGCGGCGGAGCGCGCCGGGCGGCGGAAGGGCCTACCCGGGAGCGGGGCCGGCCGGCCGGCGGCCCTTGAACACCCGGAACAGGAGCCACAGGCTGGGGAGGAGCGTCAGGGCCCCGACCCCGAGCGCGGCCAGCAGGAGCACCTGGGTCTGGCGCGGGGCGCTGGCGGAGGAGATCGTCACGTCGGGCACCACCAGGTACGGGTACTGCGAGGCGCCCCAGCCCAGGACGATGAGGCCCGCCTGGGCGGCGGCGGCCAGGCGTGCCAGGCGGTAGCGGCGGGTGAGGAGGCCGGCGAAGGAGGCGCCGCCGGCCGCGGCGGTGCCGAGGTGCAGGGGCAGCGACCAGCCGCGGGCGGTGAGGCCGGCGAAGACCAGCGGCGCCTCGCGCCAGGAGACGACCGCGGCGGCCATGGCGGCCAGGAAGACCGCGACCCCGGCCAGGAGGGCGCGGCGGCGGAAGTCCTCCTGGAGCTCCCCCTGCGCCTCCACCGTCAGGTAGACGGCGGCCAGGAAGGCGAAGAGGGCGCAGGCGAAGATCCCCACCGCCGCCGGGAAGGCGCCGAGCCAGGCGCCTGGCGGGGAGAGGGGCATGCCGTCGGCGGACACCCGGAGCCGGCCGGAGGCGATGGCGCCCACGATGGCGCCGAGGAGCAGCGGGGCGACGACGCTGGAGCCGGAGAAGACCAGCCCCCAGCGCGACTGGACCGGGTCGCGCCCGGAGTAGGCGCGGAAGGTGAAGGCCGCGCCGCGCAGCACGATGCCGATGAGCAGCAGGGTGAGCGGGACGAAGAGGGTGGTGGACACCGCCGCGAAGGCGGTGGGGAAGCCGGTGAACAGGACCACGATCACCAGGATGAGCCAGACGTGGTTCGCCTCCCAGATGGGCCCGATGGCGTGCTCGACGAGCGCGCGCTGCTCGCGCTTGCGCCGCCCGGAGGCGAGCAGGTCCCAGATGCCGCCGCCGAAGTCGGCCCCGGCGAAGACCGCGTAGCACACGAGCGCCACCAGGATGGCGCCCCCGAGCAGGTCCGCCGGCGTCACGGCGGGCCTCCGTCGGGCCCCGGCGGCGGGGCGTGGAGGATCTGGCGCCACAGGAGCACCGCCACCATCGCCGCCAGGAAGACGTAGAGGGCGGCGAAGGTCCAGAAGGGCACCGAGAGGTGGGCCAGCGGCGTCACCGCCTCCGAGGTCCGCATCACGCCCCAGACCGCGAAGGGCTGCCGGCCCCACTCGGTGACCAGCCAGCCCGCCTCGAGCGCCAGGAAGCCGGAGGGCCCCGCCGCGACGGCGGCGCCGAGGAAGAGCCGGTGGATCGGCAGGGCGCGGGTGCGCCACCAGAGGAGGAGGGCGGCCAGCGACAGCGCCGCCATCGCCGAGCCCAGGCCCACCATGACCTGGAAGGCGAGGTGCACCCGGAGCGGATCGGGCCAGCGGTCGCGCGGGAAGGCGTCGAGCCCCCTCACCTCGGCGTCGGGATCGTGGAAGGCGAGGAGCGAGAGCCCGGCCGGGATCTCCAGCGCCCAGCGCGTCACCCGGGCCTCGGCGTCGGGCCATCCGCCGATCCGCAGGGGCGCCCGGCGCATGGTCTCGAAGTGGCCCTCCAGCGCGGCCAGCTTCACGGGCTGGTGGACCGCGATCTGCCGGGCCGAGAGGTCGCCCGAGAGCGGCTGCAGCAGCGCGGCGGCGCCGCCGACCGCGAGCGCGATGCCGAAGGCGGCGCGGTGGAAGGGGTGGCCGGGCTCGCGCCGCAGGAACCAGGCGTGGATCCCGGCGACGGCCAAGCCGGTGGCGGCGTAGCAGGAGATGAGGACGTGGATCACCTGGTGCGACCAGCCGGGCGGGAACATGGCCACCAGCGGCCGGACGGTCTCCGGACCCCCGGCCGGATCGAAGCCCGCGGGGTGGTTCATCCACGCGTTGGCCAGCGTCACGAAGAAGGCGGAGAGCGCGCCGCTCGCGGCCACCAGGGCGCCGCTGGCGAGGTGCAGGCGCGGCGAGACGCGCTCCCAGCCGTAGAGGTAGATGCCGAGGAAGATGGCCTCGGCGAAGAAGGCGAAGCCCTCGAGCGAGAAGGGCATGCCGATGATGGGCCCGGCGAGCGCCATGAAGCGAGGCCAGAGGAGGCCGAGCTCGAAGGAGATCACCGTCCCAGAGACCGCGCCCACGGCGAAGAGGATGGCCGTGCCCCGGGCCCAGCGCCGCGCCAGCTCGAGGTGGACCGCCGAGCCGGTGCGGCGCCAGCGCCACTCCGCCATCACCATCAGGAGCGGCATGGCGACGCCCACCGCGGCGAAGACGATGTGGAAGGCGAGGGACGTCCCGAAGAGCCAGCGGGCCGCGGCCAGGTCGGTCACCGCGCCCTCGTAGCCCCTCTCCGGCGGGGTGGCAAGCCGCCCCCGGACGCGCCCCGGCCCGGACGGGGGCTCGCGCCCCCTCGTCCGTCATCCCGGCTGGGGATCCGCTTGCGCGGACGAGCGCCAGGTAATATCTGAGTGATCCGGTCCACATGCGCTCGGCCCTGGACACCAGACTGCAACCAGCCGATACGACGGCGGAATCCGCGCTGGGGACGCGGCCGATGAGCCGCATCGGCTCGACGCCCCTCCTCCGGCTCGAGCGGATCGCGCGGGGGGTTCCGGGGCTCACCCTGCTCGCCAAGGCGGAGTGGCTCAACCCGGGCGGCTCGGTCAAGGACCGGGCCGCGGCCCGCATCGTCGCCGAGGGGCGCCGCAGCGGGAGCTTCGCGCCGGGGAAGAGGCTCCTCGACGCGACCAGCGGCAACACCGGCATCGCCTACGCCATGCTGGGGGCAGCCCAGGGCTTCGGGGTCACGCTCTGCGTGCCGGCCAACGTGTCGCCGGAGCGGAAGCGCATCCTCCAGGCCTTCGGCGCCGAGGTGGTGTGGACCGACCCGGGCGAGGGATCGGACGGCGCCATCCGCCGGGCGCGCGCCATGGCCGCGGCCGAGCCGGAGCGCTGGTTCTACGCCGACCAGTACTCGAACGAGGCCAACTGGCGCGCCCACTACTCGGGGACGGCGGAGGAGATCTGGGCGCAGACCCGCGGCCGCCTCACGCACTTCGCCGCCGTCCTCGGCACCAGCGGCACCTTCGTCGGCACCTCGCGGCGCCTCAAGGAGCTGGCCCGCGGGATCCGCTGCGTCTCGCTCCAGCCCGACTCGCCCTTCCACGGCATCGAGGGCGCCAAGCACATGGCGAGCGCCCTGGTCCCGGCCATCTACGACCGGTCGGTCGCCGACCTGGACCTCGGGATCTCCACCGAGTTGGCCCACGAGACGGCGAGGCGGCTGGCGCGCGAGGAGGGGCTCCTGGTCGGCGTCTCGGCCGCGGCCGCGGTGGCCGGGAGCCTCGAGGTGGCGCGGCGGCACGGGGCGCCGGCGGTGGTGGTCACCGTCCTCCCCGACGCGGCCGACAAGTACCTCTCCGAGCGCTTCTGGGAGGGCTAGCCATGCTCCGCATCGACCCCCGGCTCCTCCAGGACCTCCGCCGGCACGGCGAGGAGACCTATCCCCACGAGTGCTGCGGGGTGCTGGTCGGCCGCCGGGCGGGCGAGGACCGGGTGGTCGCCAGCGTGGTGCGGTGCGGCAACGCGCAGGGCGACCGGCTCCACGACCGCTACACCATCGACCCGCGCGAGCTGCTGCGCATCGAGAAGCTCTCCCGCTCGCGCGCCCAGGAGATCGTGGGCTTCTACCACTCCCACCCCGACCACCCGGCGCGCTGGTCGCAGACCGACCTGGCCGAGGCCCACTGGCTCGGCTGCTCCTACCTCGTCACCCGCGTGGCGGCGGGCCGGGCCGAGGCCACCAACGCCTTCCTCCTCGCCGGCAGCGGCGAGGAGGACAAGCGCTTCGTCGACGAGGAGATCCGCATCGAGGGCGCCGGGCCGGAGCCGGCCCGGGCCGGAGGAGGGATGCCATGACACGGGTGTTCGTTCCCACGCCGCTGCGCCCCTACGCCGGCGGCCAGGCGGCCGTGGAGGTGAGCGCGGCCACGGTGGGCGAGGCGCTGGGCGCGCTCACCGCCCGCCACCCCGACCTGCGCAAGCACCTCTATGCCGAGGACGGCGGGCTGCGCGCCTTCGTCAACGTCTACCGGAACGAGGAGGACGTGAGATATCTCCAGAAGGACGCCACGCCGCTCCGGGAGGGCGATACCCTGTCGATCGTGCCCTCCATCGCCGGCGGGCGCTAGCGAGGTCGGGATGGCGACGCCAGCCGCGAAGCTCGAGAGCCGCCTGCCGGCCCTCTCCAACGACGAGATCCTCCGCTACTCGCGCCACCTCATCATGCCGGAGGTGGGGCTGGAGGGGCAGCAGCGGCTCAAGGCGGCCCGGGTGCTGTGCATCGGGGCCGGCGGGCTGGGCTCGCCGCTGGCGCTCTACCTCGGCGCCGCCGGGGTCGGGACGCTGGGCCTCGTCGACTTCGACGTCGTCGACTACACCAACCTGCAGCGCCAGATCCTCCACGCCACGCCCGACGTCGGGCGCCCCAAGCTCGCGTCGGCGGCCGAGAAGCTGCGGGCCATGAACCCGTACCTCGACGTCAGGACCTTCGAGACCCGGCTCACCAGCGACAACGCGCTCGACATCCTCCGCGACTTCGACGTGGTGGTGGACGGGACCGACAACTTCGCCACCCGCTACCTGGTGAACGACGCCTGCGTCCTGCTGGGCAAGCCCAACGTCTACGGCTCCATCTTCCGCTTCGAGGGGCAGGCCAGCGTCTTCGCCACGCGGGACGGGCCCTGCTACCGCTGCCTCTACCCCGAGCCGCCGCCGCCCGGGCTGGTCCCCTCCTGCGCCGAGGGAGGGGTGCTCGGCATCCTGCCGGGGCTGGTGGGCGTCATCCAGGCCACCGAGGCCATCAAGCTCGTCCTGGGGAGGGGTGAGCCCCTGGTGGGCCGGCTGCTGCTCGTCGACGCGCTCTCCATGCGCTTCCGCGAGCTCAAGCTCCGGAAGAACCCCGACTGCCCCGTCTGTGGCGAGCGCCGGACCATCACCCGCCTCATCGACTACGAGGAGTTCTGCGGGGTGCGAGGCGAGGAGGCCGAGGTGCAGGCGGGAGTCCCGGAGATCGCGGTCGAGGAGCTGAAGCGGAGGCGGGAGACGGGCGAGGACCTGGTGCTCGTCGACGTGCGCGAGCCCCACGAGGTCCAGATCTGCAGCCTGGGCGGCATGCTCATCCCGCTCGGCGACCTGGCCCGGCGCGCCCACGAGCTCGACTCGTCGCGCGACCTGGTCGTGTACTGCCGCTCCGGCGCGCGCAGCGCCCGGGCGGTGGCATTCCTCCGGCAGGCCGGCTTCCGGAAGGTGCGGAACCTGGCGGGCGGGATCCTGGCCTGGGCCGATCGGATCGACCCGCGGATGCCCAAGTACTGAGCCGGCCGGCCGGGGCCGCGCCCTCCGGCACCGCCTCAGCGCGCGCGGTGGATCCGGCTCTCGCCCACCACGGCGAAGTCCTTCCCCGGCTCGGCGATCTCGAACACCGCCAGGATCTCGTCGGGGCCGGCGCTTCCGAGCGTGAGCCGCGCGCGCGAGCCGGCGGGCAGGCTCTCGGGGCTCTCGCTCAGGAAGACCAGCGCCTCGGCGGCCGAGGGCTGCTGGAGGTACTGGTTCACCTGGCCGCCGGAGGTGAACTGGCGCCACACCAGGCGGCCGCGGACCGGGTCGCGCGAGATGCGCCCCATCTCCGGCTCGCCGGCCGCTGCCGGCCGGCCCAGGATGGAGGAGCCCCGGATCTCGAGGAACTGCCCGCCGGCGGTGAAGTCGAAGGTCCAGCGGATGCCTGCCGGTCCAGCCGCCCCCTCGCTCTCCCAGGTGCCGACGAGGTGCCGCACCGGCTCCCAGGGATCGGCTGCGCGGGAGGCGGCCGCCGCCGGCACCGGCCCTCCCCGCACCCGTGCCGCTGCCGCCCGGTCGAGCCGCTCCAGGAGCTCCAGCTCGAGCTCCAGCTCCCGGCTCTCCTGGAGCAGCGCGGGGTTCATGTCGTCGCGCTTCAGGGATGTGAGCACCACCCGGCAGCCGCCGCCGGGGAGGGCCAGCCCCTCGGCGCGGATGCGCCGGCCCTCGTCGTTCCTGCCGGTCTCCATGACGCGGCTGCCGTCCTTGCGGACACGGGTGTCGTGACCGGAGGACAGGGCCTCGAGGATGGAGTTCCGCGCCGGGACGCCCACGACCTGCCGGTCGTCGCCGGCGAGCACGTATCCGCGGTCGCTCAGGAACCGCAGCACCTCGGGCCAGATCTCCGCCGGGGCCCGGTCGATGCGGCTCCGATCCAGTTCCTGGCGCAGGTGGGCCTGGCGCGCGGCGGCTGCCGTGACGCATCCGGCGGCGGCGAGCAGGAGGAGGAGCGGCGGCGCGAGGCGCCCGGTCGTCGGCTGCATGGCGCTCTGATACCACGGTGGCCGGGCGCGGTGGCGCCAAACCGCTGCGCCGCTCAGCCGAAGACGGCCCGGACCACGATCACCGAGGCCGTGAAGCCGGCGAGGTCGGCCAGGATCCCGGCCGGGAGCGCCTGCCGGTAGCGCGTGATCCCGACCGAGCCCATGTACACGGCCAGCACGTAGAAGGTGGTCTCGGTGGAGCCCGCCATCACCGACACCAGGCGGCCGGCGTAGCCGTCCGGCCCCTCGCTGCGGAGCACGTCGCCGACCACGCCCAGGGCGGCGCCGCCGGAGAGGGGCCGCACCAGGACCATGGGGAGGACGCTCGCCGGGAGGCCGATGCGCCGGGCCACCGGCTCCACCAGCGCGGCCAGGCCGTCGAGGGCTCCCGAGGCCCGCAGCATGCCGAGGGCCACCAGGACGGCCACCAGCGGCGGGATGATGCGGATCGCCACCTGGAAGCCCTCCTTCGCCCCCTCGACGAAGGCGGGGTAGACCTTCACCCTGCGGCCAAGCGCGTAGAGCGGCACCCCGGCCAGGAGCAGGGGGACGGCCCACAGCGAGACGGCGTCGAGCGCGGCCTTCACCGGGGCGGCGCCGGGGGCGCGGGGAGCGGGTGGAGGTGCCGGAGGAGCCGCGCCGAGGCGATGGCCACGGCGGTGGCGCACAAGGAGGCGAGCAGCGTGGCCCCGAGGATGTCGGCCGGCTGCCGCGCTCCGGCGGCGGCCCGAAGGGCGATGACGCTGGCGGGGACGACCTGCACCGAGGCGGTGTTGAGGGCGCAGAAGAGGGCCTGGGCGTCGCTGGCCGTGCCCCGGTGCGGGTTCAGCTCCTGGAGGGCCTCCATGGCCCGCAGGCCGAACGGGGTGGCGGCGTTGCCCAGGCCGAGCACGTTGGCGGCGACGTTCATGACCATCGCCCCCAGGGCCGGGTGCTCCGGCGGCACCTCGGGGAACAGGCGCCGCAGCGCCGGGCGGGCGGCCCGCGCCAGGAGCCGCACCAGGCCGGCCTCCTCGGCGATGCGCATCAGGCCGAGCCAGAGCGCCATGACGCCCGCCAGCCCCAGCGCCAGGGTGACGGCGTGGCCGGCCGACTCGAGGGCCGCGGCGGTGAGCGCGCCCATGCGACCGGTCGCGGCGGCGAAGGCCACCGAGACGGCCACGAGGAGGACCCAGATGCCGCCCATGGGCCGATTCTGGTCCCGGCCCCGGGGGGAGGCGAGTTTTCGTGAACCGGGCCCCGGACGCGACGTAACGGCGCGGGGGCCCGCGAGTCAACAGGCGGCGAACCGAAAGGAGCCGTCCCTCCATGAGCCGAGCCGCCGCCCTCCTCGCATTGGCCCTGGCCGCGCCCGCGCGGGGCGAGGACTTCGCCGTCGACCCCGACGCCGGGAACAACACCTTCTCCGCCGTCTTCGACGCCGCGCTGGGCGAGCGGATCAACGCGGTCAGCTCCGCGGTGGGCTGCCAGATCCGCTACGACGAGCGGGCCGGGACCGCCTCGGGCCGGTGCTCGGTGCCGCTCTCGAGCATCCGCGTCGACAACGACGACACCAAGTCCGACCACTTCCGGCAGTGGGCCACCAACAAGAGGAGCGACCCGCGGGAGTGCCGCCTGGAGGCCGTCTTCGACGGCGTGAAGGTGGGGCCGCTCGCCCCCGAGAGCGCGGTCCCCTTCCGGGCCCAGATCCCCTTCCAGGTGTGCGGCCGGGGTCGGTCCGACGGCCGCAGCGAGACCCTTTCCGGTACCGCCGTGCTCTTCCCTCCCGGGACCTACGGGGAGAGGAAGACCGTCCGCATCCGCGCCACGCTCCCGGGATTCGACCGGGACGCCTATCGCATCGGCCCCCGTTATACGGAGGGCTGGCTGGCGCGGGTGCAGTCGCTCGCCAAGGTGGTGGCCGAGAGCGGCACCGTGGAGCTCTCCCTCTTCGCGAAGTCCAAGGCTCCCTGACCCGTCCCCGGGCCGCCGCTGCGGCCCGTCAACCGCAGCACCCAGGAAAGGAAGATCCATGATCCGAGAAGCCATGAGAGGCGCCGCCGTCGCCGCCGCCGTCTGCTCCCTGTTCGCCGCCGGGAGCGCCCGCGCCTCCGACAAGGCCGAGAAGACCAAGCACGGCGACAAGGCGGTGCAGTGCGCCGGCATCAACGCCTGCAAGGGCCAGGGGAGCTGCGCCGGCGCCGACAACTCCTGCAAGGCCCAGAACAGCTGCAAGGGCAAGGGCTGGACGGAGGCCAAGAGCGCGAAGGAGTGCACCGACAAGGGCGGGAAGGTCGTCGCCGCCAAGTAGCGGAGGGCGGGGGCCGGCCCGCGCGGCCGGCCCCCGTCTCGCCCATGGCCCTCTCCCGCGTCGACCTGGGGCACGGCATCGGCCTGCGCACCCGGCACTTCGAGCGCTTCCTCGCGGAGCGCCCGCCCGTGGACTGGGTGGAGGCCATCAGCGAGAACTTCATGGCCGCGGGCGGCCGCCCGCTGGCGGTGCTGGAGAAGGTCCGCCGCGACGTGCCGGTGGCGCTCCACGGCGTCTCGCTCTCCATCGGCTCGGTCGATCCGCTCTCCGAGCGCTACCTCGGGGCCCTGGAGGCCCTGGTGCGGCGCATCCAGCCGGCCCTGGTCACCGACCACCTCTGCTGGGGCAGCCACCGCGGCCGCTACCTCCACGACCTCCTCCCGCTGCCCTACACCGAGGAGGCTCTGGACCACGTCGCCCGCCGGGTGGGCCGGGTGCAGGACCGCCTGGGGCGGCAGATCCTGCTCGAGAACCCGTCCTCCTACGTCGCCTTTCGCGACTCGACCATGGCCGAGTGGGAGTTCCTGGCCGAGCTGTCGCGGCGGGCCGACTGCGGCATCCTCCTCGACGTGAACAACGTCTTCGTCTCGGCGCGGAACTTCGGCTTCGACCCCATCCGCTACCTCGACGGCATCCCCCGGGACCGGGTGGGCCAGTTCCACCTCGCCGGCCACAGCGACCGGGGGACCTGGCTCCTCGACAGCCACGGCGAGCCGGTGCCGGCGCCGGTCTGGGACCTCTACCGGGAGGCGCTGCGGCGCTTCGGCCCCGCACCGGCCCTGGTCGAATGGGACGATCGCATCCCGGCGCTGGAGACGGTGGTGGCCGAGAGCCGGCGCGCCGCGGCCATCGAGGCCGAGGAGCTGGCTCCCGCGCTGCGGCGGGCCGCCCCGTGACGCTGGCCGAGACCCAGGCCCTGTTCGCCGAGCTGGTCCGGCGGGGGCCGGAGGCGGATCCGGCGGGCCTGGAGGCCTGCCTCGCCGGCACCCCCGGGCTCCCGGCGGCCGAGCGCGTCGGCATCTACGCGGGCATGTACCTCGGGCGCCAGGTGGAGGCCCTGCGGGAGGAGTTCCCGCGGCTCGCCGGGCTGCTGGGCGAGGAGCGCTTCCTCGCCCTGTGCCGGGCCTACCTCTCGGAGCACCCCTCCGAGCACCACGACATCGGCCAGCTGGGGCGGGAGCTGGCGGGGTTCCTGCGCCGCGAGCCGGATCCCCATCGCCCCGATCTCGCCGACCTGGCGGAGCTCGAGTGGACGCGCTCGCTGGCCTTCGGGGCCGCCGAGGCCGAGGCGGCGGGCCCGGAGGCCTTCGCCGGGCTCGCGCCCGAGGCCTTCGCCGCGGCCCGGATCCGGCTGGCTCCCTCGCTGCACCTCCTCCACCTCGGCTCGGGCGCGGCCTCGCTCTGGAGCGCCCTGGAGGCGGGCGAGGAGCCGGGTCCGCCGCTCCCGGCCCCGACCGCGGTGGCCGTCTGGCGCTCCGGCCACCGGGTCCTCCACGCCGCCCTGGGCAAGGACGAGGCCCGCGCGCTCGCGGCGGCGCTGGCCGGCGAGCCGGTGGAGCGGATCTGCGCCGCCTTCGCCGGAGACCCGGAGCCCGCGGCCGCGGCTCACGCCGCCCTCTCGAGCTGGATCGAGGAGGGATGGGTGTCGCGCGTGGAGGGCGGAGGGACGGGCGGCGGGGAGGCCTAGCCGCGCCTCCAGCGCTCGAAGCGGAGCAGGAGCTCCTCGCGCGCGCCGGGCGGGATCCCGGGCCGAGGCAGCATCCCCAGGGCCAGGGCCACCGCCCGCATCTGCCGGAGGTAGGCCCGGCAGTCGCCGCAGGCGCCGAGGTGCAGCCGGCAGCGGAGGCGGTCGGGGAGCGGGAGGTTCCCCTCGGCGTACTCGGTGGCGGCGCTGGCGAGCTCCCGGCAGGTCATCCCGTCGATCGGACACCGGAGCGGCCGGGGTGTTACAGGGCCGGCCACGGTAGCCCTAGAGCAGGAAGGGGACGAGCGCCCGGCGCTCGGGCGGGTAGTCGGCGAACCGCTCCCGGTACCACTCGTGGTGGGACAGGGCGCGCGGCACGAGGTTGGCCGCGGTGAAGGCGGCGAAGGCCAGGCCTGCCAGGGACCAGGTGGCGAGGGCCCAGCCGATCCACTCGACGATCTCGCCCAGGTAGTTGGGGCAGGAGACCCACTCGAACGCCCCCCCGCGCGGCAGGCGGTAGGCGGAGTCGCCCGGGCCGCGCAGGCGGCGCAGCCTCCGGTCCGACCAGACGTTGAGGGCCAGGCCCGCCGCGAAGATGGCGGCCCCGGCCAGGAAGCGGGGGTCGGCGAGCCACGAGGCCGGGTAGGCGCCGAGCTCCGAGACCCAGCGGGCGTTCACGAAGGCGTTGAGGACGTGGAAGGCCACCCCCAGGAGCACCACGCCCGCCGGCACCCCCCGGCCCTCCCGCATCCACAGGGGGTAGAGGAAGGAGCGGTGCAGGAAGTGGATCTGCCACAGGGCCAGGAGGACGAGCGGCGCCGCCCGGGCCCGGCTCGCCCCCGCGGCGTAGACGGCGGCGAAGAAGAGCGAGCCCGGGCTCTCCATGAGCATCCAGGCCAGCCGCGCCCGCACCGGCGGCCCCCAGCCGGTCCGGGCGTAGCGGCCGTAGGGTGCCGAGACGTAGGTGAGGCCGAGGAACACGGGGGCGGCGAGCGCCAGCTCCAGCCAGACGAGCGCGCGGTGGAGGCCCCCGGGATCCACGCGCGGAGTCTAGACCGCGCCCCGGCTGCCGGCGAGCGCCCCGGCGAAGACGCCGGCGGGACCCCGCTTGGGCCCGCACACACATGGGCGCGGAACTCGCCTCGCGACCGGAGGAGGCTTGGCAGACGGGCGGGGGGCTGAGCTCGACCGCGGGGGCACGACATGAACCACCGAGTGACCTGCAGCGCCGGATGGACACGCCTCGCCCTGGCCGCGGCCGCGCTGGCCGGGGCCGGCCAGGCGCGCGCGGATGGGGGGCCGCCGGGCCGCTGCGACGTGCTGACGGAGCGCCTCTCGCGCGCGCTGGCGGACGTCACCTGCCGGGAGAGCCCGGACCTCACCACCAACGGCGCCACCACCACGCCCGCCAACAACTCGCTCCCCGGGCTGCCGGCGCTGGCCTTCACGCCGGTCACCGATCGCGGGGTCATCGCCCCGAGCGCGGCCCGGCGCGAGCCCATCACCCGGGCCGTGCCCGGGATCCAGATCGAGGCCCGGATCGCCGGCGACCCGACCGGCCAGGGCCGCTTCCTCCTGCGGCTGCCCGACGACTGGAACGGGAGGCTGGTGGTGGCCGGCGCCTCCGGCACCCGCAGCGAGTTCAACGGCGACTTCGCCTGGAGCGACTACGTGGTGCAGAAGGGCTACGCCTACGCCTCGCAGAACAAGGGCGTGTGGAACCTGTTCCTCTCCACGTCGGCCGACCCCCTGGCCTGCCGCCTCAACCCCGGCTCGCCGCTGTACGTCCACTTCTACGACAACGACCCCGACCAGCCCTTCACCCGCTGGGCCGGGTTCATGGCCGAGGCGGCGCAGATCGCACGCCGCGGCGTGCACCTGCGCTACGGCCGCGGGCCGAGGTACACCTACGCGGTCGGGACCTCCAACGGCGGCTACCAGGTGCGCCGCGCGGTCGAGTCCTACCCGGACCTCTTCGACGGGGGCGTGGACTGGGAGGGCACCTTCGTGGACGCGGGCGCCCCGAACTTGCTCACCGACCTGCCCGCCGCCGTCCTCAACCTCCCGGACTACGTGGCCTCGGGCGACGACGCCAACAGCACCGCCGCCAGGAACATCCGCGCCGCCGGATACCCTCCGGACATCGTCCTCCGGGACGCCTCGGGCGCGGTGCTGGCCTCGCTGTGGCAGAACTACAGCGCGTCGTTCTGGGAGGTGACCCAGTGCCAGTGGCAGAAGCGGCTCGACCCGACCTATGACACCTACGGGTCCGGCACCGGGACCTACAACTACGTGGCGCGGCTCTCGGCCTCCGACGTCGGGGCGCAGATGGACGCCTTCGCCACCACCGGCCGCATCCGCCGCCCGCTGGTGACCGTGGCCGGGACCATGGACGCCCTCCTGCCCATCGACCACCACGCGCGCGCCTACGCCCGCAAGGTGCGCCAGCGCGACGACTGCGGCGCGCCGTACCGCCTCTACGAGGTCCAGAACGGCAACCACATCGAGACCTACGCCGACCAGTTCCCCCAGCTCGAGATCATCGAGCCGCACGCCCACCGCGCCTTCGACCTCCTCGTCGACCACGTGGAGCACCGGGCGCCGCTGCCGCCCGACCAGTGCATCCCGCGCGGCGGCTCCATCTCGGACGCGCCGGCGCAGCCCGGGCACTGCCGGAACCTCCTCGAGCCGTAGCCCGGGCGCCCGCGGCGGCCGGCGCTACCCGCCGCCGCGCGACAGGAGGCGATCCTCGCAGGCGGGACACAGCCCGTGCGCCACCCGGGCGCCGGCGTGCTCGGCCGCATAGGCCTCCACCCCGGACCAGTAGCGGGCGTCCACGCGGATGCCGTGGCACGCTGCGCAGACCGGGACCAGGCCGCCCAGGGTCTCCACCTTCCGCAGCTCCTCGCGGAGCCTGGCCACCAGGGCCTGGCTCGCCGCCAGGGCGCCCCGGAGCCGGCGGTCCGAGAGGTAGCGCTCGGTCACCTCGCGGAAGCTGGCCACCACGCCCCCCGCCCGCCCGGCGGGCGCGGCGCTCGCCGAGATCCAGAGCTGGGTGCCGTCGCGCCGGCGCAGCCCGAGGCGGACGTTCCGGACCGGGACGCCGGTGGCCCCGGCCACCGCCCAGGGCAGCTCCTCGGGGGCGAGGGGCGTGCCGTCCTCCCGCACCGCCGCCCAGCCCGGCTCGGCGAGCATCCTCCGCTGCATCTCGTCGGGATCCATCTCCAGGATGCGCGACGCGGCGGGGTTCCAGGTCTCCACCCTGCCATCCCGGTCGTAGGCCACCACGCCCTCCGCCAGCGAGGCCAGGATGGACCGGAGGCGGGCGGCGTCGGCCGGCGGCGGGCCGGCCCCGCCGCGGAGGGGAGGGGGTGGATCCAGGGAAGCGCGTCCGGTCCGTCGGTCGTGTGTGTGGAGGGCGTCCTGCACGTGATCCTCTCGGGTGTCGAGGTCGAGTCGGGAGGGCAGGGTACAGCGGGGGCCCATGGGTGTTCGGCAAAGTTGCCGCGATTTGTTGCCGCACCCGCGGTGCGGGTACCGCGAAAGGCCGCGGGCGCCCCTCGACGGGCTGCGCGCGCTCTGGCATCGTCCAGCCCTCTCGAGCCGCCGGGGGAGCCATGCCCACGTGGGAGGAGCACCTGCGCGAGGTCCTGGCCCGCTCCACCGGTCCGGGCCTCACCCCGCCCGAGATCCTCCGGGCGCAGCCCGGGCTGGAGTTCCTGCGCGGGATCCTGGAGGGCCGGTTCCCGCGCCCGCCCATCCAGGACACGCTCGGCTTCCACCTGGTGGACGTCGAGCGCGGCCGCGCGGTGTTCCAGGGCGAGCCGCGGCCGGAGCACTACAACCCCATCGGCTCGGTCCACGGCGGCTGGGCGGCGACGCTGCTCGACTCCGCCATGGCCTGCGCCGTCCACTCCACGCTGGCCGCGGGCCAGGGCTACACCACGCTCGAGTTCAAGCTCAACCTGGTGCGGCCCATCCTGGCCGCGAGCGGGCACCTGCGCGCCGAGGGCAAGCTGGTGAACGCGGGCCGCAGCGTCGCGACCTCGGAGGGCCGGCTCCTCGGCGCCGACGGCAAGCTCTACGCCCACGGCACCGAAACCTGCCTGATCCTCGGGCCCTGAGGGAGGCCGTCCCGGTCGCGCCCGCGCCCGGGCGGCGGGGCAGAACCCCGCCGCAAGGGGCCGGGCGTCTACGTAGATGCCGCAGCACCCGCCGAGGACCCTCCTCGCCGGCCGGGGTCCGTGCATAATGCCTCGCCAGGGGGCGAGGAGATGCTGCGATGTTCACCGGAGTCTATCGGCTCGAGCCCGCCCAGATGCTCTCGGCCTGGGAGCCCCGGACGCAGCGGCTCCGCCTTCCCGGGCCCATCGCCCGCAGGCCGGGAACCCGGGCCGAGCTCCGGATCGAGATCGCCGGCGTCCAGGTGCTCGCCAGCGTGGCGGGCACGGTGACCGCGGTGCACCACGGCGAGGACGAGGACGACGGTTTCGAGCTCGCCCCCGATGCCGAGAGCCTGCGCGCGGTGGGCATGCTCCTCGCCGCCGCGAAGGGAGAGCCGGTGACGTTCGCCCGGCGGCCGCCGCGCTACGTCGTCCGCCTCCCGGCCACGGTCAGCTTCCCGGATTCCCGCAGGGTCCTCGCGACCACCGAGTCCGTGTCCGAGGGCGGCTGCGGCCTGGCCTGGTCCGGGCGGCCCCCGGAGGTCGGGCAGGCCCTGCGCGTCAGGCTGGAGGGCGGACCCCGCCCGGCCGAGAACCTGGGGACCGTCTGCTGGAGCGCGGCGGCGCCGCACGCCACCCTGACCGGCGTGCAGTTCGTCGGGGCCCACGCGCCCCAGGCGTGGCTGGCGCTCGTCGCCACGCTGGCGAGAGGCGGAGCGCCCAGGGCCTGAGCGCGCAGCAGCTGGCCCACGGTCACGAGCTGGAGCCCGCGGGCGCGGAGCCCGGCGACGATCTCGGGGAGGGCCTCCGCGGTGTGGAAGCTGGGGTGGTTGATGTGCATGACCACGATCGAGCCGGGGCGGGCCCGGCGGAGCACCCAGGTCACCAGCGCCTCCTTGGTGGCCCTGGCGTCGGGGTCTCCCGAGGGGAGGTCGTACTCGACGGTGGTGAGGCCGAGGCCGGCCGCGACCCCGAGGACGCGCGCATCGTACTCGCCGTACGGGGGGCGGAAGAGCACCGGGACCCGGCCGGTCACGGCCGCGATCTCCGCCTGGGTCCGCAGCAGCTCCTCGCGGATGCGCTCGTCCGGGAGCCGCGTCAGGTGGGGGTGGGTGTCGGTGTGGTTCCCGATCTCGAACAGCGGGTTGCGGGAGAGCTCCGCCAGGGCCCGGGGCTCCTCGCGGGCCCAGCCGCCGCCCACGAAGATCGTCGCAGGGACTCCCATCGCCTCCAGCTCGGCGGTGATCCGCCCGTCGTAGGGCGCCCGCGCCCGGGTGGTGCAGGCGTCGAAGGTGAGGGCCACCTCGTTCCCGCGGCGGTCGCCGTGCTCGAAGGCGGTGGGGGCCGGCGGTGCAGCGGCCGCCTCCCACGCGGGGGCCGCCAGGAGGGCGATCGACAGGACCCGCGCCGCACGCTTCATGCCATGGCGACGGGAGCCGGCTCCCTGGTATTCAGCGGGCGGGACGGCGACGGGCTCGTCGGCCGGCGCGGGCTCCGGCGGGTCGAGCTGAGGCAAGTGGTCGCGGGCCGCGGAGAGGCCCAAACGGGATGGAGCGCCCCGGTCGGGGCCCTGCTAGCCTCCCGGCGCTCGACGAGCCGCGGGCTCTCGCGGCGGAGGTGCTTGCATGGCAGACCAGGACCAGACCGGCGGGCCGCCGTCGGACAACCCCTACACGCAGTGGCACGTCGTGCAGAAGGGCGACACCCTGAGCAAGATCGCGGCCAAGTACTACGGCGATCCGATGCTCTACAAGAAGATCTTCGAGGCCAACCGGGATCTCATCAAGAACCCCGACCTCATCCAGATCGGCTGGAAGCTCCGCATCCCGTGAACTCGCGGCGGGCGCCGTCGCGGCCGCCGCATCGCATCCATCGCTCCGGCGCGAGGCCGGCGCGCATCGAGGAGGTACGAGAAAATGCTCCGCACGCTCCGCTTGGTACCCGTGGCTGCACTGGCCCTGCTGGTGGGCTGCACCGACGCGGCGAAGATGCCTGCCGACGCCGCCATCAAGGCCGGGGAGGCCGCCATCCAGGGAATCCGCGCCGAGGCGACGAAGTTCGTCCCCGACCAGATGAAGGCGCTCGACGACACCCTCGCCCGGGCGAAGGATCAGTTCGGCAAGGAGGACTACAAGGGCGCCCTCGAGTCGGCCAAGGACCTGGCCCAGAAGGCGAAGGACATCGGCGCCGCGGCCGCGGCGAAGAAGGACGAGCTGGTGAAGGCCTGGAACGACGTCTCCGGGAGCCTGCCGAAGATGATCGAGGTCATCAAGAGCCGCACAGACATCCTCTCGCAGGCGAAGAAGCTCCCGGCCGGGATGGACGCGGGCAAGCTCCAGGCCGCCAAGGACGGACTGGCCGGCGTGACCAAGTCGTTCGACGACGCCACGGCCCAGTTCAAGGCGGGCGCCCTGCAGGAGGCGGTGGCCGCGGCGAAGCCGCTCAAGGACAAGGCCGCCGAGATCATGGGCATGCTCGGCATGGAGGCCGGCGGCGCCGCGGCTCCCGCGGCCAAGTAGGTCCGCCTCCCGCTCCGGTCGGGGCCCGGGCGAGGTCCTCCGCCCGGGCCCGGCGGCCCGAGTACCCCGACTACTTGGCGGCGGCGTCGATGGCCTTCTCGGCCTTCTCGTCGCCCTTCTGCACGGCGCCCGCGGCGGCGGGCTGGAGCGCGCCGGTCTTGGCGGCCTTGGCCTCGGCCTTGCCCTTGGCCTTGCCCTTCACCGCGCGCGCCTTCTCGGCCCCCTTGGCCTTGACCCCGCCGGCCTTGGCCTTGGCCGCGGCCTTGGCCTCGCCGGCCTTGGCGGCGCCGGTGGCCTTCGCCTCGCCGGCGGCCTTCTGGCCCTCGGCTGCGGCCTTGGCCGGATCGGCCTTGGCCTCGGCGGCCTTCTGCTGGGCGGCCCCCTCGGCGGCGGCGGCCTTGGCCTTGGCGTCGGCGGCGCTCGGCATCTGCGCCCACGCCGGGGCGGCCCAGGCGATGGCGGCAACAAGTGCTGCGGAAAGCATGGTCCTCATGTCGTCTTCCTCTCTTTGGTCGTCGAATGGAGGGCGGCAAGGTACCCCCCGCAGGGAGGCCCCGCAAGGGTTCTTCGGCGGGCCGGCGAGCGGCGGGCGCTGGCGCTACCGCGTCGCCAGCGAGATCTCGATGCGGCGGTTCTGCGCCCGGCCCTCGGGCGTGTCGTTGGGGGCGATGGGCTGCCACTCCCCGTAGCCGGCGGCAGCCAGCTTGGCGGGGTCGACGCCGGCGGACTCCAGGAATCGCACCACGGCGATGGCCCGCGCCGCCGAGAGCTCCCAGTTCGAGGGGAAGGCGGCGCTCTTGATGGGAACGTTGTCGGTGTGCCCCTCGACGCGGACGATCCGGTCCTTCAGGTCCTTGAAGGCGTCGGCCACCTTGGCGAGCGTCGCCTTGCCGTCCCGGCTGAGCGTGGCCGAGCCCGAGGGGAAGAGCACCTTCTCGGCCAGGCGGACCGTCATCTTGCCCTGCAGCTCGGAGATCTGGATGCGTCCCGCCTGGATCTCCCCGGAGAGCGACTTGGAGAGCGCCTCGTACTCGGCGCTCTTCTTCTCGAGCTGCGTCTTCTCCGCCGCCAGGCGCGAGGCCGCCTGCTCCAGCTGGGCCTTCGAGCTCTCGGCGGCTGCGGCCCGCTCCTCGGAAGCCTTGCGCTTCGCCGACTCCTCGGCCAGCTTGGCCTCCAGGTCCCTGGCCCGCTGGCTCTCGGCGTCCAGCCCGGCCTTGAGCCGGCCGCTCTCGGAGATTGCGGCCTTGTACTTCTCCTCGGGGACGCCGCAGGCGGCCGCGAGGGCCAGCCCGAGGGCGAGGGCGGTGCGAGGCAGGTGGGCCATGGCGCTTCCTCCGTTCGTGAGGGGCACAGGATGCCCCTCCGATCCCGCGCCGTCGAGCGCCGGATGTCGCAGCCCTGCCCACCTCGCGGTACCCTGGGGCGGTGAGCGACGATCCCGTCCCCGTTCCCGCCTTCCGCACCGTCCCCCGCACCGGCGTCATCTACGTCACCACCGAGGCCACCCGGCTCGGCTTCCGCTCCAGCGATCCCGACTGGTGCAACCTGGGCCAGGGCCAGCCCGAGACCGGCGATCTGCCCGGCGCCCCTCCCCGCATCCACAGGGTCTCCGTCGACGTGGACGACCAGGAGTACGCCCCGGTCGCGGGCCTGCCCGAGCTGCGCGAGGCCATCGCCGGCCTCTACAACCGTCTCTACCGGCGCGGGGCCCGGAGCCAGTACGCGGCCGAGAACGTGGCCGTCTCCGGCGGGGGCCGCGGCTCGCTGACGCGCGCCGCGGCGAGCCTGGGCCACGTGAACCTGGGCCACTTCCTCCCCGACTACACCGCCTACGAGGAGCTGCTCGACATCTTCAAGGCCTTCACCGCCATCCCCATCCTCCTGGAGGGGGAGCGCGGCTACGCCTTCACGGCCGAGGATCTGGAGAAGGAGATCACCGGCCGCGGCCTCTCGGCGCTGCTGAGCTCCAATCCCTGCAACCCCACCGGCAAGCTGGTCCAGGGAGAGGAGCTCTCGCGCTGGGTGGGCCTGGCGCGCGAGCTCGACTGCACCCTGCTCCTCGACGAGTTCTACTCGCACTACGTCTGGACGGGCCCGCCGGGCCGGCTGCCGGTGGAGAGCGCCGCGCGCTACGTCGAGGACGTGGACCGGGACCCGGTGGTGATCTTCGACGGCCTCACCAAGAACTGGCGCTACCCCGGATGGCGCGTCACCTGGACGGTGGGCCCCCGCGCCGTCATCGAGGCGGTCTCGAGCGCCGGCAGCTTCCTCGACGGCGGCGGCTCCCGCCCGCTGCAGCGGGCCGCCATCCCGCTGTTCGAGGACGCCTGCGTCGAGGCCGAGACCCGGGCCATCCACCGCGCCTTCGGCGAGAAGCGGGCGCGGCTCCTCCGGCGCCTGGAGGACATGGGCATCCGCACCGATCGCGCTCCCGACGGGACCTTCTACGTCTGGGGCTCGGTCGCCGGGCTGCCGCCGCCGCTCTCCGACGGCATGGGCTTCTTCCGCGCCGCGCTGCAGCGGAAGGTGATCTGCGTGCCGGGCGAGTTCTTCGACGTGAACCCGGGCAAGCGCCGGGGCCGGGGCGCGAGCCGGTTCCGCTCCCACGTCCGCTTCAGCTTCGGCCCCTCGCTGGCGCAGGTGGAGAAGGCCTGCGACCGGCTCGAGGAGATGATCGCCGGCGCCTCCCGTTGAGGGCGTCCCGCTTGCATCCGGCGGGCTGCGGGAGTCCCATGCGGCGGGACGGAGTGTCACCCACCACCACGACACGGGCTCCCGGCCCGCGGCTGCGCGCGGCCGGCGCCTCGAGGGTGAGACCATGGCGAGGAGCGCGAAGACCCTGCTCGCGGCGAAGGCCGCCGCCATCGAGCGGTTCCTGGGCACCGGGAGGGCGTTCACCGGGCTGACGGCGCTGGCCGCGTCCACCAAGCCCGAGCACAACGTGGTCGGCGTCGGCCTCGGGCCGAAGGTGACCGGGGGCAAGACCACCCGCCGGCAGTGCGTGCGCTTCTACGTCGAGTGCAAGGTGGCCCGGGGCTCGATGCCGCGCGAGTTCCTGCTGCCTCCGGCGATCCGCGGCGTGCCGACCGACGTGGTCGAGACGGGCCGCTTCGTGGCGCTGGCCCCGCCCATCGCGCAGAGGCGCCTGCGGCCCGCCAAGGGCGGCTGCTCGGTGGGCTTCCGCTTCACGGGCTCCAAGGCCGGCTACGTCATGGCGGGGACCTTCGGCGCCCTGGTGACGGACGCGGCCGGCAGGCGCTACATCCTGAGCAACAACCACGTGCTCGCCAACGAGAACGCCCTCCCGCGGGGCAGCCCGATCTTCCAGCCCGGCCTGCTCGACGACGGGGACCCGAGCACCGACCAGATCGCCAGGCTGTCGCGCTTCGTGAAGATCAAGGTGTCGCCCGCCGCGAACCACGTCGACGCGGCGATCGCGGAGCTGCTCTCCCCCTCGCTCGCGGTCCGGACGATCCTCCCCAAGGTGGGGCGTCTCTCGAGCCCGGCCCCGGTCTCGGCCGCCGTGGGGATGAACGTGCACAAGCACGGGCGCACCACCGGCTACCGGCGGGGCCAGGTCGTGGACGTCGCCGCCGACGTGAACGTCGGCTACGACTTCGGGACCGCGCGCTTCATCGACCAGATCATCGTCGTCGGGGACGGCGGGACGGCCTTCTCCGACGCCGGCGACTCGGGCTCCCTCATCGTGGACCGGAAGACGCGCCGCGCCACCGGCCTCCTCTTCGCGGGGTCCTCGAGCCACACCATCGCCAACCACGCCGCGAGCGTGGTCGCGGCGCTCGGCGTGTCGCTGCTCTAGCGGCTCCGGCTGCCCGCGATGTCCGCCGCCCCCGGTGACCTGGCCCTGAAGCGCCGCCTCTCGCCGCGGGTGCTGGGGATCGCGGGCGTCAGCGGGCTGGGCCTCCCCCGCGGGCGCCTGACGATCTACCTCGAGGTGGACGATCCCCGGGTCCGCCGGCGGGTGTGCCAGGTCGTCGCCAGGGTCGCCCCGGGTGCGGCCCCGCGCTTCGAGGTCACGGGGCCGATCCGCAAGCGCTGACGCCCGCCCGCCGCCCGGGGAGGTCCCGCGGGGTGCGTCGCCGCACTGCATTGCCCGGCGGCTCGCGGCGATCGATAAGGGGGCCATGGTGGACCCGAAGCCCCCAAGGCCGCGACGGCGGCGACTCCGGCGCATCGGCGCCGTGGTCGGCGGGCTCCTCGTCGTCTACACCGCGTTCGGCTTCCTCGCCGCTCCCCCGATCCTGCGGCGGGTGCTGGTGAAGGAGGCCTCGGCGGCGCTCCACCGGGACGTCGCCGTGGCCAGGGTCCGGGTGAACCCGCTCGTCCTCTCGGTCACCGTCGAGGGCCTCGCCGTGCGGCACCGCGACGGCACGCCGTTCGTGGGGTGGGATTCCCTCTACGTGCGGCTCGCCCCGCTGCGCCTGCTCGCCGGGGACGTCGGCCTGGCGGAGGTCCGCCTGGTGCGCGCCTCCCTGGACGTGGGCCTCGGCGCGGACGGCGCGCTCAGCTTCCAGGACCTGCTCCCGGCAGAGGGGCAGCCCGCCGCGCCCGAGCCGGGGAAGGAGGGCGGGCTCGGGCTGTCGATCGGGAAGCTGGCGGTCGAGGAGGCCCGCGTGACCTTCCGCGACGCCACCCGGCGCCCCGCCTTCGAGACCGCGCTCGGCCCGCTCACCATCCGGCTCGAGTCCTTCCGGACCCGGGGCGGCCGCGACAGCCCCTACTCCTTCAGCGGCACGACGGACGCCGGCGAGACCTTCCGCTGGACCGGCACCGTCCGGACGCAGCCGCTGCGCTCGACCGGGGCGCTGGCCTTCGAGCGCGTCAAGCTCTCCCGCTACGCACCCTACTTCCAGGAGGAGGTCCCCATCGCCGTGCAGGACGGGCTCCTGGACCTCGAGACCCACTACGACCTCGAATGGGGCGCCGGCCGAAGGAAGGTCGAGGTCTCGGGCGGCCGGGTGACGGTCGACCGCCTGGCGATGGGACCGCGCGGCTCGGCCGACGCCGCGGTGCGGCTCCCGCGGGTCGAGGTGACCGGGATCGACGTGGACGCGGCGGGGCGCCAGGCGCGGGTGGCCGAGGTGGCGTTCCGCGGCGGGGAGGTGCGGGTGCTGCGCCAGGCCGACGGCACCCTCGAGCTGGCGCGGATGGCGCCGACGCCGACGCCGGCGCCATCGTCGGCGCCATCGCCCTCCCCCTGGCGGTGGTCGGTCGGCGCGGTCGCGGTCTCGGGACTGGCGGTGAGGCTGGAGGATCGCACCCCGCCGCGCCCGGTCCTCCTGCCGCTGACCGAGGTGGAGCTCCGCCTCGAGCAGCTCGGGAGCGGGGGGGACGTCACCTCGCCGCTGGCGCTGTCCCTCGCCTGGGGCGGGAAGGGCCGCATCGCGGCCCGGGGCCCGGTCCAGGCGCTCTCGGGGAAGGCGGCGCTCGAGATCGACGCCACCGGCCTCGACCTCGTGCCGCTCGCCCCGTACCTCGAGCCCTGGATCGCGGCGCGGCTGGCCGGCGGCCGCGCCGGCGCCAAGGTGAGGGTGGGCCTCGACGCCTCCGGGCCGGCGCCGCGCTGGACCCTCGCCGGCGACGTCCGGCTCGACGCGCTCTCCGTGGCCGAGAAGGGCAACGAGGACCTGCTCCGCTGGCGGGCGCTCGAGATCTCCGGCATCGACGCCGCGTCCGCCGCGCGCCGAGCCACCGTGCGGCTCGTCCGGCTCGTCGAGCCCCAGGTCAAGGCCTACGTCTGGGAGGACGGCACCACCAGCCTCGAGCGGGCGCGGCGCACCCCGCCGGCCGCTCCGGCCGGGCCGGCAGAGGGGCCGGCAGCTCCCGGGGAGCCCGGGTGGCGGGTGGCGATCGGGGCCGTCCAGGTCGTGCGCGGCCGCGCCGCGCTGGTGGATCGGTCGGTGACTCCCTCGGCGATCCTGGACGTCACCGGCGTCGAGGCCCGGGTGGCGAGCCTCTCCTCGGATCCCAGGGTGCGCTCGACGGTCGACGTCCGGCTGGCGCTTCAGGGCGCGTCGCCCCTGCGCATCTCGGGGACGCTCAACCCGCTGCAGAAGGAGGCGTACACCGAGCTCACCATCGCCTCGCAGGGCGTGGACCTGTCGCCGCTCGACCCGTACTCCGGGAAGTTCCTCGGCTACCGGGTCCAGAAGGGGAAGCTGGACCTCGACCTCCGCTACAAGGTCGAGAACCGCGAGCTCGCCGCCACCAACGTCGTCAAGGTGAACCAGTTCACGCTCGGCGAGGCCACGAGCAGCCCCGACGCGACCCAGATCCCGGTCCGGCTCGCGCTGGCCCTCCTGCAGGACAAGGACGGGGTCATCCTGCTCGACGTGCCCATCGAGGGAAAGCTCGACGATCCCGACTTCCACCTGGGCAAGGTCATCTGGCGCGCGGTCCTGAACCTGCTGGTGAAGGTGGCGACCTCGCCCTTCAGCGCGCTCGCGGCGCTGGTCGGGAGCGACAAGGCCGACCTGTCGCTGGTGGAGTTCGCGCCGGGCGCAGCCGAGCTGCTCCCGGCGGCGCAGGAGCGCATCGCGCTGCTGGCGAGGTCGCTCGGGCAGCGGCCCGCCCTGGGCCTGGAGCTGGAAGGCTCGGCGGACGCGGAGCAGGACGGGCCCGCGCTGCAGCGGGCGGCGCTGGAGCGCTCGCTGCGGCGCGCCAAGGCGGCGACGCTGAAGCCGCCCCCGCCCTCGGCCGACGAGGTGACGCTGGCGCCGGACGAGCGGGCCCGGCTGGTTCGCGCCGCGTACGAGGCCGCCTTCCCCGCGGTCCCGCCCAAGCGGGGGGAGGCCGCGCCGCCGCCGCCCACGCCGCAGGAGATGGAGGAACGGCTCGCGGCTGCGCAGGTGGTGCCTGCGGAGGCCTACCGCTCGCTGGCCGCGGAGCGGGCGCAGCGCGCCCGCGAGGCGCTGCTGGCGGCCGGGCTCGACCAGGCCCGGCTGTTCCTGGCCCAGGGCGGGCGCGCCGAGAAGGAGAAGGGGGCGCGGGTGTACTTCACCGTGAGGTGACTCGCGCCGCGACGAAGTCCCCGATGGCCGCGAGGGCGCGGCCGTCGACGTCGTCCTGCGTCTCGCCCCGCTCCCGCAGCGCCCGGCGCCCGACCTCGAGCGAATGGCCGCCTCCCTCCACGACGTGCAGGGACGACGGCGCGGCCATGCGGGAGCGCACCGCCTCGAGGGCGTCGAGCGGGCAGAGCGGGTCGCGAGTCCCCTGGACGAAGAGGATCGGCGTCCGCAGGGCCAGCAGCACCTCGTCGCGGAGCCGCCCGCTCGCGCCGCGGAGCGGGTAGCCCAGGCACACCAGGCCGGCCACCTCCTCCTGGAGCGAGAGATGGCAGCCGACTCGCGAGCCCATCGACTTCCCCACCAGGATGGCGGGGCCGGGCCGGGAGGCGCGCGCCGCCGCCAGCGCCTCGGCATGGGCCTTCACCAGCGCGGGCAGCGGGTCGGGCCGCCGGCGCCCGGCGAGCGCGTAGGGGTAGTCGAAGCGCACCACCTCGCCCAGGGTCGCCAGGCGCGCCGCCCAGGCTGCCATCCACGGCGAGGTGGAGGGCGCTCCGGCGCCGGGCGCGAAGAGCAGCAGCCGGCCCTGGCTCGTCATCCGTCGTCCTTCTAAGGCCGGGCCCGGCCCTGCGCCAACGGGCCCCCGCCGGATCTGCCCGTGCATTTCCATGCGGGCCGCGGCACGCCGGGCGGCCGCCCCGGGCTCGCGGGTCGGGCCCCCTCGCGGCCACGGTCCCGTCAGCGCGCTCTTACCCCCGCTATTCCATCCGCTTGGATGCGGATGCCGCCCCCGCGGCTCGAACGGGGTACCGCCTCGTGGGAGTTGCGACTGCGCACCGGCGGTTCTTAGGTTCGCCCGCGTTGCCTCACAGTGACGGACGCAGCGGGGCCCCTTTGCCAGGGGTGAATTCCGCCATGCGTGCATACCCGGACGAGGAGGACACCGTGCAGCCATCCTGCCCAGCAGCGTCGCGCCTGATCCTCGCGGTCGTCGCCCTGGCCGCGGCCGCGCCGGCGCGGGCCGTGCCCGCCTTCGCGCGCAAGTACGGGACGAGCTGCCTCACCTGCCACACCGTCTTCCCGAAGCTCACGCCCTTCGGCGAGGCCTTCCGCCGGAACGGCTTCCGCTTCCCCGGCGTCGACAGCGACTACGTGAAGCAGGAGCAGGTGGCCCTGGGCCAGGAGGCCAACAAGAAGACCTTCCCCAATAGCGTGTGGCCCGCGACGCTTCCCTCCTCGGTGCCCCTCGCGGTCGGCATCCTGGGCGCCGGCAACGTCTACCCCGACAAGACGGCCAGCGTGCCGCGCGACAACAACGGGACCCGCTTCTCGCTCGACGACTTCGTGACCGAGGGCCAGATCTTCCTGGGCGCCTCCCTCAGCGACACCGTGACCGTCTTCGGCGAGGTGTCCATCGCCGACGGCGGCGCCGACGTGGAGCACGCCAGCGTCCACTTCAACGACCTGGTCGGCCCCAGGCACCTGGTCAACCTCTCGGTGGGCAAGGCTCCGGCCACGCTCTCCAGCTTCGGCCCGCACTCCTCCTACGCCGGGGGGCTCGCCATCCCCGACGTGCCGGTGACGGCCATCTACGTGGACTCGGCCGACCCGTTCGCCCTCAGCGGCAACGCCAAGGGCCTGGAGGTGAACGGCGTCTACCAGGGGCGCTTCCACTACGCGGTGGGCCTGGCCAACAGCAACAACGGCTTCGGGGGCACCTTCAACAGCGAGAACTGGTACGCCGCCGCCGGCTACAAGGTCGGCGGGATGCGGCTCGACGGCGAGGGCGAGGCCGGTCCCAAGGACCCCATGCGCCCCTGGGCCGAGGAGGCCCTCACCTTCCACGGCTTCGTCTACCACTCCAACGAGCACTACGCCGACCCGGCCGCCGCCGGCGTGGCGGCCAACGACGTGTCCTTCACCGTCGGCGGCGGGCTGCGGGCGCAGTACCGCTCGGCCGAGCTCGACCTCGGGTACTACCGCCAGTCCCACAACCGGGCCTTCTTCGACCCGGCAGGCTCCCTGGGCAAGGGCACGGACGGCGCCTTCTACGGGGAGCTGAGCTACGTCGTCTACCCGTGGATGGTGCCCTTCCTCCGGCTGCAGCGGATCACCCTGCACCCCTCGGGCGGGACCAGCGTCAGCAACCTGCACGTCATGCCTGGCATCGCCCTGCTCGTCCGGCCCAACGTGCGCCTGGTGGTGGCGGGCAACGTCGAGACGGCCAACGGCTTCCCGCAGGACGGCAGCGGCGCCCCCCTCGGCTGGCAGGGGGGCAGCGGCGACACCGGAGCCCTGGTCATGACCCCCGGCCCCACCTCGACCGCGAGCACCAAGACGCAGGAATTCGAGTCCCTGCTCTTCGTGTTTGCCTGGGCCATCTGAGAACACCGGAGGACCACCGCATGAGACGCGCACTCCTGGTCGCCCTCGCCCTGGCGGCCTCCGCCGCCCGGGCCGACGGCGGCACCATCTCGGGAAAGGTGGACGCCACACCTCCCAAGTACCTGGCGGACACCGTGGTGTACCTGAAGTCCGTTCCGGGCACGCACCCGCCCCGGACGCACGAGATGGACCAGCGAGGGCTGAAGTTCGTCCCCGCCGTCCTGGTGGTCGCGCAGGGCGACACCGTCAAGTTCCTCAACCACGACAACGTGGCCCACAACGTCTACTCGCCGGACGGCGAGGCCTACAACCTGGGGAGCTTCAAGCAGAACGAGGCGGCCAGCTACACCTTCAAGAAGGCCGGCGTCTACACCCAGCTCTGCAGCATCCACCCCGAGATGCTGGCCTACATCTTCGTGGGGCAGAACCCGTACGCGGCCGCCGTGGACGCCAAGGGCCACTACGTCATCAAGGACGTCCCCCCCGGCACCTACCAGCTCGCGGTGTGGAACGCGGCCAAGCTCAAGGCGCCCGACAAGGGCGTGACGGTGGCGGCCGGCAAGACCCTCCAGGAGAACATCGCCATCAAGCGCTGAGGTGGGGGGCCGCCGTGTCCTCTCGCCCCGGCATCGCGTGTTCCCTGGCCGGCCTCGCCGGGGTGTTGGCGCTCGCCGCCTGCGGCGGGCGGCCGCCGCCCGCCCCGGTCCAGCCCATCGTCTTCAGCCACCGGATCCACGCCGGCCTGAACGCCATCGGCTGCACCTCCTGCCACGCCTCGGCCGAGCACGCCCCGGTGGCGGGAATCCCCTCCATGGACCGGTGCCGGGGCTGCCACAAGTTCGTGAAGGAGGACAAGCAGGACCCGGCCATCACCGCCCAGATCCAGGTCCTGCTGCGCTACCTGGACGAGGACAAGCCCATCGAGTGGGTGCGGGTCCACCGGCTGCCCGACATGGTCTACTTCACGCACGAGCGGCACGTCCGCTCCGGGGTGCAGTGCAGCGAGTGCCACGGCGCGGTGGAGAGGATGGAGGCGGCGCGCCAGGTGGCGCCGCTGACCATGGGCTGGTGCCTGGAGTGCCACCGGCGCAAGCAGGCGGAGCGGCCGCTCGAGAGGGGCCATCTCACCGACTGCCTGACCTGCCACAAGTGAGGGAAGCCGTGTCCGACCGCGCACAGGGCGGGCTCCCCCGCCGGACGTTCCTGAAGATCGCGGGCGCTGCCGGGCTGGCCGCCGGCTGCTCCCCGAAGGCGGCGACGCAGAAGCTCGTCCCGCTGCTGGTCCCGCCGGAGGACATCGTCCCCGGCGTGCCGCTGTACTACCGCACCGTCTGCCGGGAGTGCCCCGCCGGCTGCGGCGTCACCGCCCGGACGAGGGAGGGCAGGGCGGTGAAGCTGGAGGGGAATCCGGAGGAGCCCATCGGCCGGGGGGCGCTTTGCGCCCGGGGCCAGGCGGCGGTGCAGGCCCTCTACCACCCGGACCGGTTCCGCGGGCCCATGCGGCGGGGCGCCGACGGCGGGCTCTCGCCGGTCGGGTGGGACCAGGCGGAGGACCAGCTGGCCCAGGCCATCGCCGCCGCACGCGCGCGGGGGCCGGGGCGGGTGCGCCTGGTGACCCGCGCCGAGCCCGGCGCGGCCGGGGACGTCCAGCGGGCCCTCCTGGCCGCGGTGGGCGGCCGGCCCGGCGACCGGCTGGTGCTGGAGCCCCTCGACCCGGCACCGGTCCGCGCCGCCGGTGCCGCGCTCTTCGGCCGGCCGGAGATCCCCGCGCTGGACCTGGCGGCGGCGCACACCGTGGTGTCCTTCGGCGCGGACTTCCTCGAGTCCTGGATCTCGCCCGTGGAGTACACCCGGCAGTTCGCGGCGGGCCGCGGGCGCATCGGCGACGATCGGACGCGGCTGGTGTGGGTGGGCCCCCGCCTCTCGCTCACGGGCGTGTCGGCCGACCGCTGGCTCCGGGTCCTCGCCGGCGGCGAGCTCCCGCTGGCGCTCGGCCTGCTGCGCTGGATCCTCGACCCGGGCAACCGCGTCGCCGGGCTGGCGCCCGAGGTGGCCGCCCTGGCCCCGGCCCTGCTGCGGCTCTCGCCGGCCGACCTCGCCGCGCGCGCCGGCGTCGCCGCCGCCGACGTCGAGGGCCTGGCGCGGGAGCTGGCCCGGCGGCGGCCCTCGGCGCTCCTGGGGCCGGGCCCGTCCAGCCAGGGGCCGGACGCCACCGCGCTGGCCGCGGTCCTGCTCCTGCTCGACCTGGCGGTCGGGAACTTCGGCCGGACGATGTGGTACGGGCTCGATCCGGCAGAGGAGGTCCCCTCCACCGCCGCCGAGGCGGCGGCCCTGGTGGAGGCGATGGCGGCAGGCCAGGTGGACGTCCTGCTCGCGGTGAACGCGGATCCCCTGGCCGCGCTGCCGGCCGCCCTGAAGGCCGGCGAGGCGGCCGCCCGGGTGCCGCTGCTGGTCAGCTTCGCCCTGCGCCCCGACGCCACCGCGGCGCGGGCCCACCTGATCCTCCCCGACCACCACACCCTCGAGTCCTTCGGCGACGTCTCTCCCCGCGCCGGCGTCCTGAACCTGGCCCAGCCGGTGATGACCCCGCTCTTCGACACGCGGCAGGCGGTCCAGGTCCTCCTCGAGGTGGCGGGTCGCCTCCAGCTCCCGGCGCCCCTGGCGCCCTCCGCCGACCCCTACGATCTCCTCCAGGACCGGGCCGGGAAGCGGGTCCAGCAGGCTGGCGCCGGCCCGGGCGCCGACGCCGCAGCGGCCTGGCGCGAGGCCCTCCAGCGGGGCGGGGCCTGGAGCGACGCCGCGCCGGCGCGAAGGCTGCCGCAGCTGGCGCGGGGCGCGGCCGGGCGCTTCCTGGCCCTGGGGCCGGCGCCCGCGCCGGCCGCGGCCGGGGAGGTGGACCTGGTCCTCTTCCCGACGGCGCTGCACGGCGACGGCCGGAGCGGGGAGCTGCCCTGGCTGCAGGAGATCCCCGACACCCTCACCAGCGTCTCCTGGAGCCCGTGGGCCGAGATCTCCCCGGCCACGGCCGGCCGCCTGGGCGTCCGCAGCGGCGACCTCCTGGCCCTGGCCGGGGCCGCGGGCCGGGCCGAGGTTCCGGCCTACGTGTTCCCCGGCATCCGCGACGACGCCGTGGCGGTGCGCCTGGGAAGCGCCGGGGCACGCGCGCTGACGCCGGCGGGGCTGGACCCGGCCTCGGGGGCGCGCGCCTACGCCGGGTCCCGGGTGGCCCTGTCCGCGGCGGGGAGGAGGGAGCCGCTGCCGCTCCTCGAGGGGAGCCCCTACCAGCACGGCCGCGAGATCGTCCAGACGGTGACGGCGGCGGCTCCCGCGGCGCGGCGCGCCGATCTCACCCACCAGATGTACCCGGAGCCGCGCCACCCCGACCACCGGTGGGCCATGGCCATCGACCTCGACCGCTGCACCGGCTGCGAGGCCTGCGTGGTCGCCTGCTTCGCCGAGAACAACGTCCCGGTGATGGGCGCCGAGGCCGCCCGCATGGGCCGCTACATGGGCTGGCTGCGCATCGAGCGGTACCTGGGCGACGAGCCGGGGGGCGCGCTCGACGTGCAGCTGCTGCCCATGCTCTGCCAGCAGTGCACCAACGCGCCCTGCGAGACCGTCTGCCCGGTCTACGCGACCTACCACACGCCCGAGGGGCTGAACGCGCAAGTGTACAACCGCTGCGTCGGCACCCGCTACTGCTCCAACAACTGCCCCTACAAGGTGCGCACCTTCAACTGGCGCGACCCGGAGTTCAAGGCGCCGCTCCCCATGCAGCTCAACCCCGACGTCACCGTCCGCTCGCGGGGCGTGATGGAGAAGTGCACCTTCTGCGTGCAGCGGATCCGCTACGCCGAGGGGCAGGCGCGGGACGAGGGCAGGCCGGTGGCCGACGGCGAGATCGTCCCGGCCTGCGCCCAGACCTGCCCGGCCCGGGCCATCGTCTTCGGGGACGCCAACGACCCGGCCTCGCGCCTGAGCCGGGCGGCGCGGGCGCCGCGGGGGTTCCGGGCGCTGGAGGAGGTCAACACCCAGCCCGCCATCACCTACCTGGCGCGCGTCCGGCGGGCGGAGGAGCCATGAGCACGGCCAGCCGCTTCCGCTCCATAGAGGACACGGTCCGGGCGACCCACGGGAGGCCGGGCGCGGCCTACTGGGTCGCGCTGGGCGTCTCGGCCTCGGTGTTCGCCTTCGGCGCCTGGGCCTACTCGCTCATCGTGCGGTCCGGCCTGCACTGGACGGGCCTGCGCCGCCCCGGGATGTGGGGCAACCTCATCACCGACTTCGTCTTCTGGGTCGGCATCGCCCATTCCGGCACGCTCATCAGCGCCATCCTGTTCCTCTTCCGGGCCCGGTTCCGCACCGCCGTGTACCGGGTCTCCGAGATGATGACGGTCTTCGCCGTGCTCACCGCCGGGCTGTACCCGGTGCTGCACCTGGGGCGCCCCTGGTTCGCCTACTGGCTCTTCCCCTATCCCAACGAGCGCGCGCTGTGGGTGAACTTCCGCTCGCCGCTGATCTGGGACGTCTTCGCCGTCACCACCTACCTGACGGTCTCCTCCATCTTCCTGGTGGTGGGGATGGCCCCCGACTTCGCGGCCCTCCGCGACCGGGCCGAGGGCTGGCGCAGGCGGCTCTATGCCGCCCTCTCCTTCGGCTGGCGCGGCACCGACGAGCAGTGGCGCCACTACACCCGCGCCTACCTGTTCTTCGCCGCCTTCGCCACGCCCCTGGTGGTCTCGGTTCACAGCGTGGTGTCGTGGGACTTCGCGGTTGCGGTTCTCCCGGGCTGGCACTCGACGCTCTTCCCGCCCTACTTCGTGGCCGGGGCCATCCTCTCCGGCGTGGCCATGGTGATCACCATCCTGGTCCCGCTGCGGAAGGCCTTCCACCTCGAGGACCTCATCACCCAGCGCCACGTGGACATGCTCTGCCGGCTGGTGATCCTGACCTCGGCCGTCATCACCTACTCCTACGCCACCGAGATCCTGCTGTCGCTCCCCGAGCCCGCCACCGACCCGGAGCGCAGCACCTTCGTCTACCGCATGACCGGCGACTACGCGCCGATCTTCTGGCTGATGGTGACCTGCAACTGCATCGGGCCGCTCCTCCTGTACTGGAGGAAGGTCCGCGAGACCGCCGCAGCGCTGCTGGCGGTCTGCATCGCCGTGAACGTCGGCATGTGGCTCGAGCGCTTCAACATCATCGTCACCTCCCTGGCCCACGACCGGCTCCCCTTCGACTGGCGGCTCTACGTGCCCAGCTGGGTGGAGTGGGCCGTCACCCTCGGCGCATTCGGCTGGTTCTTCATGCTCTTCCTCGCCGGCCTGAAGATCTTCCCGTCGGTCTCCATCTCCGAGATGAAGGAGGAGGTGGCCCACGAGGGCGCGCTGGAGGCGGGCCATGCGCACTGAGCCCGGCGTCCTCGCCACCTTCGACGAGCCCGCTGCCGCGGCCCGCGCCATCCGCTCGCTCCGCGGCCGGGGCATCCGCGACCTGCACGCCGGCCTGCCGGCTCCCTTCCCCGAGGTGGTGGCGGCACTGGGGAAGCCCCGCAGCGCCATCGACTACGCCACCATGCCGGGCGCCCTCCTGGGCCTGGTCCTCGGCATCCTGCTGCCGGTGCTGACCTCGCTCTCCTGGCCCCTGGTCACCGGCGGGAAGGAGATCGTCTCCTTGCCGGCCTTCGTGGTCATCATCTTCGAGATGACGGTGCTCGTCGGCTCCATCGCCAACCTCGTGGCGGTGACCGTCCGCTCCTTCCTCGGGGGAGGAACCGGCGCCTTCCCCCGGGGCGAGCGCTTCAACGGCGACCGGCTGGCGGTGTTCGCCGCCGGCGGCGGGGAGGAGGCCGAGCGGGTCTTCCGCGAGGCCGGGGCCCTGGAGGTGCGCCGTGTCGCCTAGAGCCGCGCTCCTGGCCGCGCTGCTGCTCGGCGCCGCCGGCTGCGCCAACGACTGGCGCACCGACATGTGGTACCAGCCGTCGATCCGCCCCGAGGACGCGCCGCGGCCGCAGCCCGAGCACTCCGTCCCCCTCGGCGCCGGTCCCCGCTACGAGAGCCGCGACGACACCGGGGACCTGGTGAACCCGGTGGCGCCGACGGCGGCCTCGCTGGCCCACGGGAGGGCGCTCTTCCTGGCGCGCTGTGCGCCGTGCCACGGCGCGGAGGGCCACGGAGGCGGGCCGGTCTCCCGCTTCTTCCCGCCCGCTCCCGACCTCGCCTACGCCACGGTCCAGGCCCGGAGCGACGGCTACATCTGGGGGACCATCAGCTACGGCGGGAAGGCCATGCCGCCGGCGCGGGAGGGGCTCTCGGTACGCGATCGCTGGGACCTGGTGAACCAGGTCCGCCTCATCCAGGGGAGGATCCACGCGCCATGAGCCGCCTCTCCATCGACCGGGCCGCGGCCGGGCTCGGCCGCCCCCTGGCCCTCCTCGCCGCGGCGGGGGCCGCGGCCGGGGTCGCGGCCCTGGCGGCCGGCCTGCTCCTCGGCCGCTCCGACGACGCCTTCGCCGCCCTGGACGCGGCCTTCCTGTTCTTCGGGGGCCTCGCGGCCGGCAGCGTGGCCCTGGCGGCGGCGGTCCGCATCGCCGCCGGGGGCTGGGCCCGGCCCATCCTCCCCATCGCCCTCGCGGGCGAGGCCTTCTTCGGCCCCTCCCTGGTGCTGCTGGTCGTCCTGGCGCTGGGGGCGCACCTCTTCATCCCCTGGACGAGCGGCGCGGCCGCGGCGCGCCTGGTGGGCCTGTGGGTGCGCCTGCTGCTCCCCAGCGCCGTGCTCTTCGCGCTGGGCTGGCGCTTCGTGGCCCGGGCGCGGCGGCCCGGGGCCGACGACGGCGAGGTGCGCGCCGCGGCGGTGGTGTACGCCATCGCCTATGCCATCGCCCTGTCCTTCTGGGCCTACGACCTGGTGATGAGCCTCACCGGCGGGCCCCCGGCGACGGTGGTGCCCGCCTACTACTTCATGGGAGCCTTCCTCTCGGGCTTCGCCTGGGTGGCGCTGGTGGCGGCGATCCGGGGCGTCAGCGGGCCCGACCTGCGGCACGACGTCGGCAAGCTGCTCTTCGGCTTCATCGTGCTGTGGGCCTACCTGCTCTGGAGCCTGTTCCTGCCCACCTGGTACGGCAACGTCCCCGAGGAGTCCGCCGCCCTCCTGGCCCGCTGGCAGGGGAGCTACCGGCCCGTGACCGAGGCGGTGCTGGTGGCGGTCTTCCTCTGGCCCTTCTGGCTCCTCTTCTCGGAGAGGATGAAGCGCCGCCGCGCCACGCTCGCCATCGGCGCGGCCACCGTGCTGCTGGGCCTGTGGGCCGAGCGGTTCCTCCTGGTGCTGCCCTCGCTGCACCTTCGCGGCGGCGCTCCCGCGTTCCTGGTGGGGGCGGGCGTGACAGTGGGAGTGGCCGGCCTCTTCCTGCTGAGCGTGGGGCCGCGCCTGTCGGCGTCCGGAGGGGGCTGAAGCCGGCCTCCGGGCGGGGCCGTTCTCGGCGGGCGGCCATCTGCTAGCCTCCCGGCCCATGACCGCGCTCCCCGCCATGGGCCCGCTCGCCTGGCTCGGCGCCGCGGCCGCCGTCCTGCTGGCGGCCCTCTTCGTGCGCGACCGGTGGTTCTCGCACGACACCGTGCTGCGCAACTTCCCGGTGATCGGCCACCTGCGGTACCTGCTCATCCACATCGGCCCGGAGCTGCGCCAGTACATCGTGGCGCACAACCGCGAGGAGGCGCCCTTCAACCGCGAGGAGCGGGAGTGGATCTACCGGTCGGCGCGCGGGCAGAACAACTTCTTCGGGTTCGGCACCGACGACCAGATCTACGGAATCGGCTACCCCATCATCAAGCACGCCGTCTTCCCGCACGGCGAGGAGGGCTTCACCGGGTCGCGCCACGACCGGGACCACGAGGTGCCCTGCGCCAAGGTGATGGGCGAGGCCCACGGCCGCCCGCGGGCCTGGCGCCCGCAGTCGATCGTGAACATCTCGGCCATGAGCTTCGGCGCCCTCTCCGCCAACGCCATCCGCGCGCTGAACATCGGGGCGCGGGAGGCCGGCTGCTACCACAACACCGGGGAGGGCGGCCTCTCCCCCCACCACCGGCTCGGCGGCGAGGTGGTCTTCCAGATCGGCACCGGGAACTTCGGCTGCCGCGACGCCGCGGGCCGGTTCTCCCCCGAGGCGCTCCAGGCGACGCTGGCGAGCAGCGACCGGGTGCGCGCCATCGAGGTCAAGCTCTCGCAGGGCGCCAAGCCGGGCAAGGGAGGCGTCCTCCCCGGGCGCAAGGTGAGCGCCGAGATCGCCCGCATCCGAGGCGTCCCGCAGGGCCAGGACTGCATCAGCCCCAACGGCTCGACCGAGTTCCGCGACGTGAAAGGGCTCATCCGCTTCGTCGAGCGGCTGGCCGAACTCACCGGCCTGCCGGTGGGGATCAAGTCCGCGGTGGGCCACCTGGCCTTCTGGCGCGAGCTGGCCCAGGAGATGCGGTCCGGCGGGAAGGGCCCGGACTTCATCACCATCGACGGGGGCGAGGGCGGCACCGGGGCGGCCCCGCTCACCTTCGCCGACCACGTCTCGCTGCCCTTCCGCGTCGGCTTCACCCGGGTCTACGCGGTGTTCCTCGAGGAGCGCATGGCGGAGCGCGTCCTGTGGATCGGCAGCGGCAGGCTCGGCTTCCCCGACCGGGCCATCGTGGCCTTCGCCCTGGGCGCGGACGCCGTCAACATCGCCCGGGAGGCGATGCTGGCCATCGGCTGCATCCAGGCGCAGAAGTGCCACACCGGGCGCTGTCCCACCGGCATCACCACGCAGGACGCGCGGCTGCAGCGGGCGGTGGAGCCCGAGGTGCAGGGCCGCCGCTTCGCCGCCTTCTGCCGGGCGCTGCGGAACGAGATCATGGCCGTGACCCACGCCTGCGGCTACGAGCACCCGGCCCAGTTCACCGCCGACGACGTCGAGGTCTCCTCCGGGCCCGGCATCTTCAAGACCGCGCGGGAGCTCCATGGCTACACGCCGGAGCGTCGCTGGGGTGGGA
>DATIFE010000110.1:0-17023 GCA_035455425.1 Anaeromyxobacteraceae bacterium | reverse complement strand
GCCGGCGCACCGCTCCACCATCTCCCGCGCCACCGACTTGGGCCGGATGTTCTCGTGGCCCACCCAGGGATGCCGGGACGCGAACTCGTCGAAGGTGGCGTAGACGAAGTCGCGGTTGGGCTTCGGGTACTCCACCTTCTCGAGCTCCGCCATCCGCTCGTCGTACTCCATGCCGCGGGCCTTCATCTCGGCGATGGCCTCGCCCCGCGCCCGGTCGAGCTGCTTCCAGAGGACGGGCTCCGGGTTCTCCAGGATCGACTCCACCATCGAGAGCACGTCGAGCGCGTACGTCTCGCGATCGCGCGGGATCCTGGGCAGGGTGTCGAGGAGGTAGAGCGCCAGGGTGTGGTGGAGCGAGAAGTCGCGCTGCAGGCCGGGCGCGGGGCGGACGTGGCGGCCGCGATAGCCCTCCACGGCGCGCAGCTCGACCAGGCCGGCGGCGCGGAGGCCGCGGAAGCGCTGGGCCGCGTCGCGGCGGAAGCGCGAGCGCCCCACCGGCGTGGCGTGGGCGCGGCCGATCAGCTCGACCAGGCGCCCGTACCCGCCGCCGCGCTGGGTGGTCTCCGACTGGAGCAGCGCCAGCAGGAGCCCGAAGTTGACCTCGAACCGGCTCTCCAGCGGCTCGGGCTCCTTCTGGCGGAGCCGCTCGAAGGTGTTCCGGTCCCAGTGGACGTACCCCTTCTGCGGCGGTTGCCGCTTCACCACCTTCTTGCCGGCCGCCGCCCTCTCCGAGAGCCGCCTGTTCTCGACGACGTGCTCCGGGGCCTGGGCCACCACCCAGCCGCGGTCGTCGAAGCCCTTGCGGCCGGCGCGCCCGGCGATCTGGTGGAAGTCGCGGGCCGAGAGGATGGCGGTCTTCTGGCCGTCGAACTTGCAGAGCTGGGTGAAGAGCACGGTGCGGATGGGGATGTTCACCCCCACGCCCAGGGTGTCGGTGCCCGAGACCACCTTGAGCAGCCCGTCCTGCGCCAGCCGCTCCACCAGCCTCCGGTAGCGCGGCAGCAGGCCGGCGTGGTGCAGCCCGATGCCGTGGCGCAGGAAGCGCTGGAAGTCCTTGCCGTAGGGGGAGGGGAAGCGCACCCCGTCGAGCGCCGCGCGCAGGCGCTCCTTCTCCTCCTTCGAGGAGAAGTTGGCGGACATGAGGTTCTGCGCCTGCTCGGCGGCGGCGCGCTGGGTGAAGTTGACCAGGTAGACGGGCGCCTTCCCGGCCGAGACCAGCTCCTCGATGGTCTCGTGGAGCGGCGTCTCCCGGTACTCGAAGTCGAGCGGCACCGGGCGCACGGCCCCGCGCACGTCGGCGACCTTCCGGCCGGTGACCTCCTCCAGGCTGGCGGCGATGGCGCCCATGTCGCCGAGCGTCGCCGACATGAGCAGGAAGCGGCTCCCGGGGAGGAGGAGCAGCGGCACCTGCCAGGCGACGCCCCGCTCGCGGTCGGCGTAGTAGTGGAACTCGTCCATGGCCACGGCGTCGACGCGGGGCCGGGCCTCGCGCACGGCCAGGTTCATCAGGATCTCGGCGGTGCAGCAGATCACCGGCGCGTCCCGGTTGATGGCGGCGTCGCCGGTCATCATGCCGACGCGCTCGGGCCCGAGGGTCTCGCACAGGGCGAAGAACTTCTCGTTCACCAGGGCCTTCACCGGGCAGGTGTAGAAGGAGCGCCGGCCGGTGGCGAGGGCCTGGAAGTGGAGGAAGGTGGCCACCAGCGACTTGCCCGAGCCGGTGGGGGTGGCCAGCACCACGTGCTCGCCCTCGAGCAGGTGGAGGATGGCCTCCTCCTGCGCCGGGTAGAGCGCCAGGCCCATCCCGGTGGCCCAGGAGACGAAGCGCTCCAGGATCTCGCCCGGGGAGAGCGAGCCGCCCGCGGGGGGGAGGAGCGAGCCCAGGGAGGCCGGGCGCGGCGCGGGGGAGGGCGCGGACATGGGCGGCTCCGTCGTACCGCGGGGCGCGCCCGCTGCGCCAGGGGCCCGGAACGCCCCCGGGGCCGAAAACTCGGGCTCCCCCCGAACCGGGCTAGAATCGGCGCGTGAACGCCAAGCGCTACGTCCTCTTCGGAGCGGTGGCCGGGGCCTTCTTCCCCGCCGTGGCCACCCTCATCGAGGCCCAGCTCCACCACGGCGGGAGCCTGGCCGCGGCCCAGGCGCGCTCCCCCCTGCTGTGGATCATCGACACCGCGCCGGTGATCCTGGCCTTCCTCGCCTGGATGGTGGGCCGCCGCCAGGACCAGGTGATGGAGCTGGAGGAGGGGCGCGCCCAGGCCTACAGCCGGACCGCGGTGGACCTCTCGTCGGCCGCCACGGCGCTCTTCCAGTCGGTCTCGGCCTTCAGCGCCATGACGGCAGACACGGCCGCCTCGGTGCAGGAGGTGACGCAGACCATGACCGCCCTCTCCCAGACGGCCATGCGCGCGGCGCTCACCGCCGAGACGGTGATCGGGCTGGCGCAGAAGTCGGCCCGCTCCTCGGAGGAGGGGCTCCGGGCGGTGGAGACCACCACCGCCGGCATGATGAAGCTGGCCGAGGACGTGAACGGCTGGGCGGCCCGGACGGAGTTCCTCTCCGGCAAGATGCGGGACGTCTACACCATCTCCGCGGTGATGGCGCAGATCGCCGAGCGCTCGCACGCCATCGCCGAGGAGGCCCGCGGCGAGGCGGAGCGCGCCGGCCCGGCGGGGATGGGCCTGGCCCGGGTGGCGGGGCTGATGCGGGCCCACGCCGCGGACGCGTCGGGTGCCGCGGACCGGGTCCGGGCCATGCTGGAGGAGATGGAGCGGGCCATGGCCGAGGCCGTGGCCGCCATCGAGGCCGGGCGCAAGGACGCCGCCGCCGGCGCCGCCGCCGCGGCCGGCACCGGCCGCACCATTCGCGCCCTGGCGGCCACCATCCGCGACTCGTCGGGGGCGGCCAAGGAGATCGCCACCGTGGCCCAGCAGCAGGACCGCGGCATCGAGGAGACCCTGAAGGCCATGAACGGGATCTTCCTCTCGGTCCAGGGCGCGGTGGCCCAGACCGCGCGCGTGGCGGCGCAGGCGCGCGGCCTCTCCGACCTGGCGGCCGGGCTCCAGGGCCAGGCCCCGCCCGGCTAGGAGGGCTTCGGCCGGGCGTGCCTGACCCACTCCTGGACGGACTTGCGCGCCCAGATGCCGCGAGCGTAGGCGGCCAGCGGCTCGGGGACCGGATCGCCGTTGGCCAGCAGGCGGTGGAGCATCAGCGCGAGGTCGGCGTCGGCGATGGTGAAGGAGCCGAAGAGGTGGACCGCGCCGCGAGGGAGCAGCTCGCCGCAGGCGCGCAGGAACCGATCCACCGTCTTCTGCGCCTCGGCCCCGAGCGGCTTCACCTTCTCGCCCAGGAAGACGCTCGAGCTCGGGCGCTCCATCCGGAGCGGCAGCAGATCGGAGCGGAGCCAGGCCTGCACCTGGCGCGCGCGGGCGCGCTCACGCACGCCCTCGGGGTAGAGGCGCGGGAAGCGCGGCGGGGGGAAGGCGTCCTCCAGGTACTCGGCGATGGCCGAGGACTCGGAGAGCCAGAAGTCCCCGTGCCGCAGCGCCGGCACGCGCCCGGTGATCGACCGCGAGGGGTAGTCGCCGGTGCGGTGGTCGCCCTTCTCCAGGGAGAGCGTCCGCACCTGGAACTCCAGCCCCTTCTCGCGCAGCGCCACGAAGGCGGAGAAGACGTAGGGGCTGACCCACTCGTCCTCGCCCCAGAGCTCGATCGCGTCGGCCATGCTCGCCTCCCGGAGGGATGGGTGCTAGCGGCGGTGCGCCGCCGGCGCAAGGCTCGGGCGGGCGAAGGCGGCGGCCGGGGCAGGCCCTTCAGAAGCTCCGGCCGACGATGACCTTCACCAGGAACTGCTGGTCCGCGGCCGAGCTGACGCCGCCTCCGGCGGCCAGGTTGAGCTCCCACGGGCCCGGCTCGCGCCCCGGGACCGCGGCGAGGTCGAGGACGCCGAAGAGGTAGTGGCCCTGCCGGGAGGGCGGCTGGAGCGCGTCCACGAACCCCAGCTCGCCGTACCACTCGACGCCCACGGCGAAGCCGCGGCCGGTGTTCCAGCTCACCTTGGCCGCCGGCTCCAGGTCCACCCGGAGCCGCTCGGGGCCGGTGAGCGCGCAGCCGAAGATGGGGTTGAGGTCGACGAGCCAGGTGCCGTCGGTCCAGCCCACGATGGGGCGGAACTCGTTGGCCCAGCCCTCCTCCTCGACGAAGGAGGGCACCCGCCCCAGCTCGACGTTGAGGCCGTAGAAGAAGCCGGGCCCCTCGCCGCGCGGGACCACCAGCTTGGCCCGGAGCTTGGCGCCGGCGTAGCGGTACCCCTCGCCCGGCGCCGCCATGGTGAGGAGGTACCCGCCGAGCTCCAGCCAGCGGGTCACGCCCACGGCGGGCTCGAAGGTGAGGCGGAAGGCGTGGTGGGGCGGCGTCTCGCCGGGGTAGGCGGGCGCCCGCTCGCCCTTCCCGGTGAAGTTGGCGTGGACCTCGAGGCTCGCCTGTCCGGGGTCGTCCACCTCGGCCTCGTAGACCTGGATCTCGAAGCGGTCGATGGCGGCGCCCATCGACGGAAGGAGAGCCAGCAGCGCGAAGGCGGCAGCGCGATGCACGCCGGGAGACTAGCAGACCCGATCCGGCGCGCAACGCCGCGGGGAGAGCACCAGCAAGGTCGACCCTCCGCCCGGGAGATCCACCGCGGCGGCGGCCAGGCCCTCCGCGGGGGCCCCCTCGGGCTCGACCAGCCACCGGCCGGGACGCAGGCCATCCAGGTGGAAGGTGCCGTCCGGCGCCGTGACCGAGCCGGCGGCGTCCCCGGCGTCGGGGCACAGGGCCCGCACCCGGGCCCCGGCAACCGGCGCGCCCTCGGCGTCCAGGAGCCGCCCGTGGATCGAGGAGGGGCGCGAGAGCAGCACCCGTGCCTCCCGGGCCCCGGCCGCCAGCTCCACCAGCTCCGGGAGGTAGCCGGGGTGGTGGACCAGGAGGAAGAAGGCCCGGTCCGCCGGCGCCGCCAGCTCGAAGCGCCCGCGGGCGTCCGAGAGGCCGTTGCGGCGCCGCGAGGGCGCCGGCGGGGCGAGGCGGCCCAGGAGATCGAGGGGCTCGGCGAGCGCGGCCCGGGCGCCGGCCAGCGGCTCCAGGGTGTGCGCGTCGACCACGTCGCCGCGGAAGGAGACCGGGAGCCGCGCCGGCGCCGGGGGCCGCGGAGAGGGTGCGGGCGCGCCTTGCCGGGCGCGGGTGGCGGCGGGGCGGATCGGTCGCAGGTGCGTGGTCTTCATGGCGGGCGTCGCTCCACCGGCCGGTGGTGCAACCGGCGGGCCCGGGGCGAGCGGCAGGCGCGGCTCGCCGGATCCGGGCGATGGTGGCGACGCGGATCCCCTCAGCCCGGGAAACCAGGGCTGATTCCCGCCGGACCCGCCGGGGTGGGACGGCGGCGGGGGCGGCGCCGGGCGGGGCGTGGCGCCGGGCACCCGGGGGTGCTCCGGGCCTCCCCGCCAGCGCCTTCCGTCACTTCTTCACGATGTCGAGCAGCTCCACCTCGAACACCAGCACGGCGTTCGGCGGGATGACCGGCGGGCGGCCTGCCGGGCCGTAGGCGATGGCGGCCGGGCAGACGAGCTTGGCCTTGCCGCCGACCTTCATCTTCTGGACGCCCTCGGTCCAGCACTTGATGACCTGGTTCAGCGGGAACTCGGCGGGCTGGTTCCGGCGGTAGGAGCTGTCGAACTCGGTCCCGTTGGTGAGCGTGCCGCGGTAGTGCACCTTGACGGTGTCGGTGTCCTTGGGGCTGGCGCCCGTCCCCTCCCGGAGCGAGGTGAAGAGGAGGCCGGAGTCGGACTTCACCACGCCCTTCTCCTGGGAGGCCTTGTCGAGGTAGCCCTGCGCCAGCGCCGCCGACCGCTTCTTCTCCAGCTCCTGGATCTTGGGGCCGAAGGCCTGCAGGTCCACCGCCGGCTTCTTGCCGGTGACGGCGTCCGTCAGCCCCTGCTTCACGATCTCGAGCTCGGCATGGGAGAGGCCGAAGGGCGCCACGTCGCGCGCGATGGCCAGGCCCACGGCGTAGAGGGTCTTCTGCTCCTCGGTCTTGAGCTCGGCGCCGAGCGCGGGGAAGGCGAGCGCGGCGGCGAGGGCGAGGGAGACGATGCGGGTCATGGGAGTCCTTTCGAGGAAAGGCGCATGATGCGACGGGCGCCGCCCGGGCGCAACGCCGCGGCCTCGATCCCGGGACCCGGCGTGCGCCGCCGAGACCCGGAGGCCTCGCGCGTCGCCGCGCGACCCGCTGGCGCGGTCACTCCTCCAGCGTGGAGACGTCGCCCTCGGGGAGGCCCTGGGCCCGCGCCTTGAGCACGCGCCGCATGATCTTGCCGGAGCGCGTCTTGGGTAGCTTGTCCACGAAGGTCACCTTCTCCGGCCGGACGATGGGGCCGAGGTGCTTGGCCACGTGCGCCTTCACCTCGTCGGCCAGCTCGTCCGAGGGCTTGAAGCCCTGGCGCAGGAGGCAGTAGCAGTGGATGGCGTTGCCCTTCACCTCGTGGGGCAGGCCGATGACCGCGGCCTCGGCGATGGCCGGGTGGGAGACGAGCGCGCTCTCGATCTCGGCGGTCCCGAGCCGGTAGCCCGACACCTTGATGACGTCGTCGGTGCGCCCGATGATCCAGAAGTAGCCGTCCCTGTCGCGCTTGGCCGAGTCCCCGGCCATGTACTTGCCGGGATACTGGCTCCAGTACTGGCTCCTGTAGCGCTCCGGGTCCCTGTAGACGGTGGTGGCCATCGCCGGCCAGGGGCGCTTCAGGACCAGGTACCCCTCCTCGCCGTCGGGCACCGGAGCGCCCTTCTCGTCGAGGATCTCGGCCTCCTGGCCGAAGAAGGGGCGGGAGCCGGAACCGGGCTTGAGCGGCACCACCGGGGTCGGCGTGATCATGAACATGCCGGTCTCGGTCTGCCACCAGGTGTCCATGATGGGGCAGCGGCCCTTGCCGATGACGCGGTAGTACCACTTCCAGGCCTCGGGGTTGATGGGCTCGCCCACCGAGCCGAGGAGCCGCAGCGGCGAGAGGTCGTGGCGGTTGGGCCACGACTCGCCGAAGCGCATCAGGCCGCGGATGGCGGTGGGGGCGGTGTAGAGGATGCTGATGCCGTACTTCTCGATGAGCGACCACCAGCGGTTCGGATACGGGTAGGTGGGCGAGCCCTCGTACATGAAGGTGGTGGCGCCCAGGAGCAGGGGCCCGTAGACGATGTAGGAGTGGCCGGTGATCCAGCCGGGGTCGGCGGCGCACCAGTAGCGGTCCTCGTCCTTGATGTCGAAGACGTACTTCAGGGTCGAGTAGACGCCGGTCATGTAGCCGCCGTGGGCGTGGATCAGGCCCTTGGGCTTCCCGGTGGTGCCGGAGGTGTAGAGGATGAAGAGCGGGTCGTAGCTCTCCATCACCTCCGTGGCGCAGACGGCCTGCGCCAGCGGCAGCTTCATGAGCTCGTGGTACCAGTAGTCGCGGCCCGGCTCCATCCGGATCTCGTGGGCGGTGCGCTGGACCACGATCACCGTCTCCACCGAGGGGGCGTGCTTCACCGCGTCGTCCACGATCTTCTTGAGCTCGACGACCTTGCCGTTCATGAAGCCGCCGTCGGCGGTGAGGACCACCCGCGACTCCGAGTCCTCGATGCGCTGCTGCAGGGCGTCGACGCTGAAGCCGCCGTAGACCACCGAGTGGATGGCGCCGATCTTCGCGGTCGCCAGCATGGCGATCACGATCTCGGGGATGCGGGGCATGTAGATGGTGACCCGGTCGCCCTTGCGGACGCCCATGGCCTTGAGCACGTTGGCGAACTTGCAGACGTCGCGGTTGAGCGCGTAGTACGAGTAGGTGCGCACGTCTCCCTTCTCGCCCACCCACACCAGCGACAGCTTGTTGCGCCGCCAGGTCTTCTGGTGGCGGTCGAGGGAGTTGTGGATGATGTTGCACTGCGCCCCCGGGAACCACTTGAAGAAGGGCTTGTCGGAGTCGTCGAGCACCTTGTTCCACTTCCGGTACCACTCGAGCTCCTCGGCCTCGGCGGCCCAGAAGCCGAGCAGGTCGTCGTGCGCCCTACGGGCCAGCGCGTCCCAGTCCTTGACGCGGGCCTGGGCCACGACCTCCGGGGAGGGGTAGAAGACTTCTCCTTCCAGCGCGGGTCGCTTCTCGCTCATCGCAGGATCCTTTCGGCCGGCGGCCGGTGCGTCGCAAAGGGGGCCGCGGGGTCACTCCCGGCCCGGGCGGCGGGTCCGAGGCGACGAGGCGGGAGGGGGAAACGGTAGCAGGAAGGCCCGGGCGCCCTCAACGGGCCGGCGGCCAGGGCGCGGCGCGGCGCGCGCGCCGGCGCGCCGCCTTGCGCGATCCGGGGGCCGGCGTATCCTCCGGGGTGCGTGATCCGCCCCCGACCCCTCAAGCGCGGCGACGTGGTCCGGCTGGTCGCCCCCTCGGGCCCGTTCGACCCCCACCTGCTGGAGCAGGGCGCCCAGATCCTGCGCCAGCGCTTCGGCCTCGAGCCGCGGATGCGCCCCGACATCGTCGCCCGCCGGGGCTACCTGGCCGGCGACGACGGACGGCGCGCCGAGGAGTGGCTCGAGGCCGCCAGCGACCACGAGGCGCGGGCCCTGTGGGTGGTCCGCGGCGGGTACGGGGCCATGCGGCTCCTCCCCCGCATCGAGCTGGCGCGCCTCCTCCACCCGCCCCGGTGGCTGGTGGGCTTCTCCGACGTCACCGCGCTGCACGCGGCGCTGAACGGGGCCGGCCTGGTCACCTGCCACGGGCCGGTGGTCACCCAGCTGCCCCGGGTGACCCCCGAGACGCTCGACCACCTCGAGGCCCTGCTCCTCGGCGAGGAGCGGCCGGGCGCCCCCGGGCAGCCGGCGCCGGGCGCGGGGCTGGCCGGCGCCGACGTCATCCGGCCGGGCACCGCCTCGGGGACCCTCCTGGGCGGGTCGCTGACCCTGCTGGCGCACCTCTGCGGCACGCCCTGGCTGCCCCGGCTCCGCGGCGCGGTGCTGTTCCTCGAGGACGTGGGGGAGAAGCCCTACCGGCTCGACCGCTACCTGACCCAGATGCGGCTGGCCGGGGTGCTCGACGGCGTGCGCGGCGTGGCCGTCGGGCAGCTCACGGACTGCGACGACGACGGCCAGAGCGGAGCCGAGACGGTGCGGGAGCTGGTTCGGGCGCTGGGCGTGCCCGCCATCGAGGGCCTCCCCGCCGGCCACGAGGCCACCAACCTCCCGCTGCCGCTCGGCTCGGTGGTGACGCTGGTGGCGCCGGGGCCGGGCGAGGCGGGACCGCCGCGGCTGCTCTTCGACCAGGCGGCGAGGGCCTGATGGCGGAGCTGGCTCCCGTCCGGCGCGCGCTGGAGGCGGGGCTCCGGGAAGGCGTCGCGCCGGCGCTGGCGGCGACCGTGCTCCGCGGGGGCGAGCGGGTGCACGGGAGCGCGCACGGGAAGGCGGGCGACCGCCCGCTGGCGGAGGGCGACCTCTTCGACGTCGCCTCCCTCACCAAGGTCATGGCCACCGGCACCATCGCCGCCCGGCTGGCGGCGGGGGGCGCGCTCGACCTCGCGGCCCCGGCGGGCCGCTGGCTCCCGGGGTTCGGCGCCGACAAGGCCCGGGTGACGCTGCGGCATCTCCTCTCGCACTCGAGCGGCCTGCCCGCCTGGCGCCCCTTCTACCGCCCGGCCGAGTGCCACCCGGAGTGCTCGGGGATGGCCATGGAGGCGGCCATCGCCGCCGAGCCGCTCCAGGCGGCGCCGGGGGAGCGGGCCGTCTACAGCGACCCGGGCTTCATCGCCCTGGGGATGGCCCTGGAGCGCATCGCCGGCGCGCCGCTCGACGTGCTCTTCGAGGAGCGGGTGGCCCGGCCGCTCTCGCTCTCGCGGGCGCTCTTCCTGCCCGGTCGCGTGCCCCGCATCGCGGCGGCGCGCCGCGCCGAGCACGGCTTCGTGCCCACCGTCGTCCGGGAGACGGGCGAGGTCCGGGAGGCGCTGGTCCACGACGACAACGCCCGCGCCCTGGGCGGCGTCGCCGGCCACTCCGGGCTCTTCGCCAGCGCCGGGGACGTGGCCGCGCTGGGGCAGGCGTGGCTCGAGGCCTGGGCGCGCGGGTCCGCCTTCCTGCCCCGCGACACGGCGCGGCTCTTCGCCGCCCGGGACGCCGTGCCCGGGAGCACGCGGGCCCTCGCCTGGGACACGCCCTCGCCGGAGGGCTCGGCCATCGGCTCGCGCCTGGGCCGGGGCCCGGCGGGCGCCATCGGCCACCTGGGGTTCACCGGCTGCTCCCTGTGGATCGACCTCGACCGGGCGGTGGTCTGCGCCCTCCTCACCAGCCACTGCCCGCGCGTCGGCGAGGTGGAGGCCATCCGCGCCTTCCGGCGCCGGTTCCACGACGCGGTGGCGGAGGCGCTGGGGATCCCGTGAACTACGCGGGGGTGAAGCGCATCCACCTGGTGGGCGTGGCCGGCACCGGCATGGGCTCCTTCGCCGGGCTCCTCGGGGCCGCCGGCTACCAGGTCACCGGCTCGGACGCCAACGTCTACCCGCCGATGTCGACGGAGCTCGCCCGCCTGGGAATCGAGGTGCTGACGCCCTACGGCCCCGCCAACCTCGACCGGGCCCGGCCGGACCTGGTGGTGGTGGGGAACGTCGTCCGCCGCGAGAACCCCGAGGCCGCGGCGCTGCGCGACCGGGGCCTCCCGCACGTCTCCTTCCCGCAGGCGCTCGGGGACCTCTTCATCGCCCCGCGCCACGGCTGCGCCGTGGTGGGAACCCACGGCAAGACCACCGCCACCGCGATGCTGGCCGCGGTGCTCTTCCACGCCGGGCGCGACCCGTCGTTCCTGGTCGGCGGGGTGGCGCGCGACTTCGACGCCAGCTTCCGCCTGGGGAAGGGGCCGCACTTCGTCGTCGAGGGCGACGAGTACGACACCGCCTACTTCGACAAGGGGCCCAAGTTCCTCCACTACCGCCCGCGCACCGCCGTCTTCACCAGCTGCGAGCTGGACCACGCCGACATCTACCGGGACGAGGCCCACTACGAGCGGGCCTTCGAGCGCTTCGCCGACATCCTCCCCCCGGACGGCTTCCTGGCCGCCTGCGCCGGCTGGGAGAGCGTCCACCGCATCGCCCGGCGCGCGCGCTGCCCGGTGGAGACCTACTCCGCGAGCCGCGAGGCCGACTGGACGGCCGGCGGGCTCGCGCTCGGCCCCGGGGGGGCGAGCTTCGAGCTCGTCCGCCGCGGCGCCTCGCTCGCCCGGGTGAGCCTCCCGGTGGGCGGGGCCCAGAACGTGGAGAACGCGCTCGGCGTCGCCGCCGCCGCCGCGGCGCTCGGGCTCTCGCCCGGGGAGATCGCGCGCGGGCTCGCCGCCTTCCGCGGCGTGCGGAGGCGGCAGGAGCTGCGCGGCGTCGCCGGAGGGGTGGCGGTGATCGACGACTTCGCCCACCACCCCACCGCCACCGCCCGGACCCTGGAGGCGGTGGCCTCGCGCTACCCCGGCGCCCGGGTGCTCGCCTGCTTCGAGCCCCGCTCCAACACCAGCCGGCGGAACCTGCACCAGGAGGAGTACGCGGGGGCCTTCCCGGGGGCGGCCGGCGTCTTCCTGCTCCGCCCGGCGCCCCACGACCAGGTTCCCGCCGCCGAGCGGCTCGACGCGGACCGGCTGGTGCGCGACATCGCCGCCCGGGGCACGCCGGCGCGGGCCTTCGCCGCCGTCGACGAGATGGTGGAGGCGGTCGCCGCCGAGGCGCGCCCCGGCGACGTGGTGCTGGCCATGTCGAACGGGGCCTTCGGGGGGATCTGGGAGAAGCTGCTCGGGCGGCTCGGCAGCTAGTGCTGCGACCCAGGCATGTGGATCAGGGCCCGGCTCAAAGAGCCACGCCCGCGCGGGCTTGGGCCCGGGGGCGCCCTGGCACGCGGCGCCGGCGCAGGGTCTCGCCGGCGGGCGCCTCCGCAGCACGCCGGGCGCCACATCGAGCGCGCGGCTCCGCTCATCGTCCGCGACGAGTTGCCGGCGAGGAGCGCCGCCGTCCGGCGCGTCCGGTGGCCTGCGCGACCGCCGTCAGCGAGGAGCCCCCGCCCCGCGGATTCGCGCGGGTCGCGGTCCGAGGTCGCGGGCGAGGACAGCGCCCGAAGGCGAGACCCCTGCGCCGGAGCCCGGGTCGAATCGCCCGGGGCGCGCCACTAGGGGGCGCAGCCCCCGTACGATCAGTGACAGGCCCGGCACATGGGCCGGGTCTTGTCCGTCCGCTTGAAGCTCGGCGGGTGGATGTTGACGCCCGCGGCGCCGCCCGACCGGTGGCACAGGACGCAGATCGAGGCCGCGCCCTGGTCGTGGCAGCCGGCGCAGGAGACGATGTTGGCCCGGGCCGCGTCCCCGTGGAAGTTGCCCGAGCCCTTGGTGGTCCAGTCCGGCTGCGGATGCGGCTCGCGCGGGTTCAGCGTGCCGGGGCGGGTCGAGAGCCCCTGCTCCGAGTGGCAGCTGTCGCAGAAGTAGCTCCCGTGGCACTTGCGGCAGCTCGCCGGGCTCGCCTGGGCCTCGATGGGGTGGCGCGAGAGGAAGTCGCCGCGGTGGATGAAGCCGCTCTCCACCTTCTCCGGGAAGCGGATCTCGGGACGCATGGGCCCGGTGTCGGGGGTGTGGCACTGGGCGCAATAGGTCTGCTCGTGGCAGGCGGCGCAGGTCTCGGCCGAGCCCTTGGCCAGCTTCCCGTGCTCCTTGATCCAGTCGCCCTGGTGCGCGTACTCGGTCACGGGCTTGAGCGGGAAGCGCTTCAGGCTCACGTGGCAGGGGGCGCAGCGCGCCTCGGCGAAGTCGACCTGGTGGTTGTGGCAGGCGGTGCAGGCGGCCATGGGCGGCGCCGCCTTCCAGGGCTCGCCGGGGGCGGGCAGGCTCTTGTGGCAGACGGTGCAGTCGCCCTTGGGCACGCGCTTCAGGTGGGCGGCGTGGTCGAAGCGGAGCTCGTACTGGCGCGCCGAACGCGTGGGCGGCGTGAACTTGGCCTTGTCCTCGGGGGCGGAGCGATCGTGGCACTCCTCGCACTTCGCCACGCCCGGGAGCTTCGCCTGGCCCAGCGCGGTCGACTTGGCGATCTCCGTGTGGCAGTCGGTGCAATCGAAGCCGCTGTGCTTCTCGTGCGGGAAGGTGGTGGGGGCCCGGGTGGCCGCGTCGCGCGGCGGGGCGGAGCGGAGCCCGCAGGCGGCGAGCGCCAGGAGCAGGGCCGGGAGGAGGAGTCTCGCGGTCTTCATCACCGCACCTCGCGCACGTAGGTCTGGGTCCAGGCGAGCTTGGCCATCACGTCGAGCCGGCTCTTGAAGAACGGGTCGGAGCCGGCGGTGGCGGCGACGAGCACCTTCCACGCCGGGGCGATCTGCCAGCCGCCGGTGGCGGTGCCGCCGATCGACTGGTCCTGCCCGTTCACCTGGTTGTCGTAGCGGTAGATCCACAGGTCGAGCGTGCCGGAGGTGCGGCCCCACTCGCGCGACCCGAACAGGCGGATCTGCCAGTAGCCGTTGTCCGGGATCTTGAGGACCTGGAGGTCGGCCCCGACGACGCCCTGGCCGTACGGCCGGAAGCTCGCCCGGAGGCGCCCCCGGCCGCCGTTCCCGTCCTCGGCCCCGAGGAAGTGGTAGTCGGCGTCGACCACCACCGTCCGCCGCGGGGTCCAGTGGAGACCGGCCCCGGCCTCGTTGCGCTTGTCGGCGGCGAACACCGAGAGGATGGAGTTCCGCGCCAGGAAGAGGTCGGGCTCGACGTGCCCGTAGTCCACGACCAGGGAGACGGTGCGGGCGACGCGGACGTTGGCCGACACGTCGGCCTGGCCGATGCGCTTCTCGTCGGTGGCGTAGAAGCCGGAGCCGGCCAGCTCGAGCAGGTGGATGGGCGTCAGCCGGAAGTCGGCGCCCACCTCGCGGCGGGTCGCCTCGCCGCCCGCGTCCGCCATCGAGGCCGAGGCGCCGAGCGTGAGCAGCCCGGCCCGCTGCCAGGAGATCCGGCCTCCGTAGGCCAGGTCGCCGGCGGTGTTCCCGGTCGCCAGCTCCGTCCCGCGCGCGTCGAAGCGCGGGTACACCGGCGCGCCGGCGTAGCCGGAGAGGCCGAAGCCGGCGGGGAGGCGCAGCACCACCTGGCCTCCGTCGAGGTGGAGCATGCGGGCCGTGCCCTCGATCACCACCTGCCGGCCGAGCCGGAAGCCGAGCCGGCGGCCGAGGAGGTCGCCCTTCAGGTAGCCCACGTCCACGTCGCCGCTGGCGCGCGAGCCGGCCGGGGCGCCGTTCTGCCAGAAGCGGATGGGGCCGGCGTCCACCGCTCCCCAGGCCGAGAGGACGGCCTCGAACTCGCCCATCGCGGTGCGCATCTCGCTCGCCGAGACCGACAGGATCTCGTAGACCGGAACGGCGACCTTGGAGTCGCCGGCGCGCCACAGCTCGCCTCCGGTCACGACCGTGGTCGAGCTCGCCTGGACCACGTCGCCTCGGGCTGGTGCGGCGAGCAGCGACGCGGCGGCGACCGCGACGGGAAGGCCGATTCTCATGATCACCTCTCACCCGGAAGGTGGTCCCGCAAGATGGCACATCACTCGCCGGAAGGGCCTTGATCTACACCAATCCGGGTACTCCCATCCCTGCGAATCGACGGGCGGCGTGGTACACCCGCCGCATGCGTCTCCCCCGTCCGCGGGCCGCCCTGGCCCTCCTGGCGCTGTCCGCCTGCGCCGCGCCCCGGCCGGTCGTCCGGCCCGCGGCGGCGCTGGGGAAGACCCTGGAGCTCGCGGCGGCGGACCTCCAGGGGCGGCAGGTCGACGTGGGGGCGGAGCGCGGCAAGGTGAGGGTGGTGGACTTCTGGGCCACCTGGTGCGAGCCCTGCCGCGACGCCATGCCGGTGCTGGACGCCCTGTCGCGGGAGCTCTCGGCGCGGGGACTGGCGGTGTACGGCGTGTCCTTCGACGAGGAGCTGGCGCCCATCGCCCCCTTCCTCCGGGAGGTGCGGGTGGCCTTCCCCATCCTGTGGGATCGCAACGGGGAGCGGCTGGCCGCCCGGTTCGACATCACCCGCCTCCCCACCACCCTGGTGGTGGACCGGCGCGGCGTCATCCGCTACGTGCACCAGGGGTGGACCGACGAGAAGGCGAGGGAGCAGCGGCGGGAGGTGGAGCAGCTGCTCGACGAGAACTGAGGCCCGGCCCCCTCACTCGACCGTGAACTTCACCCGCTCCCGCTCCGACGCGACCGCCGCCGCAACCGCCGCCGGGTCCCCCGGCGGATCCCGGATCCAGAGCGCCATGTCCTCCGCCTCCCAGGCATAGGGCTCCCCGTTCATCCGCACCCGGCCCTGGTCCAGGGCGGTGGTGGCCAGGAGCAGCGGCAGCGCGGCGGTGTCGCGGAGCAGCGCCTCGAAGCGGCCCTGCCGCGCCGGGTCCACGAAGGCCATGAGGTGGCGCGCCTGGTAGGCGGTGTGGAGGTGCGCCGGGCGGAAGGCGACGCCGGCCAGCGAGAGCCGCTTGGCCATCCGGGTGAGGAGCTCGCCGAACTCGCGCGCCATCCCCAGGCCGGGGACCTCCTGGCCCGGGAGCCGCGGGCGCCGCTCGCTGAACTGCGCGCGGGGGTTTCGCAGCGAGATCCAGTGGACGAAGAGCACGTCGCGCCCGGCGACCTGGCGGCGCTCGAGCACCTCCTCCACCAGCAGGTGCTCGGCCCCGTCGGCCTCGCCGAGGAGGCGGACCCGCTCGCCGACCCCGGTCTGATCCAGGATCACGTGCAGGTTCCCGTAGCCGATGCGCCGGAGCTGCTCCAGCACCCCGTACCGGTGGAGCGCGTACTCGACGCCCTGGGCCGTGTAGTAGCCGAGCAGCAGCCGCTGGCCGCCGTGCCGGCCCAGGCCCAGCATCTCCTCCATGTCGGCGGCCGAGAGCTCGGTCTCGCCCAGCAGCGACGGGGAGATCTCGCGCGCGATGCGCGAGAACCGGGCCGAGAGGGGGTCCCACCCGGGGGGAATGGGGGTGAGCGAGCCGCGCGACAGCACCATTCCCGTTCCGGCGAGCACCTTCCAGGCGGTCTCGGTGTAGCCGCCGCCGGGGAGCCAGACGCTGGGGACGCCGTCCAGCGCCACCGCCACCCGGCGGTCCCGCTGCCGGACGCCGCCCAGGGTGAGCCCGAGCTTGCCCAACCGGTCGCCGGCCAGCACGTCGCCGCCGGCGATGACGAAGGCCAGCTCGGGGCGGGGCATCCGGCCGAGCAGCGCCTCGAGCGCCGCCAGGTAGGCCTGGTCCTCCGTTCCCTCGGAGAGCAGGGTCTCGTCCACCCCCGGGAGCGGCCCCCAGTCCGAGCCGGAGAGCGACCCCACGAAGACCGACGGGTCGCCGGCGAAGCAGGCGGCCAGCCCGTCGGGGGGATGGGCGTCGAGGTCGAGGACCACCACCTGGCCGCCGAACTCCTCGGCCCGCAGCGCCGCCACCGCGACCGCCACGTCGTTCACCGGACAGAACCCGCCCGCGGCGCCCGGGGCGGCGTGGTGGAAGCCGCCCAGGAGGTTCAGGTGCGGGTCGCGCGAGCGCAGCGTCGCCCGGGCCGCGGCCAGGGTGGCGCCGCAGGCGAGCCGCACGGTGTGGAGCACCTCGTCCACCGGGACGTCGGAGGCGTCGGCGGCGAAGATCCGCCCCAGCGTCTCGGCCTCGGAGAGGGACTCGAGCAGCTCCGGCGTGTGCACCCGCGCCAGCGCCTCCCACTCGATGGGCTGGGGAGTGCGCAGGCCGCCCTGCCGGACCGCGCCCCAGTGACGCAGCCACCAGGCGACGTAGTCGGCGCGCCGGGGCTCGAGGTCGGGGCGGCCGACGCCGGTGAGGGGCAGCCGGTACGAGGGCGAGTACCAGACGGCCAGGTCCGTCGGGAAGACGACCCGGCGAGCCCGGTAGGCGACCTCGCGGAGCGGCACGGCTCCCGGGCTCAGGCGGCGGGCGGGCCGGAGGGGCCGGGCGGGACGGCCGGGCCGGTGCCGCCCGGGGCGCCGGGCGGGGTCGGCTCGGCGCGGGCCGCGGCGCGGGC
>DATIFE010000109.1:0-3558 GCA_035455425.1 Anaeromyxobacteraceae bacterium | reverse complement strand
AGGCGCGGCAGGTGGTGGTGGCCCCGGACGACGGCTACGGCCCCTCAGACCCGGGCGCGGTGCAGGAGATCGCCCGCACCTCCTTCCCGGCGGGCGTGCAGCTGCAGCCGGGCATGGAGCTCGTGGCCCACGGGCCCGAGGGCCAGCCGGTTCCCTTCGTGGTCCGCGACGTCGGGCTGGAGACGGTGACCATCGACCTCAACCACCCGCTCGCCGGGAAGACGCTCCACTTCGACGTGACCGTGCGCGAGGTGCGCCAGGCCACGGGCGACGAGCTGGAGCACGGGCACGCCCACGGCCCGGGCGGGGAGCACTGACCCCGGGGGCTCCCGCCGCGCCTACTCCACCTGCTGGATCTGCCCGCGCGGCACCACCAGCAGCGCGCCGCCCGAGACGCACAGGTCCTGGCCCACCAGGTGGGCCGAGGCCTCGCTGGCGAGGTACAGGACCGCGTGGACCACGTCCTCCACCTCGCCCACGCGCCGGTTCGGCAGCGCGCCGGCGATGCGCGCCCCCAGCTCCGAGAGCTCCCCCTCGGCCATGGGCGTCCGCACCCAGCCAGGCGAGACCAGGTTGACCCGCACCGCCGGCGCCAGCTCCACCGCCAGGCTCATGGCCAGCGACTGCAGCCCGCCCTTGGTGGCGGCGTAGTGGGAGTGGCCCGGCTCGCCGCGCTGCCCGGCCGTCGAGCCGATGAGGACCACGCTGCCGCGGCCGCGCGCACCCGCCCGCAGCGAGGACAGCGCCTCGCGCACCAGGTAGAAGGCGCTGTAGAGGTTGACGCGGAAGATCTCCTCCAGCTGGGCGGCCTCGATCCGGTCGATGGGACCCGGGCTCCAGATGGCGGCCGAGTGGACCAGGCACTCCAGGCCGCCCATGGCCGCGGCCGCGCCCCGGACGAGCCCGGCGCACTCCTCCTCGCGAGACAGGTCGGCCTGGAGCGCGAAGGCGCGCCCGGGGAAGCGGGCCTGGAGCGCCTCGGCGACGCGCCGGCCCGAGCGGTAGTGGACCGCGACCGACATCCCCTGCTCCAGCATCGCCTGGGCGATCCCGAGCCCGATGCCGCTCGAGGCGCCGGTGACCAGGGCGCGCCGGCCGGCCAGGTCGTCGTAGCGGGCGAGCACCTTCACGTCTTCCTCCCTTTCCCCCGCGGCCCCTGCCAGCGGAACCCGTCGAGCACGTCCAGCACCTGCCGGAAGGACGAGATGGCGAGCGGCCAGCGCGGCTTTCCCCGCGCCGGCTCCTCCGACACGTGGCGCTCGGTCACCGCCCGGGCCGAGATGACGGCCAGGCGCTCCCGGTACTCGGCCGACACGTAGGTGCCGTACTCGGCCCAGACGCCGAGCGCGCCGCAGGCCCGGGCCACCGGCATGTCCTTGGCCGGGTTGTCGCCGACGAAGGCCACCGCCTCGCCCGGGAGCCGGAAATCGGCCAGGATGCGCTCCAGCCCGGCCGGGCTCGGCTTCTCCGCCTCGCGCGGCAGCTCGACCACCCGGGTGCGGGAGCGGTAGTGCCCCTCGGCCTCCCGCCGCCGGATGCGGGCGTCCACGTGCTCGGGGAGCGGGTAGCCGGGGAGCGAGTAGAGCGCGTCGAAGTGCCCGTCGAGGCCCAGCCACTTGAGGCGCAGCTCGGCGGCGTTCCGCGGGGCGTCGGTCAGGGCCACCAGCTTGAGCCCGCGGGCCCGGATGTCGTCGAGCACCTCCCGGACGCCCGGGTAGGGATGGAGGTAGCGCTCGCGCGCCGCCTTGAAGGCCCGCGCCGCCGGCCAGATGACCATCTCGTTGAAGGAGTCGAAGTCCGAGCGGTAGGGGGCGAAGAGCTCGGACTCCTGGATGGCGAAGGGGTACTCGTTCGACTCGTACTTGGTGTAGACCGCCTTCAGCGCCTGCACGATGCGGATGCGGGGGAGCCCGGTGGTGGACTCGAGCGAGTCCACCATGGCCTCCAGGCTGGGCACGATGTAGTCCACCCAGGGATAGAGGGTGTTGTCGAGGTCGGTGACGACGGCGCGGAGGCGCGGCACGGCCGCATGGTAGTCGACGCCGGCCCCGGCCGCGACTACAACCCCGGGATGCGCTTTCGCCACCACGTCTTCGTCTGCGAGAACCAGCGCGACGCGACCGACCCGCGCGGCTGCTGCTCGGCCCGGGGCGGCGAGGCGGTGCGCGCCGCCCTCAAGGCGGAGCTCAAGCGGCGCGGGCTCCAGGGCAGCGCCCGGGCCAACAGCGCGGGCTGCCTCGACGCCTGCGAGCACGGCGCGGTGGTGGTGGTCTACCCGGAGGGCGTCTGGTACGGCGGCGTGAGGCCCGAGGACGTCCCGGAGATCGTGGAGAGCCACCTCGTCGGCGGCCGTCCGGTCGAGCGCCTGCGCATCCGGAAGTACGACTGATCCGCCGCGCTCAGTTGAGGTAGGTGTGGCGCTGGCGGAGCGCCTGGGCGATCTCCCGCACCTGGCCGGCGTCGGCCGCGCCCGGCGTGGCGGCCAGGTAGGCCTCGAGGTCGGCGAGCGCCGGGTCCCTGGCGCCCAGGCGCGCCGACACCAGGCCGCGGTCGCGCCGCTCCGCCACGTTGTCGGGGAAGAGCAGGAGCAGGCGATCGATCACCCACAGCGTGCGGACGTCGTCGCCCGCCTCCGCGTAGATCTTCTTGAGGTTGTGGAGCATGCGCCCCAGGATCTGCCGCGCCGACGCCGCCTCGAGGAAACGGGGCTCGAAGGTGCCCTTCCCCTGCGTCATGGCCCGGTAGCGGGCCTCGCAGTCCTCGGCGCTGAGGACCTCGCCCCCGCGGTAGGGGTCGAGGAACAGCTCGCGGCTGCCGGCCCGGTGCTTCACCATGAAGTGTCCCGGGAAGGCCACGCCCTCCACCGCCAGGCCCAGCCGCCGGGCCACGGCCAGGAAGACGATGGAGAGGCTGATGGGGATGCCGAGCCGGCGGTCCAGCACCTCGTTGAGGAAGGAGTTGCGCGGGTCGTAGTAGTGGGCCTCGTTGCCCCGGAAGCCGGCCTCGTCGAAGAGCGTCTGGCGCACGGCGCGCAGCGCGTCGGCGGCGCCGCGCCGTTCCCCGCGGCGCGCCTCGGCGCGGGCCGCCAGCTCGTCGATGCGCCGCAGGTAGTCGCCGGCCGGCAGGCCCGGGTACTCCTCCTCCGCGATGGCCAGCGCCGCCTCGGCCAGGGGGATCTCGGCCCGGGCGATGAGCTCGGCGAAGTGGCGGCGGGCGGCGGTCTCGGCGGCTTCCATGGGCTCCCGGGGACGATGATGGCGAGGACGCGATGTGGGATGCAACTCCCCCGCCGTCGTTGACAACCCGGGACCCCCTTCGTAGGATGCGCGCCCCGGATTCCAGGGATCTTCCCCAGTAGCTCAGTTGGCAGAGCAGGTGACTGTTAATCACCGGGTCGCAAGTTCGAGTCTTGCCTGGGGAGCCAGTACTGTCAGAGACATAGACGATACTCGGCGAGTGTGGCGGTGGCGCGGGTACCAAAAACGGTCCCAAGTCGCCTAACGCTCACCGCCGAGGTCGTTCATGTCCGTCACCATCCGCAAGGTTCACCGGAAGCAC
>DATIFE010000108.1:0-2835 GCA_035455425.1 Anaeromyxobacteraceae bacterium | reverse complement strand
AGGTCTACGACCCCGCGACCGGCGAGTGGGAGCCGACCGGGCCGATGGTGGTGCCACGCCTCGACTCGACGGCCATCCTCTTGGCCTCGGGCAAGGTCCTCGTGGTCGGCGGACTTACGACGGTGCCACAGCCAAACCCCGTGATACCGGCGACCACAAGGAGCGAGCTCTACGACCCCGAGGCGAACGCGTGGACGGAGACGAAGGGGTCGCTGCGACGTCCCGTCATATGGAACACGCTCGCGCTGCTGCCCACCGGAGAGGTCCTCCTCACCAACGGCCTCCCGCAAGTCTACAACGGCATCGACCCGACGTGCCGGTTCAACGCCGAGGCGGACATCTACGATCCCATCACGGAGGAATGGCGCCCGGCCCACCCCATGCTCAATGCCCACAGCTACCCCTCGGCGGTGCGCCTGCCCTCGGGAAGGGTGCTCCTCGCCGGGGGCGGCCTGCACCCCGGCTGCTTCACCTCTCTTTCGATGTTTCCCTCCGAGGTCTACGACCCCTGGCACGACGCCTGGGCGCCCACCCCGCCCCTGCGGCACTTCGAGTTCGGGGCCGCGGCGGCCGTCCTCCTGCAGTCGGGCCAGGTGCTCTTCACCGGGGGAGAGACCACCGACTTCATGCCCTGGACTCACTGGGACACCCTGTCGGCCGCGCAGATCTTCGACGAGGGGCCGCTGCCGGAGGCCGTTCCATGAGACGGCTCGTCCTGCTGCCGGTAGCCGCGCTCGCCGCCCTCGCCTCCGCCTCCTGCTCGCCGGAGGCGGGCGAGCCGGTCGTCGGCACGTGGACGGTGACGGGCGCGATGAACGAGCCGCGGAGCCAGTACGCCCTGACGCCACTCTCGGACGGCAGGGTCCTCGCTGCAGGAGGCTGCGACAGCTACTCGGACCCCTTCATGGGATGCACGGCTCTCGCCACCGCGGAGATCTACGATCCAGTCAGCGGGATCTGGACGCCGACGGGCTCGATGAACGAGGCGCGCCGGAACTATGGCGCCGCCCTGCTCCCCGACGGGAGGGTGCTCGTCGCCGGCGGCTGCTCCGGGGTCCAGCTGTACGGCTGCCGAGCCACCGCCGAGCTGTATGACCCGGCCACGGGACGCTGGACGCAGACCGGCGAGATGGCCAAGCCCCGGTCGTCCGGGGAGGGCAACCGTTCGATGGTCGTCCTCCCCAGGGGGAAGGTCCTGTTCGTGGGGGGCTACGAGCCGGACCTCGGCGCGGTGACGTCCGGGGCCGAGATCTACGACCCGGCCTCCGGCACATGGGAACAGGCGGCGCCCATGAAGACTCCGCGTGCCTACCCATCCACGGTCCTTCTGCCGTCGGGAAAGGTCCTGGTCGTCGGCGGGGTGGTGGGAATGCCCCCTCACCAGTATGGGACCGCGACCGCCGAGACATATGACCCTGAGAAGAACGAATGGACCGAGACCGGCTCGCTCGACCGGGCCGTCCTGCTCAACACGCTCACGCTGCTCCCCACGGGCGAGGTGCTGCTCACGAACGGCCTTCCCTGGCCAGCGGCATGGCCGCCGACGGCCGAGGCGGACCTCTACGATCCCGTCGAGGAGCTCTGGCGGCCAGCGCATTCGATGCACGTGCCTCGCTACCAGGTCCCCTCGGCGGTGCGCCTGGCCTCGGGCCGGGTGCTGGTGGCCGGGGGCAACTACATCGATCGCGACGGGCTCGGCCGCAACGCCTACATGGCCCTCCAGGGCGAGATCTACGATCCATGGCTCGACACCTGGACGATGACACCCGTGATGCGCCACTACGTCCTCGACCACGGTGCTGCCGCCCTCCTGCCGTCGGGGGATGGGCTCTATGCCGGCGGCCTCGTCTACAACGGGCCCGGCCGGCTCGGTGAGACCCAGTTCGCGATCTCGGCCTCGCAGATCTTCCGCGAGGACCCCGTTCCGGAGGCCAGCCCATGAACCGCCTCGCGCTCATGCTGCTGCTCGCCGGCTGCTCGTCGGGGGCCGCCCCCTGGTCGCAGTCCGTCGTGGACCTCCCCTACCACGCGGATGAGGTGGTGAAGGCGGTCGCGGCCCTCCCGGAGTGCGATGCCGTCCGGCAGGGCGGGGTCATCCACTGGCGCGACTCCACGCTCACCTGCGGCGGCGTCCAGGGCGTCTCCGGCTGCGCCCATCCCTTCGAGACTCCTCCCCGCGTCGACGTGGTGATGCGCGGCGACGCCTGGGACGGGCCGCCCGACAAGCCGGAAGTCTCGAGCCTGGCTCACGAGCTCTGCCACATCTGCGGGTACGTCGACGGCCCCGACGCCGAGGCGCAGGCCGACTCCTGCGCCATGCGGGCGCGGCTGATGGCGGGCAGGTGACGGCTGGCGGGATCACCGCCTCTTCACTTCTGGTGCGCGATCGCCAGCGATGGCGATTCCACCCCTTCGGGGCCGCCGGCGCCCTCCGGCGGAGATGCAGGCGGTCGAGCAGGACGGCGTCGGGAAGAGGCGATAGCCTCCCCGCCCATGCAGGCGCCGACCTCTCCGCAGACCGTGACGGCAGCGGTCCCGGCAGGGCCCTCCCCGGCCCCGCTCCCGGCCCCGCCTGCGCGGATTCCCGCCGCGCTGGCCCGGCGCATCGACCGGCTGGCGCGCCGCGCCCACGCCTTCCACCGCCTCGCCCACCACCCGCTGTGCCGGCGGTACGCGGCCGAGGTGATCCGGATCGGCCGCCGCGGGCGCGTCTGCCGCGGCTGCGCCTTCACCGGCGCCGGGGCGATCGCCGGGGGCCTCGCCGGGTGGCTTCTTCCCGCGCCGGGCCCGCTCGCCCTGGGCGCGCTCGCGGCGCTGCTGGCGGCCGGCGCCGCC
>DATIFE010000107.1:0-49119 GCA_035455425.1 Anaeromyxobacteraceae bacterium | reverse complement strand
CGGCTCCCCCGGCCCGGCGGCGGCGCCCGCGCGGGGCGCCCCGGCCTGGCCGTCGAGCAGCTCGTAGGCCGAGCACAGTGCCCGGAACTCCTCGGTGAGGTCGGCGGGCTCGCGCCCCAGCGCCGCGGCCCGGTCCGGGTGGAGCTCCAGGGCGCGGCGGCGGAAGGCGCGGCGGAGCTCGTCCCTGCCGACGCCCGGCCCGAGCTCGCGCCCCAGCACCAGGCGCGCCGCCCTCTCCAGGTCCCGCTCCGCCATCCCGCCCCGGCCGTCCACGGCCGCATCAGATCACCGGCCCGGTCCCCCGTCCACTTTCGGGCGCCGCCTCGAGCCAGCCCCCCCTTTGGCTCGCCCGCGCCGAAGCGTGGGAATGCGCCCCGCCGCCCGAAGCATTACCCTGGAATCGATGGGGTGGATCGGGGTGCTCGGGATCGGCGACATCCTCGGGGGAGGTGGCCCGTGAGCCCTTCCCGGCCACCGCCGGAGGGCGAGCGGCCCACCCTCTGGGAGCGCGCCGAGCTGGCGCTCGTCGGCCTGGCCGTCGGCGGAACGGCGCTCACCGGCCTGCTGGCGGCGGCCTTTCCGGCCCGGGCCCTGGCGCTGGCCGGCCTTCCGCCCGCGTCCTCCTTCCTGGTCCGGCAGATCGGCGTGCTCCTCATGGTCCTCGCCATCGGGTACGCCATGGAGTTCCGCCGCAAGCGCGGCGTGGTCCTGCTGCTCGTCGCCGAGGGGCTGACCGCCGCATTCCTCCTCGCCTCCTGGCTCGGGGACCGGCTCGGCGTACAGCTCGTCGCCTTCGGGGTGCAGGCCTGGCTGGCCGCCGTCACCTGGGCCATCCACGACCTGGCCGAGCGCCAGCGATGGGCGCGCGTCCGGCTGCGGCTCGTCACCGGGAGCCGGGAGCGCATCCGGCCGGCAGGCGGCGGCTGAGCGAGCCGGCTCGCTCCGCGGCCGCGGGGACCCTGGCCCCCGCGCCTTGCACCCCGTCGGGGGCCCGCTATCCTCCCCGGGTGCCCGAGCTGCCGGACATCGAGGCCTACGTCGAGGCCGTCGCCGCCCGGACGCGGGGCGAGCCGCTCCTCCGCATCCGGCTCCCGAGCCCCTTCGTCCTGCGGACCGCGGACCCGCCGCCCTCCGCGGCCGAGGGGCGGCGGGTCCTGGCGGTGCGGCGGATGGGGAAGCGGGTGGTGCTCTCGCTCGAGGGGGACCTCTACCTGGCACTCCACCTCATGATCGCCGGCCGGCTCCACTGGCGCGAGCCGGGGAAGAAGCTCCCCCGCGCCGGCCGGCCGCTCGCGGAGATCGACTTCCCGCGGGGCGCGCTGGTCCTCACCGAGGCCGGCACCCGGCGCCGGGCCGCGATCCACCTCCTGCGCGGCCCGGCGGCGCTCCGCGAGCTCGACCGCGGGGGCGTCGAGCCGCTGGAGGTCGACCTGGCCGGCTTCCGCGAGGCGCTCACCCGCGAGAGCCACACCCTGAAGCGCGCCCTGACCGACCCCCACCTCTTCTCCGGGATCGGCAACGCCTACTCCGACGAGATCCTGCACCGGGCGCGCCTCTCGCCGATGCGCCTCTCGCGCCAGCTCGACGACGCCGAGAGCCGCCGGCTCTTCGAGGCCACCCGGGGCGTCCTCTCGCAGTGGCGCGCGCGGCTGCTGGCCGAGGCGCGCCAGGGCTTTCCCTCGGGCGTGACCGCATTCCGGGAGGGCTTCGCGGTGCACGGCCGGCACCGCCTCCCCTGCCCGGACTGCGGCGCGCCGGTGCAGCGGATCGCCCGCGCCGACAGCGAGGCCAACTACTGCCCGCGCTGCCAGACCGGCGGGCAGATCCTCTCCGACCGGTCGCTGGCGCGGCTCCTCAAGGACGACTGGCCGCGGACGCTGGAGGAGCTGGAGCGGAACCCGGCGCTGGGCCTCAAGGCCCTCCCGCCCGGCTGACCGGGCCGGCCGGCGCCCGGCGCGATCCTCCCGATCTCCTCCGGCCCCGGGACCCGAGGCGCGAAGCGCGGGTGACGGATCCGCGTCGCAGGCGACGCACTCTCCCGGCCGCCGATCGACGGAAACCGCGCTCCCGCGCGGGCCTCGAGGGCGCCGCCGCGGCCGCGGGTCGATGGCGCTGGGCGTCATAGCAAGAAACGTACCTCCGCTTGACAGCGCTGGCGGCGTGCGGTTTGGTCGCCCCTCCCCGCTCCATCCGAAAGCAGAGGACCGCACATGGCCACTGACTTCACTCCCAAGGGCAGCGAGCTCCAGCCGGGCAAGAAGCGCGTCCGCCGCGAGGACGCGCTCGCCTACCACTCGCAGCCTCGCCCCGGGAAGACGGAGGTCATCCCCACCAAGCCCTGCGCCACCGCCCGCGACCTGTCGCTGGCCTACACGCCCGGCGTGGCCGAGCCCTGCCTGGAGATCGCCAAGGACCAGGACCTCTCCTACCGGTACACCAACCGCGGGAACCTCGTGGCCGTGCTCAGCAACGGCACCGCGGTGCTCGGGCTCGGCGACATCGGCCCGGCGGCCGGCAAGCCGGTGATGGAGGGAAAGGCGGTGCTCTTCAAGCGCTTCGCCGACATCGACGTCTTCGACATCTGCATCGAGGCCCGCGAGGTCGAGGACGTCATCCGGGTGGCCAGGGCGCTCGAGCCCACCTTCGGCGGCATCAACCTCGAGGACATCAAGGCGCCGGAGTGCTTCGTCATCGAGGAGCGGCTCAAGAAGGAGATGCAGATCCCCGTCTTCCACGACGACCAGCACGGCACCGCCATCATCTCCGGCGCGGCGCTCATCAACGCCATCGACCTGGCCGGCAAGAAGATCGGCGACGTCCGGGTGGTGGTCTCGGGCGCCGGCGCCTCGGCCATCGCCTGCACCAAGTTCTACCTCTCGCTGGGCGTGAAGCGCGAGAACGTGCTCCTGTGCGACACCAAGGGGGTGGTCTACAAGGGGCGGACCGAGGGGATGAACCCCTGGAAGTCCGAGTTCGCCCGGGAGACCAAGGCGCGCACGCTCGCCGACGCCTGCAAGGGCGCCGACGTGTTCCTGGGCTGCTCCACCAAGGGCGTGCTCACCCCGGAGATGATCCGGACCATGGCTCCGAATCCCGTGGTCTTCGCCCTCGCCAACCCCGATCCGGAGATCAGCTACCCGGAGGGCAAGGCGGCGCGCGAGGACATCATCATGTGCACCGGGCGCAGCGACTACCCCAACCAGGTGAACAACGTCCTCGGGTTCCCCTTCATCTTCCGGGGGGCCCTGGACGTCCGCGCCCGCACCATCAACGAGGAGATGAAGATGGCAGCCGCCAAGGCCCTGGCGGCCCTGGCCAAGGAGGAGGTGCCGGAGTCCGTGTCGCGCGCCTACTCCGGCGAGCGCTTCGCCTACGGCCGCGAGTACCTCATCCCCAAGCCGCTCGACCCCCGCGTCCTCCTCTGGGTGGCGCCCGCCATCGCCGAGGCGGCCATGAAGAGCGGCGTGGCCCGCGTCCAGATCGACCTCGACGAGTACCGGGAGCGGCTGCGCAAGCGGCAGAGCCGGACCCACTCGGTGATGAGCGGCGTCTACGCCAAGGCCCGCAAGAAGGTGGTGCGCATCGTCTTCCCCGAGGGGCACCACCCCAAGATCCTGGCGGCGGCCCAGGAGCTGCGCGAGGACGGCATCTGCGAGCCCATCCTGCTCGGCCCGGTCAAGGTGGTGAAGAAGGGGATCGAGGAGGCGCGCCTCGACGGGCTCGAGGGCGTCACCATCATCGACCCGCCCGAGGCGGAGGACTACAACCGCTATGTCTCCCGCTTCTGGGAGCTGCGGCAGCGCCGCGGCATGACCTACGAGGAGGCGCTCCGCCGCATGCGCCAGAGGAACTACTGGGCCGCCGTGATGGTCCAGGAGGGCGCGGCCGAGGGCATGGTCACCGGCCTGACCACCGGCTACGCCGACGCCATCCGCGCCCCGCTGGAGGTGATCCACACGCAGGGCGGGCGCCGCGCCGCCGGCGTCTACATCGTGGTGACCCGGAACGACTTCAAGTTCTTCGCCGACACCACCGTGAACATCGATCCCACCGCGGAGGAGCTGGCCGAGATCGCCGCGGCCACCGCCGATCTGGCCAAGTTCTTCGAGGTCAAGCCCCGGGTGGCGATGCTCTCCTACTCCTCCTTCGGCAACTCCAAGGGCCCGAGCCCTGCCAAGGTGCGGCGCGCCACCGAGCTGGTGCGGAAGCTGCGCCCCGACCTGGAGGTGGACGGCGAGATCCAGGCCGACATCGCGCTCTCGATGGAGGTGCGCAAGGTCGAGTTCCCCTTCTCGACGCTGGGGGACGACGCCAACGTCTTCATCTTCCCCAACCTCGACTCCGCCAACGTCGCCTACCAGCTGCTCGAGGGCATCGCCGGCGCGGAGCTCATCGGCCCGGTGCTGCTGGGCATGAACAAGCCGGTCAACGTGCTGCAGATGGGCACCTCGGTGAGCAGCATCGTGAACCTGGCGGCCCTGACGGCGCTGCGCGCCCAGGGCGACCAGTTCACCTTCTGATCGGGGCGCCCCCCCGACAGGTGCGCCCCCAGGACGCGGGGCCCCTCCCGCCCGCCGGCCGTAGCATGGCCCGGACGAGGAGGGGCGCCATGTCGCGAAGGGCTCTCCCGGTCGCGCTCGCCGCGGGCGCGTCGCTGGCGCTGGCCTGCGGGGCCGGCGGCGGAAACGGTTCCCTGGACGCGAGCTGCGATCCCGGCTGGCACGCCTGCGGCACCGGCTGCGCCCCGGACGCGAGCCCCCAGAGCTGCGGGACCCTGTGCACGCCCTGTCCCGGGCCGGGGCACGGCACAGCCACCTGCGTGTCCGGCGCCTGCGGCATCGCCTGCGACGCGGGCTACCACGCCTGCGGCGCGTCCTGCGCCGACGACGCCAGCCCCGACAGCTGCGGCACCTCCTGCACGCCCTGCCCGCCTCCCGCCGTGGCCCACGCGCGCGCCGCCTGCGTGGCGGGCGCCTGCGACCACATCTGCGACGACGGCTACGCGAGGTGCGCCGCGGGCTGCTGCGGCGCGCCGGTCGCCGGCCTGGCCCGTCTCGCCGCCGGCGAGGCGCACACCTGCGGGATCACCGCCGCGGGCGAGGTCAAGTGCTGGGGGCTGAACGCGTCCGGCCAGGTGGGCGACGGCTCGGGGGTCCCGAACCGCCTGTCGCCGGTGCCGGTGGCGGGCTCGGGGTCGCTGACCCCGCTCCAGGTCGCCGCGGCCTTCCGGCACTCCTGCGGCGTCGCCCAGGGCAACGCCTACTGCTGGGGCGACAACTGGGCCCTCCAGGTCGCCCCCGCCAGCGGGAACCACGGCTCTCCGGTGCCGGTGCCGGGCATCTCCGACGTCCGCTGGATGGCCGGGGGATGGGCGCACACCTGCGCGCTGCTCGGCACCGGGCGCGTCGCTTGCTGGGGCAACGGCGAGGTGGGCCAGATCGGGAACGGCAGCGCCGATCCGAACGCGGTGGCGGTGCCCACGCCGGTGTCGGATCTCGACGGGGCCTTCGCCCTGCTCGCGGGATACCGGTTCAGCTGCGCGCTCACCGACCTCACCACCATGCGCTGCTGGGGGCACAACGGGTCCGGCCAGCTGGGCGACCCGGCGGCGGGAACCATGGCCACCACGCCCATCCCGGTCGCCAACCTCGGCGACGTCGCCGCCATCCGCGCGGTCGCCCTGGGCCAGGAGCACGTCTGCGTGGCCTACGACAAGCCGGGCGCGTCGGGCCGGGTCCGCTGCTGGGGACGCGGAGACGCGGGCCAGCTCGGGAACGGCGCGACGCCCGCCGCCCAGAAGGAGCCGGTCGAGGTGCTCGCCGGCTCGAGCCCGCTCGAGGGCGTGAGCGCGCTGGCGGCCGGCTGGGCGCACACCTGCGCGCTCACCGAGGCGGGTGGCGTGAAGTGCTGGGGGTCGAACGCCCAGGGCCAGCTCGGCGACGGGACGGGCACGGGGCGCTCCACGGCCGTGGACGTGGTCGGCCTCGCCGGCGGCGTCGCCGGCATCGCCGCCGGGTTCCACCACACCTGCGCCCTGGCCGGCTCGAGCCCGCCCACCCTGGCGTGCTGGGGGTCGAACGACCAGGGCCAGCTCGGCGACGGGACGCAGGCCAGCAAGCTCTCGCCGGTGACCATCGCCGGATTCTGATCCGGCCCCGCGGCGGGCCGACGCCGGGCGGCTCAGGAGATCCGCTCCAGCACCCGCGCCAGCCTCTTGCCGACCTCCTCGGCCACCGGGGCCAGCTCGGGCGACTGCGCCGCGATGGTCTGCATGGGGTCCACGGCCGCCACCACGGCCCGCCCGTCGTCCCCCTCCCAGACCGCGACGTTGCAGGGGAGGAGCACCCCGATCCCGGTCACCGCCGAGAGCGCCCGGTGCGCCAGCGGGGGATTGCAGGCGCCGAGGATCCGGTACTTGCGGAAGGTGACGCCCAGCTTGGCCTTCAGCGTCTCCTGCACGTCGATCTGGGTGAGGACCCCGAAGCCCTCGGCCTTGAGCAGATCCGGGATCCGGGCGAGCACGTCCTCGAAGCTCGACTGCGTCTGCTTCTGCATTCCGATCGCCATCTTCTTCCTCCGAGCGCGGCGGGAGGTGGAGAGCCCATCGCCGGCCGCGGATCCTCCTGGCCGCGCGCCGCCGGGCGCGCGCCCACCCCGCGACACCTTACCCGACATGTGCGCCCCGGACACGCGTCCTGTGGCCGGGAGCCGAGCCCCACCGGCTGCAGAGCGAGCCCCTTTTCATCACTATTGGTGTACAGCCCGGCCATCGTGTCACACGAATGCCGGGTTTTCCGCGGCCTTGCACTCGATCACAATGGGTGTCGCAGGGGGCAAGCGATCGCCGGCCTCGTGCGGACGCGAGAACGGCGATCGAGGCCCGGATCCGGAACCGGAGGTCGATTGGCCATCGCAGCGACGACGCCGCTCATCCTGCCCGCGAGCCCCGCGGCGCCGCCCGGCCGCATCCTCTCGGCCATCTTCGACCTCAGCCCCGACGCCATCTCCATCAACCGGGCGCGCGACGGCGTCTTCGTCGCCGTCAACCAGGGATTCACCAGCCTCACCGGCTGGTCGGCCTCGGAGGCCCAGGGGCGCGGGCTGGCCGAGGTGGACATCTGGGCCGATCCCGCCGAGCGGGACGAGCTGGTGGAGGCGCTGCGGCGCGACCGGAGCGTGCGCAACCACGAGATGCACTTCCGCCGCAAGGGGGGCGAGGTCCGCACCGGCCTCCTCTCCGCCAACCCGGTGCGGCTCGGCCAGGAGGAGCTGATCCTCTCGGTGCTCCGCGACGTGACCGAGCTCGCCTCGGCCCGGCGCGACCGGGCGGCTCTCGAGGCCCAGCTCCGGCAGGCCCAGAAGATGGACGCCCTGGGCCGGCTCGCCGGCGGCGTGGCCCACGACTTCAACAACCTGCTCACCGTGATGGCGGCGGCCACCTCGTCGGCCCGGCTGGACGCCGAGGACCCGGCGCGCGTCCGGGAGGCGCTGGCCGAGATCGACGAGGCCTGCCGGCGGGCGGTGGCGCTCACCTCCCAGCTGCTCGCCTTCGGGCGCCGCGGCCCGCTGGCGGCGCGGCCCTTCGACCTGCGGCGGCCGCTGGAGGAGATGCGCCGGCTCCTGGGACGCGTCATCGGCGAGGACGTGACCATCGAGGTGGCGGTCGCTCCCGGGACGGGAGCGGTGCTCGGCGACCCCAACCAGATCGAGCAGGTGATCCTGAACCTGGCCCTCAACGCCCGGGACGCCATGGAGCATGGGGGGCGCCTCACCATCTCGGCCGACCGGGCCCGGGAGGAGGAGCTGCCGCCCGAGGCGCGCCGGAGCGGCCGGCCCTTCCTCCGGCTCACGGTCTCCGACACCGGCACCGGGATCCCGCCCGAGGTGCGGGCCCGCCTCTTCGAGCCCTTCTTCACCACCAAGCCCGACGGGAAGGGAACCGGCCTGGGACTGGCCACCGTCAAGACCATCGTCGGCCAGCACCGAGGCCACGTCGGCGTTCGCTCGGAGCCCGGGCGCGGGTCGTCGTTCGACGTGTTCCTGCCCGCCGCGCCCGCGCCGGCGGATGCGGCCGCCCCGGGGGCCGCCCGGCCCGTGCCGACCGGCAACGGCGAGACCGTCCTGCTGGTCGAGGACGATCCGCTGGTGCTGGACGTCGCCCGGCGCATGCTCGACCGCCTGGGCTACCGCGTGCTGACCGCTCCCGACGGCACCGAGGGGCTCCACCTGGTCCGCTCGCCGTCCACTCGCATCGACCTGCTGGTGACCGACGTGGTCATGCCCGGGATGAGCGGGCCCGAGCTGGCCTCGCGGGCCCAGCGCCTCCGCCCCGGGTTGCCGGTGGTCTTCGTCTCCGGCTACCCGCAGCCGGCCGGCAGCGGCGGGGCGGTCGAGGTGCTCGCCAAGCCCTTCGGGGCCGAGGCCCTGGCGGCCCGGGTGCGGGCGGCGCTGGCGTCGGCCGCCGCCTGCGGCGCCTGAGCTGCGCTAGAGCGCCATCCGCAGGGCCACCCCGGCGTCGACGACGGGGGTGGCGAAGTACACGCGGCAGACGCCGCTCGTCCCGGTGGTGGTGCCGGCGGGACAGGGCACCCCGGTCGGGAGCTGGACCGACTCGTCGAGGCCGAAGCGGAACTCCCCGCCCTTGGCCCCGGCGTGCCCCGCGAGCCAGGTCTCGAGCGTCAGGTAGGTGAGCAGGGTGACGCTCCAGTCGATCCGCCCCACGAAGGAGGCGTCCGAGAGGTTGCCCAGCAACGAGAAGGTGAAGGTGTGGAGGTTCCAGCTCCCCGGCCTCGGCAGGTAGAGCCAGGCGCCGGCGTAGTGGCGCCCGACGTAGAAGGGCGTGAAGGAGTTGGTGAAGGCGAGCACCGGGTAGACGTGCGCGTCGCCATAGCCGTTCTGGTTCCAGAAGTACTCGGCGCCCACCGTGAAGGTGTCCTCGTCCGAGTACCGGTGCTGCCACTCCGCGCCCAGCACGGCCGAGGTGCGGAGGCCGCCGGGAGCCGGGGCCTGCAGGGCGGCGGGGTCGATGGCGTTCCCCGGGGGCGGGGCGCGCCACCGCGGCGCGTCCGAGCCCTGGCGCAGCGCCGCCTCCCCGCGGAGGTCGATCTCCCAGAGGCCGGTGGAGAAGTCGAGGCCCAGCCGGGGGTCCATGCCCCGCTGGGCCGCGCCGTCGATCCCGATCTCCCAGCTCCCCAGCACCGCCTCGGCCCGCGCCGCCCCGCCCACGGCGCCCAGCTGGTTCGACGGGGGCTGCTGCTGCGAGAGGTAGAGGGAGGAGGGCTTCGTCACCAGCGGCTCGGCGATCGCCAGGGCGTAGAGGTTCCAGCCGCGGGCCTCCCAGGGGAAGTGCGCCTTCAGCATGGCGGTGCCGGCCCGGTCGTCGAAGGTCGCGAGCGGGTTGCGGCGAGCGGCGTGGAGGAAGTCGGTGGGGTTCCAGAACCGGCCCGTGCCCCACTTCACGTGCTGGCGGCCGGCGGTGAAGAACACCGTCCGACCGGCGTCGAAGCGGAGCCAGAGCTGGTCGAGGATGCTGCGCAGCGTCGCGCCCTGGCCGAGGCTCGAGACCTGGCCGGCTCCCTCGAGCGCCGCCAGGCCCGACGGCGAGGCGAGGGTCGGGTCGTAGAAGGTGCGGACCAGGCCGAAGCCGCGGACCCGGTCGCCGGGGCGCGCGTCGAGGTACACGTCCACCAGCGACGGCGAGGAGAGCGGCCAGCGCGAAGGGGCGGCTCCCTCCTGCGCCGTGACGGCGGCGCGCAGGTAGAGGACCCCGCCGATCTGGAGCGGGTTGTCCGTCTCGCCGAGAAGCGAGCGCAGGCGGGCCTCGGCCGCGGGGCGCCCGGACGTCTCGCCCGGCGCGGCGGCCGGCTTCCCGAGCAGGTCGGCGTCGGAGGGCCGGCGGGGCTCCTCCGCCGGCGCCTCCTTCGGCGCCTCCTTCGGCGCCTGCCGGGGCGGGGCGGGGGGAGCCGCGAAGACGTCCTCCTCCGCGGGGCGCTGCTGCGCAGCGGCAGGAGCCCCGGCCAGGGCGATGGCGAGGAGCAGGGCGCGACGGGTCAAGGTCTCTTCGCGGCCGGCGTCGAGCTACCGGCTCTTCGCCTCCAGCCAGGCCTTGGTGAACATGTTGGGCGACAGGCCCCGGAGGTCCACCTGCTTGATGACCACCATGGTGGAGTTGGCCTTCTCGATCTCGTCGTAGAGGTAGATCTGCTCCGGGTACCAGACGTCGCCCTTCTTCGACTCCGACCAGACCTTCTTCCAGCGCGGGTAGAGGGCGGTGCGCATGAGGCGGCCGGAGAGGGCCAGGTCCTGCCGCTTGAGCAGGTTGCCGGTGGCCGAGTCGAGCCAGAGCCGCAGGGTGGGGAAGGCCACGTCGGCGCCCTCGCGGGCGCTCAGCACCAGCCGGTGGGCCGAGTAGGCGCCGAGCTTCTCGTCCCCTTCCCAGCGGACTTCGTACTCCTCGGCCAGGCGCGACTCGTCGAAGTCGCCACGGCGCGAGTCGGTGCCGCCGATGCGCTCGCGCTCGGTGCGGCGCTCCCACTTCCCGGTGCCCGGGTCGTACATCCACAGGTTCTTCTCGATCCGCAGGTACCCCTTGCCCGCCTCGCTCTTGGGCTTGGTGAAGAGCATGAGGAGGCGCTGGCCCTCGCTGCGGCGGTAATAGACCAGCTCGTAGACCACGTCGCTCTTGTCCTTCTCCTTCTGCTCCAGGTAGCAGAGGCCGGCGAAGTCGCCGTTGTTGTGGGTCCGCTCGTCGAGGGTGCGGACCAGGCCCAGGGCCTCGGGCTGGGTCAGGGCCCGGGCCGGGGGCGCCAGGGCCAGCAGGAGCACGGCGAGCGCGATTCGCCTCATGGCGTTCACCCGATGTGGTGCATGGCGCTGATGGGCTGGAGTCGCGCCGCCCAGGTGGCGGGCAGGAGCGAGGCCAGGGTGGTGACCGCGGCCAGGATGGCCGCATACCCCAGCGCGCCGGCCGGGGCGGTGGCCAGGAAGAGGTGCTGCTGCATGAGGAACATCTGCACCGGCTCCGGCACGTCGATCTGCGCCCGGTTGAGCCCGGCGGCGAGGGCCAGCGCGGCGGCGGCCCCGGCTCCAGAGGAGATCACCCCGAGCAGCCCCGCCTCGAGGAGCAGGAGCCAGCGCACCTTGCGCCGCTGCATCCCGATGGCCCGCAGGGTGCCGATCTCGCGGGTCCGCTCGCGGATGGCGATGGCCAGGGTGTTGAGGATGCCGACGACGACGATCGCCATGAGGACGAAGATCAGGATGGCGGAGAGCACCCGCACGGCCGAGAAGATCCACGAGAGGAAGCTCATCTCGTCCTCCCAGGTGGACATGTCGAGCTTCTGGCCGGTCCAGTCCTCGCTGGGGATGGTCTGGAAGAGCTTCATCCAGTAGGGCTTGGGGTCGGAGTCGAGCACCCGCCACCCGGCGGCGGCCAGCCGGGTGCGCAGCCGCGCCGCCACCTCGGCGGCCTTGCGGTGGTCCTTGAGGTACAGCTGGATGGCGCCGGTGTTCCCCTCGCGCAGGTTGTAGAGCTTGCGCAGCGTCTCGGCGGGCAGGAAGGAGCTGAAGGCGCTCATCAGCCCCACCCCCTTGGCGATGAAGACCACGCGCAGGTCGGCGGTGTTGCTCTGGCCCCGCGTCGTCGGGGCCACCAGGGTGACCATGTCGCCCACCTTCACCTCGAGCCGCTTGGCCTGGTCCTCGAAGAGCATCAGCGTGCCCGGCTCCTGCAGGTCGTCGAGGCGCCCGTCGACCCGCTGGAGGATGCGGCGCAGGCCGGGCTCGTGGGCCACGTCCACGCCCCCCAGCACCAGGTCCATCGACCCCTTCTCGGACACGGCCTTGGCGTAGCCGCGCACCCGCACCGTGTAGTAGTCGAGCTCCGGCACGTGCTTCTTCGTCTCCGCCAGCACCTTCTGGTAGTCGGTGACCAGCGGGGCCGCGGTGCTGCTGGTGATCTTGTAGAAGCCCCCCACGTTGACGTGGCCGGTCATCAGCGTGGTGGCGGACTCGAGCAGCGAGGCCTTCATCCCGTCCGCCAGTCCGTTGAGGAGGACCAGCAGCCCGGTGGTGACCGCCAGGGCGCCGCCGAGGAAGAGGTTGCGGCGGGTGTGGCGCAGCAGGTTGCGCGATGCGATCTGGAAGTCGACGAGCAGCATTCTCAGTCGTCCGCGGCCATCGCCTCGACGGGCGTGACCTTCATGGCGATGATCGCCGGGTAGAAGCCGGACAGCATGCTCACCACCAGGACCAGGCCCAGGGAGACCGCCACGCCGGTGGTCCCCAGCGCCGGGAGCAGCGCCGGGCCGGAGAAGAAGAAGTACAGCTGGTCGTTGGTGGCCGGGATGCCGCCCCAGGCCCGGACCGCCCACAGGGCCGCGGCGCCCAGCACGGCCCCGAGCACCCCGAAGAGGAGCGACACCGCCGCCGTCTCCACCAGGAGCATGGCGGTCACGAAGCGGCGCTGCGCGCCGATGGCGCGCATGGTGCCGATCTCCCGGACCCGCTGCAGCGTGGCCATCACCATGGCGTTGTTGATGATCACCAGCGCCACCGCGAAGATGATGAGCACCGCGGTGTAGAGCACGATGCGGAACATGGTGACGCTCTGCCCCACCAGGCCCGAGGCCTTCTGCCAGTCCACCACCTTGAGGCCCAGGCCGGCCCGGCGGGAGGCGCGCTCGACGTCCTCCATGGTGGCGCGGATCCGCGACGGGTCCCGCAGGATCAGCGCGGCGTTGAGGGCCACGCCGCGGTCGATCTCCTCCTGGGAGTAGGCCTGCGCCGCCAGGTCCTGCGTCCTCGCCGGCCGGGCGATGCCCGCCAGCAGCGCCGCCTCGTCGATCCGGCCGGCCCTCTGCTTCTCGACCGCGGGGCCTCCGCCGCCGAAGAGCTCCGCCTCGGCGCTCTCCCGGGGGACCTGCCGCGCCCCGACCTGGTCCCGGAGCGCCCGCACCTCCTCGGCCTTCTCCTTGGTGAGGTAGCCGTAGAGGTCGCGCCAGGTCATGAGATCCAGCAGGCTCATCACCCCGGCCAGCCGCGACTTCTCCAGCCCGCGGAACTCGACGAAGCCGTAGACCTTCACGTTCACCGAGCTGTAGTAGCCGCTCCTCGAGGGCGCCTTGATGGTGATGGTGTCGCCGATCCGGATCTTGTAGAGCTGCAGCAGCGGGGCCAGCTCGTCGTAGAAGAGCCGGTACTTCTTCTCGAAGTCCGCGTCGGTGGTGGAGAAGAGCTCCACCAGGAGCCTGGAGAGGTCGCGCTCCGCGCTCCCGAGCCCGCGGCGCAGCCGGGCGGCCGCCTCCTCCGCCTGGAGCGGGTCGAGCTGCATCTGGATCTCGGAGAGCTGGTTGGTGTTCTCCTTGACCCAGCGGCGCAGCTCCTCGTCGGTCGCGATGCGGCGGCGCTGGAAGTCGCGTGCGTCCTTGATCTTGTCGAGGCGCCGGGCGTTCTTGATCTTCAGGTACTCCTCCGCGTACCACTTTCCCAGGAGGATGCCGCGGTGCCCGCTGGGCACGCGCTCTCCCTCGACGACGTGGGCCCGGTCGAAGGCCTCCATGAAGGCGTCCAGGTCGGTGCCCACGTAGCGCACGTAGGTCATCCCGCCTTCCATCCCCTGCGGCGCGATGCGGTTCTCCAGGAACTCCAGGCCCGCCAGCCGGTCGCGCTCGAAGCCCGCCCAGAAGTCGTCCGAGGCGGCGCGGGCCAGGTCGTCTCCGTCCCGCTTGCGCTCCCGAAGCAGCTCGTCGTCGGCGAGGGCGCGCGCCGACTTCAGGTCGTCGCGCAGCAGCGTCACCATGCGGCGCACGTGCGCCTGGTGCGCCTGGTAGCGGCGGCGCAGCTCCGGGTCGTCCTCGCCGGCCTCCAGGCGCCGCACGTCGGCGCGGAGCCTCTCCAGCGCCACGTCGATCTGGTTGCCGGTGGCCACCAGGGCCTGGTCGATGCCCATGGGGATGACGCGCTTCACGTTGGGGACCTTCTCCAGCTCCGCCTTGACCCGGGAGAAGTCGACGATGGGCTCGAGCAGCGGCTCCCGGCCCATGCCGCCGTAGAGCGCCAGCTCGTCCTTGGAGCGCGCGTCGTAGACCTGCAGCTGGCCCCCCAGGCTCCCCTGGATGGAGGAGCGCATCCCCCGGTCGACGCTCTCGACCAGCGAGGAGCCGACCACGACCAGCAGCGTCCCCACCAGCAGGATGGTGCCGATGATGGCGGTCCGGGCCCGGCCCGCGGCGAGGTTCCGCAGGGCGATCCGGAAGAGGACCTTCACCTTGCCGGTGGCCGGGAGCATGGCGGCCTCAGGCGGCGGGGTTCAGCGTCTCGCGGGCCTGCAGCTGCCCGTCGGCGATGCGCACCACGGCGTGGGCGTGCGACATCACCTTCTGGTCATGGGTGGAGAAGAGGAAGGTGGTGCCGTCCCGCCGGTTGAGATCGCGCATCAGGTCGATGATGGTCGCGCCGGTGGTGGAGTCGAGGTTGGCGGTGGGCTCGTCGGCGAGGACCAGCCGGGGCCGCCCCACCAGGGCGCGCGCCACCGCCACCCGCTGCCGCTGGCCGCCCGAGAGCTCGCTCGGCCGGTGGCGGGCGTGCTCGCGCAGGCCGACCGCGTCCAGGAGCGCCAGCACCCGCTGCTCCCGCTCCTTCCTCGTCGCCTCGCCCTGCAGCAGGAGGGGGAACTCCACGTTCTGGAACACCGAGAGCACGGCCACGAGGTTGAAGGACTGGAAGATGAATCCGATGCGGCGCAGCCGCAGGTCGGTCAGGGCCCGCTCGGAGAGGGCGCTCGTGTCCCGGCCGTCCACGCGCACCACGCCGGAGGTGGGCGTGTCGACGCAGCCGACGAGATTCAGGAGCGTGGTCTTGCCGCTGCCGGAGGGGCCCGCCACCGCCAGGAACTCGCCGGGGTGGATCTCGAGCGAGACCCCGCGCAGCGCCTGCACCTCGGACTTGCCGAGCCGGTAGGTCCGGAAGACGTTCTCGACGGAGACGATGGGGGCGCTCATGGGTTTCCTCCGGAGGGGCGCGCGCTCTTCCGGCGCGCCGCCGCTGCCGCGAATGGCGCGACCCGCGCGCGCCTGGCGCCGGGCCGCATCTCGCCCACCACGCCCAGGGCGTGGTCGATCCACCCGAGCCCGGTCTGCATGAAGCGCAGGCCGTACTCGACGGTGAGCCTCCAGTAGGGGGCGTCCGGGTGCCGGCCCGCCTGGGACTCCAGGGCCCTGGCCGCGCCCTGCAGCGCCGCGCGCTGGGCCCGGAGGCGTGCGGCGACGGCCTCGAGGTTCCGCGCCGTGACCTCGGGGGCGACGGCCCCGCCGAAGAAGACCTTGAGGAGCAGCTCGTTCCGCACCGGCTGGACGGCGGTGGGGCGCGACACCCACTCGGCGAGCGCCGCCCGGCCGCGCTCGGTCACGTGGTAGGTGGCTCCGGCGCGGCCCGGCCCGCCCCGCGACGCCCGGGCCTCGAGCAGCCGTTCCGCGGTGAGCCGGCGCAGGGTGGGATACAGCTGGCCGTAGCTCTCCTGCCAGAAATGGCCCACGCTCCCCGCGATCTGCTGGCGGAGCGCGTAGCCGGTCATGGGCGCCGCCGACAGCATGCCCAGCACCACGTAGCGCGTGCGGTTCTCGCGCATCCGCCTCTCTCGGGGGCTGGCCGGCGACATGCTGCTGCCAGATATATCTGGGCGATATATCTGTCAAGGGGCGAGACGGCCGCCGGCCCCGCCGGGTGCCCCTCAGGCGTCGGGACGCGCCACCGCCACGGCGAAGCCCCCTGGCTCCTCCTCGACGGCGTGGACCACCCAGGGGCGGCAGCAGACCGGGCAGTCCTCCTCGTACGTCTGCTGCTCGCCGCCGCCGGGATCCACGAAGATCGTGACCCATTCGCCGCAGTACGGGCACTGGATCTCGGCATCCATGGCGCGGCCTGGATATAGTCGCGCCGTGGGGAAGAAGCCCTTCCACGGCCCCTTCCGCGACCTGAAGAGGATGCTGGAGGAGCGGGCGCGGGCGACGCCCCCCCGACCGGCGGGGACGGGCGCCGGCCCGGGCAGGGGGGGCGTGCCCAGGGTGCCCGGGCCGGAACCGGTCCCCGCGGACGAGGACCTCTGGGCGCAGGCCACCGCCGGGGTCTCGCGCCTCGAGCCGGGGCCGGGGGTCGTCGACCCGCGCCCTCCCGTTCCCGGCCCGCGGCACGTCCGGCACCCGGACCTCGACGCCGTCGACGAGCTGCGGGCACTGGTCAACGGCGACGCCCCCTTCGACCTGTCGGACTCGGACGAGTACATCGAGGGATGCGTCGCGGGGCTCGACCCCGCCGTGGTGCGGAAGCTCCGGCGGGGCGACTACGCGGTCCAGGGACACGTGGACCTGCACGGCCTGCGGCGCGACGAGGCGAAGGCGGAGGTGGATCGGTTCCTCCGGGACGCGCGCGCGGCCGGGAAGCGGTGCGTGCTCCTCGTCCATGGGCGCGGCAGCCACTCCAAGGACCAGGTGCCCGTGCTGAAGGAGGCGCTCCGCACTTGGCTCGCGACCGCCCGCTTCGGCCGCTACGTGCTGGCCTTCGCCACGGCCCGGCCGCAGGACGGCGGCGCAGGGGCCGTCTACGTGCTGCTCCGCCGCGCGGGCCGCTGAAGTCGGCAGTGGGTGCCGCAGTGGGTGCCGCGCAGTGGGCGCAGTGGGTGCCGGACGCCATCCCCTCCCAGTGGGTGCCGGACGCCATCCCCTCCGGAGAACTCACGTTCTTCTCCCTGGCAACCATTGTCGGGTAGCGGGGAGCGACGTCGGCTTCTCTCGCGCTCAGCGCCTGGTGTGAAGGCCCGCCTGGTGCGCGACCTTGGCGCCCCCCTCAGGCTCTCGGGACCCGCGCTGGGGCGATCAGCGTCGCACCCGGGCGCAACAAGCGCACTCCCCGGTCTTGCCCGGACCTGACACCCCGGCGTGTGCCGTGGCCTAGGCGGCCCGCGGTGGCGAGAGGCCGCAGGCCTCGAGCCTGGAGGCGACCCACGAGTCAGAGCCAACGAACGGGCCGAGCACGTACTCGCGGCGTCTCACCAGCAGGTCGCGGCTGCGCGGGAGCGCCAGCAGTGCCTGATATGCCTTCCGGCGGCGCGGTGCCGTCTTCCCGAGCTCCAAGTACTCCGGCGCATCGTCGATCAGCTCGTTCGCCTCGCCGAACGCGTAGTGCCGGTAGCTCGACCAAGGCCAGTCCTTGGGGCTTCTGGCAAGTCCGGCTCTGACGGGATTCAGATCGCCGTAACGCATCACGGTGAGCATGTGCCGGCCGCGGTCGTTCGTCTGGATCCGCGGGGATCGCAGCCGCTCCATGACCACCTGGCCTCTCCGCGCACAGCGCTGGTTGTACCAGCGCGCGAAGCATTGGTTGACGACTTTCCAGAAGGCGCTCCAGGCGAGCTGCCCGCGGATGGCGCTGCACACGACGTGAGGATGAGTACCCATCAGGCAGTAGGAGTGGATTCGGATACCGTGGGCAGCTTTGTACCGGGCCAGCAGCTCCAGGAACTTCCGTCGCGCACCTGGCTCCTCGAAGACGAGGGAATGGTTGTGGCTTCGCCAGGTGCAGTGATTCGCGGTTTCCTCTGAGACCAAGAGGGATCTCCGGACGCGCGGCATGCCCGCTGTCGAGCACACATTGCGCCAAGTCTCGGGCCACGGGGCCGCGGCCAAGTCGGGCTGGCGGCGACCGAATTTCGACCCGTGGGCCGTCCGGTGGTCGGTGATGGCAGGTGGCTGGCGCAAGAGGCTACGAGGCTGAGACGTCCGGCACCGAGGTCACGCCGAGGTCACGTCCGGCACCAAGGTCCCCCAAGGTCCCAGGTCCCAAGGTCAGGTCAGAGAGTGGCGGCGATGGCCCTCGCCGCCGCGGCCGGATCGGCCGCCTCCCGCAGCGGGCGCCCCAGCACCACCACGTCGGCACCAGCGCGCACCGCCTCGGCGGGGGTCGCCACCCGCGCCTGGTCTCCCGCCGCGGCGCCCGGTGGACGCACGCCCGGAACCACGAGCAACGGGCCCGGCCCCACGGCCGCCCGCACCGCCGCCACCTCGAGCGGCGAGCACACCAGTCCCCCCGCGCCGGCCTCCGCCGCGAGCCGGGCCAGCCGCACGACCGCGGCCTCGGCCGGGCCCGCGAGTCCGATGCGGCCGAGCTGGTCGTCGTCGAGGCTGGTCAGCACGGTGACGGCCAGGATGCGAAGCCTCCCCCCGGCACCCTTCACGGCAGCCTCGACCATGCGCGGGCCCCCGCTCGCGTGCACGGTGAGCAGGGACGCCCCGCAGGCCACCGCACTCCGGGCCGCGCCCTCGACGGTGTTCGGGATGTCGTGGAGCTTGAGGTCGAGGAACACCGGACGGCCCAGCGCTGCGGCGGCGCGCACCGCGGCCGGCCCCTCGGAGGCGAAGAGCTCGAGCCCCACCTTGAGCATCCCGACGACCGGCGCCACCGCGCGGGCGAACGGCTCGGCCGCCTGCCAGGTGCCGAAATCGAGCGCGGCGCAGAGGCGGGAGGCCGGGTCCATGGCCGCGCGAAGATACTCCACCTGCCGTCTCGGGCGTAGGGCGCGGTGCAGCGTCCGGCCGGCCACTGGCGCGGCCGATCGACCGCGGGGGAGCTGCGCCTCGCTCCCATCAAGCCCTGCCTATCCCCCCATCTGGATGCGGTGCACCTCGCGGCGCAGCGCCTCCGCCTCGTCGCGGGAGAGCCGGTTGCACGCCTCGAAGAGCGCGAAGGAGAACAGGGCCTCGAGCGCCTCGAGCGCCCTCGCGCGCGCCGCCGCTCCCCGCGCGCCCTCGGCCGTGGCGTTGGCGAGCACGCGGTCCACGTCCAGGTCGCCGCCGGGGCCGAAGTGCACGCCCGCGAACAGGGCTCTCCGGGAAGGCGGGGCCCGCTCGAACCAGCTGTCGAGATGGCGTCCCGCCTCGGAGGAGGCACTGGCCGCCGCGTCGTAGACGGCGCGGAAGAGCCGGCGATAGGCCTCGAAGGGCCCGGCCCGGCGGGAGGCAGGAACATCGGCCCCCCCCGGCTGCGCGGGGACCCGGGGCGGGGCCGGCGGTGCGGCGGGAGCGCCCGCTGCCGTCGGGCGCGCCCCGGGCGGCTCGGCCCGGGACCCAGGCCATTCCGGGGAGGGCAGATCGGCGACCGGCGGCCTCCCGCGGCGCCGCTCCGCCTCGTCGGCGCGCTTCAGCCCGGCGAGGATGAGGTCGCGCGTGCGCTCCGGGAGCCGCACCGCGTTCCCCTCGTCGAGGGGCTCCTCGCGGAAGAGGAACTCGCCCTCCACGGCCTCGAAGGAGGACAGGAGGATCTCGCGCACCTGCCCGGCGATCCCCTCGTAGAGCCGCCCGGCGTCGAGCACGCCCAGCTCCACCAGCACCTGGCCCAGCGGGCGACCCGGGCGGACCAGCGGCGCGCAGCGGGCGACGTCCTTGGCGGACGCGAGCCCGAGGCGCTCCAGGACCGGCCCGAGCCGGTCGGCGGGGTCGCTCGAGGAGGCGAACACCACGCCGCCGTCGCGGAAGTGGATGGTCTTGCGGTGGCGCGCGCCTCCCGCGCCCAGGGAGAGGTGGAGCACGCCGGTCTTGAGGGTCGAGGCGACGAGCTGCCCCACCTCGGCGAGCGAGGCCGCCGCCAGCGTCCCGGCGAACCAGGCGCCGGCCGACTCGGTTCCCGAGAGGAGCCCGAGGCCCGGCAGCGCACGCCACTCCGCGGCGCCCTCGAGCCGGGCGGCGTCCGCCTCGCCCGACGGAAGAGCGACCTCGCCCTCCCTTCCGCTGACGAGCTTGAGCCGCATGCGCCCGCTACCCGCTGGTCTCCGTCCGGAGGAGGGCTGCGGCCCTCGCCCCGACCTCGGACAGCGGCACGAGCGTCACCTCCTTGCCGCGCCGGAGCTTCCATTCCACCTTCCCTTCCGCCAGCCCTTTCTTCCCCACCGCGATGCGGATGGGGATCCCCAGGAGGTCGGCATCCTTGAACTTCACGCCGGCGCGCTCGTCGCGATCGTCGTAGAGCACCTCGACGCCGGAGCCCACGAGCTGCGCCACCACCTCCTCGGCTGCCCGGGCCAGCTCCGGCTCCTTGCCCAGCGTCAGCACCGTGGCGTGGAAGGGCGCGATGGCGAGCGGCCAGACGATGCCGTCCGGGTCGTGGTGGAGCTCGATGGCCGCAGCCATGATGCGCTCCACGCCGATGCCGTAGCTCCCCATGACGATGGGCGTCTCGGTGCCGTCGGCCTTCAGGACGTTGGCCTTCATCGAGGCCGAGTACTTGGTGCCGAGCTTGAAGATGTGGCCGACCTCGAGGGCCTTGAAGAGTTCGAGCGCACCGTCGCAGCGAGGACACCCCTCGCCGGCGCGCACGCTCCGCAGGTCCGCCACCGCCGCATGCCAGAGGAGATCGCGGGCGACGTCCACGCCCTCCAGGTGCACGTCGTTCTCGTTGGCGCCCGTGACCATGCCGGTGGCGCCCTTCAGCGACTCGTCGACGTAGACCGGTGCGCCGGAGAAGGCCACCGCGCCGAGGGAGCCGGCGTCGGCTCCCAGCAGCGGCCGGATCTCCTCGGGATGGGCCGGCCGCAGGACCGACGCGCCGCTGGCGGTCTGGAGCTTCGCCTCGTTGAGCTCGTCGTCGCCGCGCACCACCGCCAGCACCGGCTTGCCGTCGCCGACGTACACCAGCGTCTTGAGCTGCTGGGCGGCCGGCCGGGAGTGCGGCGGCCTGGCCAGCGCCTCGATGGTGCGCACGCCCGGCGTCGGGAACCGGCGCGGGGCATCGAGCCGCGGCCCGCCCTGCACCGGCTGAAGGGGCCCCCTGCTCCGCGCAGTCTCGGTGTTGGCGGCATAGCGGCACTTGGGGCAGGCTGCGACGTCGTCCTCGCCGGCGTCGGTCCTCACCATGAACTCCTGCGAGCCCGTGCCCCCCATGGCCCCGGAGTGGGCCTGCACCGCCACGAAATCCAGGCCGCACCGGGTGAAGATTCGCTCGTAGGCCTTCCGCTGGTCCTCGTACGACCTGTCCAGCCCGGCCGCGTCCACGTCGAAGGAGTAGGCGTCCTTCATGGTGAACTGCCGGACGCGGAGGAGGCCCGACTTGGGCCGGGGCTCGTCGCGGAACTTCTCCTGGATCTGGTACCAGACCTGCGGCAGCTGCCGGTAGGAGCGGAGCTCGTCCCGGGCGATGGCGGTGAAGATCTCCTCGTGCGTCATCCCGAGGCAGTAGTCCGCTCCCTTCCGGTCCTTGAGCCGGAACATGTTGTCGCCCATCACCTCCCAGCGGCCGCTCTCCTTCCAGACCTCGGCCGGGTGGAGCGCGGGCAGGCGGAACTCCTGGGCGCCGATGGCATCCATCTCCTCCCGGACGATCTGCTCCACCTTGGCCAGGGTGCGCCTCGCCAGCGGCAGGTGATCGTAGATGCCGGCGCCGAGCTGCCGCACGAATCCGGCGCGCACCAGCAACCGGTGGGACGCCACCTGCGCATCGGCGGGCGCCTCCTTGAGCGTCGGGATGAAGACCTTGCTCCAGCGGGCGACTCTCATGGTGCGCGGGGTTATACCGCAGACCGGCTTCGGTTCGATGGCGGCCGGCAGGTCCGCGCGGGGGCGGCGAGCGCGGCGCCGGGGCGCGGACGCGGTGCCGGACGATCGGTCGCCGGACCCTCCCGCGGGCGGTGCCGGACGATCCGGGGCACCCGGGCCTCGGGCGGAAACCAACGTCAAATCAGTATCTTGCTGCGCAACTCCTGCTCCCGGTCAGATCCGCGCCGCGCTCCTGTCCATTGTCGTGAAGGGCGCGATCGAGAACTCCCGCGCCGCAGACCTCGGAGGACGACGCCATGACGACCGCCAACGCCTCGCCGAACGAGACCCGCCGCTCCCCTCTCACCACCGTCCTGGAGGCCGCGATGGTGGCGGTCGGCCTGGTCATCGGCGCCACCTTCTTCACCGCCATCTGGAGCGAGAGGGCGAGCAACGAGATCCAGGCCAAGTACGGCCCGAGCGCCGTCGTCCGCGCCTCCTGACCGCTGCCGGCCGCGACCTTCCCGCCCCGGGCCCACCGCCGGACCCGGGGCGGAGCGTCTTCGAGCCCGGCGCCAGGCCGCGGCTACTTCTGCTTCACGATGGAGACGAGCGTGTCCTTGTTCATCGCGCCGGTCTTCATGTCCATCCAGGGCCGCTGCACCGTGACGTCCACGTCGCCCTTCCGGATCATGCTGCCCTCGGCGCCCTGCGCCAGGACCTTGAACCCGGGCTGCTTCTGGTAGAAGGCGGTGACCTTGGCGACCTCGTCGGCGGTCCGGTAGCACGCCGCGTCGACCTTCATGGCGTCCCGCAGGGCCCCGCTCGTGGCCGCGTCGTACCGGGCGCCCGGGTAGACGGGCACGCCGTGCTTCTCCTCGGCGCGGGCCGCGCCCGCCAGCAGCAGCGGCACGGCGACGGCCGCAGCCGCCGCGTGGAACATGGCTCTCATGGCCTTCCCCCCTGGCGAGGCGCGCGCCTCGTCCGCCCCCGAGGGTACGCCGGGCGGCCGGCGGCCGCCACCACGTCGTGCTACCGGGCCTTGGCGCGCTCCTCGGCGATGCGCGTCGCCTCGTCCACCAGCGCGTCCTCGAGCTCCTCGGCCTTCATCCGCTTCACGATCTGGCCGTTCCGGAAGAGGAGGCCGACGCCCAGGTGGCCGTAGGCCACGCCCACGTCGGCGGCGCTGGCCTCCCCGGGCCCGTTCACCTCGCAGCCCATCACCGCCACGTTGACCTCCCCCTTGAGCCGGGAGAGGCGCTGCTCCACCCGCTCGGCAATGGGGATCATCTCCACCGAGCAGCGGCCGCAGGTGGGACAGGCGGTCAGCGTGGCGCCGCCGAACTTGAGCCCCATGGCCTTGAGGAGCATCCGCGCCACGCGGACCTCCTCGACGGGATCGGCCGCCAGCGACACCCGGACGGTGTCGCCGATGCCCTCTCCCAGGAGGATGCCGAGCCCGGCGGCGCTCTTGACCGTGCCGGCGAGCAGCGTTCCCGCCTCGGTGATGCCGAGGTGGAGCGGGTAGTCGAAGCGCCGCGAGAAGAGGCGGTTCGCCTGCACGGTCATGGCGACGTCGTGGGCCTTGAGCGAGACCTTGATCTCCCGGTAGCCGAGGTCCTCGAGGATGCGGATGTGGCGCTCGGCGCTCTCCACCATCCCCTCGGCGGTGGGCCAGCCGTGCTTCTCGACGATGTCCTCCTCCAGGGAGCCGGCGTTGACGCCGATGCGGATCGGGACCATCCGCTCGCGCGCCGCCCGCACCACCTCCCGGACGCGCTCGGCGCTGCCGATGTTGCCGGGGTTGAGCCGGATGCAGTGGATCCCGGCCGAGAGGGCCTGCAGGGCCAGCCGGTAGTCGAAGTGGATGTCGGCCACCAGCGGGACCGGCGTCCCCCGGACGATGGCCGGGAGCGCCGCCGCCGCCTCGGCGTCCGGCACCGCCACCCGGACGATGTCGGCCCCGGCCTCGGCCAGCGCCCGGATCTGGGCCAGCGTGGCCTCCACGTCCGGAGTGGGCGTGGTGGTCATCGACTGCACCGAGATGGGGGCCCCCCCGCCGACCGCCACCGGCCCGAGGCGCAGCGGCCGCGTGCGCCGTCGCTCGGCGATGGCGGACAGCGGCTGGTGGTCGTAGGCGCCCATGGGACCTCCGGGGTGCGTCCTTTCTAACGAAGCGGCGCGAGGCCCGCCGCGACAAGCAGCGGGCCCCGCGCGACACCCGGAAGAGCCCTGACTACTTCCTGGCCAGCTCCCGGTCGATGACCGCCTTGAACTCGCTGAAGGGCTGGGCGCCCGAGATCATGACGCCGTTGACGAAGAAGGCGGGCGTGCCGCTGACGCCGACCTCGGCACCCGCCTTCTTGTTGTCCTCGACGAGCTTCGCCTTCTCGCCCGAGTCGAGGCACTTGTCGAACTTGGCCTGGTCGAGGCCCAGCTTCTTGGCCCGGCCCTTGAGGTCGTCCGGCGCGAGCGCCTGCTGGTTGGAGAACAGGGCCTCGTGCATGTCCCAGTACTTGCCCTGGTCGCCGGCGCAGTGGGCCGCCTCGGCCGCCTTCTGGGCGTGCGGGTGGAAGGGAAGCGGGAAGTCGCGGTAGACGAGGCGGACCTTGCCCTCGTACTCCTTCATCACCTGCTTCACCGTCGCCTCGGCCCGGACGCAGAAGGGACACTCGAAGTCGGAGAACTCCACGATGGTGACCGGCGCCTTCTCCGGGCCCTGGGACGGACCGGTGGCGGCAACCGCCACGCGCGGCGGGGAGATGAGGATCTCGACCTTGGCGTCGGCCTTGAGCTTCTCGACGAACGCGGCCTGGGCCTTCTGCTGGCCGCCCTGCGACAGGTACTGGGCGATGCGGTCCTTCACCTGCTCGAAGGGCGGGAGGGGCTGGCGCGCCTTCTGCTCCTCGTAGAAGGCCTTCATCTCGGCGTCCGTGGGAGGCTTGACCTTGTCCTGCACCTCGCGCTTCCAGAGCGCCTCGGCGGTGATGCCCTCGGCCTTGGCCTTCTGCTCCACGAGCTTCCGCACCACGATCTGCTCGAGCGCCTGCTTCTTGGTCTCGTAGATGGCGGCGTCGAGCTCGCCGGCGGTCACCGCGCCGCCCTCGAACCTGGCGACCGGGGCGCTGGAGTCGCCCTCGGGCGTCTTGGCCTGGGGCGAGGTGGGCTGCTGGCAGGCCACGGCCAGCGCGACGAGGGCGGCGAAGGAGAGGCGATGCATGGGGCTCCCGGAAAGGTGGGTGGGGCGGGTGCTGCGGACCGGCAATTCTTGTGGAAACGCCTGCCGAAAGCAACGGATTCCCCGCGTCCGGCGGGTTTTGGGTAGGATGGAGTGGCATCCTCGCCGGAGAGCCCGTTGGCGCGCGACACCTGGGATCCCGACCAGTACGGGCGCTTCCGCGACGAGCGGAGCCGGCCCTTCCTGGACCTCCTGGCGATGGTGCGCCCGCGCCCGGGGATGCGGATCGTCGACCTCGGCTGCGGCACCGGAGAGCTGACCCGGCTGGCACACGAGCAGCTGCACGCCGCCGAGACCCTGGGAATCGACCGCTCGGCGTCGATGCTCCAGCGGGCGGCGGCCGGCGCCGGCGGCGGCCTGCGCTTCGAGCAGGGGGACCTGGCCCAGGCCCGCGGCCACTGGGACCTGGTGCTCTCGAATGCCGCCGTCCACTGGCTCCCGGACCACGAGGCGCTGCTGCCCCGGCTGTGCGCCCTGGTCGCGCCCGGAGGCCAGGTCGCGGTGCAGCTCCCCGACAACCACGACCACCCTTCCCACCGCCTGGCCCGCGAGACCGGCGAGGAGGAGCCTTTCCGCGCCGCCCTGGAGGGCTGGCGGAAGGAGCGCCACGTGCTGCCGCCCGAGCGCTACGCCGAGCTGCTCTTCGAGGCCGGCCTCGGGGACATCGACGTCCAGCTCCGCGTCTACCCCCACCTCCTGGACGGGCCGGAGGCGGTGGTGGAGTGGGTCAAGGGGACGCTCCTCAACGACTGGAAGGAGCGGCTCCCGACGGCGCTCTGGGAGGCCTTCCTGGCCCGCTACCGGGAGAAGCTCCTCGCCGCCCTCCCGGCGAGGCGGCCCTTCCTCTACACCTACCGGCGCATCCTCTTCCACGCGGTCCGGAAGGCGGGCTGAGCCGCCGCCGGTGCGGCGCGCCGCACCCGGACGTGCGCGTTCCACCGCATCCGCGCGGGTGACCCCGTCCGGTACATGGACGCCCCGGGTGACCGGGTCCACGCTGATGGGCGTGGCACGGGGGGCAGGACCCTCCGCCCGCCGCTGCCCCGGAAAGAGCGGGAGGAACCCATGATCGCACTGCTGCTGAACCTGGCCCTCGCCGTCTGGCTGTTCGTCTCCGCCTACCTGCTGCCGCACTCGGCGGCCACGTCCTGGAACAGCATGATCGTGGCCGTGCTCGTGGCCGCAGTCGCGCTCATGGCCTTCTCGTCGCCCGGCAGGCCGGGCATCCGGTGGGTCAACGCCGTGCTGGCGGTCTGGCTCTTCGTGGCGGCGCTGGTGATGCCGCACGTGTCGCTGGGGACGAGCCTCCACGACGTGGCCGTGTCGGTGGCCCTGGCGGCGCTGTCGCTCATCCCTCCGGCGCGCTGGCTGGCGCACTGGAAGGAGGAGCACACCGGCCACGCCCCGCCCGCGGGCGCCTAGACCGGCCCCGCTTCCGGCGCGCCAGGCCGCGGCGACCATCCGGCGCGTGGCGCCGTCGCCTTTGCCTTGACGAACGGCTGCCCGCGCGCTTCCATCGTCCCACCCGATGGGGACGGCGGGGCCGAACCCCCTGCCGGAAGGGGGGAAACCGATGGTCGCTCTCGCGCTGTACCTGGCCCTGGCCACCTGGCTCTTCGTCTCGGCCTACCTGCTGCCGCACTCGGAGGCCACGGGCTGGAACAGCCTGGTGGTCGCGGTCCTGATCGCCGCCGTGGCCCTCATCTCCTTCGCGGCGCCGGGGAAGCCGGGCCTGCGCTTCGGCAACGCGCTGCTGGCGGTGTGGCTGCTCATCGCCGCCATCCTCATGCCGCACGTCTCGCTGGGGACGATGCTCCACGACATCGCCGTGGCCATGCTGCTCTCGGCGCTGGTGATCTTCACCAGCGGCCGCTGGCCCCGGCGGGTCCCGGGCTAGCGGCAATGCCGATCGCTTGGCGGCCAGGCGATCGGCATCCGGGCTAGCGGGTCTCGCCCCCGAGCGCCCGGGCGAAGCCTTCGCGCCAGCTGGCGTACGCCGGCCGCCAGCCCAGGCCCCGGGCGCGCGCATTCGAGGCGCCTCGCTCCGCGGGCGCGCCCGGCCCGCCGACCGGCGGAGGCGGGCCGCCGAGCAGCGCGGCCAGCACCGGGATCCAGGCCCATCCGGGAGCGGGCTCGTCGTCGACCACGTTCACGGTCCCGGCGGGCCATCCCAGCGCCAGCGCCGCGGCCGCGGCCGCGTCGTCCACGTGCAGGAAGGAGGTCGCGCCCCCGGTGGCGGGCATCTCCCCCTTCCGGATGCGCTCCGCCACCAGCCCGCCCGGCGCGTAGAAGGTGCCGGGGCCGTAGAGGGTGCCGTAGCGCAGCACCACGCCCTGCTCCATCTCGGCCACCGTCCGCTCCAGGGCCGCCACGCCCTCGACGGTGCGGAGGCGCGGCGGGCGAGCCCCGAGGTCGAGCGGCTCGTCCTCCCGGGCGGGCGCTCGACCCGGGCCGTAGGCGAAGGCGATGCTCTGCGCCACCATGCGCCGCACCCCGGCCGCCCGGGCCGCGTCCACCAGGTTGCGCGTGCCCTCGATGCGCAGCCGGGCGTTGGCCTCGAGATCGAGCCGCGAGAGGTCCGTGAGCTGGTGGATGACCGCCTCCGGGCGCTCGGCGCCCAGCGCCCGGGAGAGTCCCGCGCCGTCGAATGCGTCGACCAAGAGGGGCCGCGCCCCCAGGTCGCGCAGCAGGCGGGCGCCGCCCTCGGTGCGGGTGGTCCCCGCCACCTCGTGGCCGGCGGCGACGAGCGCCGGGACCAGCCTCCGGCCGACGGCGCCGGTGGCACCGGCCACCAGCACCCTCATCGCTCGGTCCCACGCGCCGGCACGGCCCCTCAGGTCGCCAGCGCGGCGTTGCGGAGATCGGTCGCGAACATGTGGCCGGGCGCGTGGGTGATGCAGAACGGGATCCCGCTCGCCAGCGCAGCCGCCTGGGGGGTGACGCCGCAGGCCCAGAAGACGGGGAGCTCGCCCGGGCGGATCTCGACCGGGTCGCCCCAGTCCGGCCGCCCGAGATCGGCGATCCCGAGCGCCTCGGGTGCGCCGGCGTGCACCGGCGCGCCGTGCACCTTCTCGTAGCGCGCCGTCACCTGGACCGCGAGCGGGACCAGCGCCGCGGGGATGGGGCGCATGCTGACCACCAGCGGCCCGCGGAAGCGGCCCGCCGGCGCCGCCGGGCGGCTGGTCCGGTACATGGGGACGTTGCTGCCGGCCTCGACGTGGCGCAGCGGGACCCCGGCCGCCGCCAGGGCCTCCTCGAAGCTGAAGCTGCAGCCGATGAGGAAGGCCACCAGGTCGTCCCGCCAGAGATCCCGCACCTCGGTGCGCTCCTCGGCGAGCCTTCCCTCCCGGTAGACGCGGTACCGCGGCAGGTCGGTGCGCAGGTCCGCGCCCGGGGCGCAGGCCGGCTCCACCCTGCCCGCCTCCACCACCTCGACGACCGGGCAGGGCTTGGGGTTCCGCTGGCAGAAGAGGAGGAAGTCGAAGGCCGCCTCGGCCGGCACCGCCATGAGGTTGGCCTGGACGAAGCCGTCGCAGAGCCCGGCGGTGGGGCGGGCGAAGCGGCCCGCGCGGCAGGCCTCGCGCAGATCCCTCGGCGTCATGCGCTCGTCTCCTCCGCGGACCATCTTGCGATCGATCCGGGCGGGGGGACAAGGGACGCGCCGCGGCCCCGCGCGGCGCGCCAGCGGGGCCCGGCGATGGGCCTTGCCCCGCCGTAGCGCCGTCAGTGGAGGAGCTGGACGGGGCGGATCTGGAGCGCCCGGGCGATCTTCTCCAGCGTGTCCAGGGGCGGCGTGCGCTGGTTGCGCTCCAGCATCGAGACGTAGCTGGTGGAGACGCCCGCCCGCTTGCCGAGCTGCGTCTGGGACAGCCGCCTGCGCCGGCGCTCCTGCTTCATGTTGTGGGAGAACCTCTCGGACAGCGTCATGGCCTCTTCTCCTCGGTGGATGTTCCCGGTGACCTGCCACCCCGGGAACACCACTGGACCCGGCGTGATTCCGCGCCGGCCCCCCGTGCGATGGAGCCCCTCGGGGCGGGAATCCCCGCCGCGGCTCGGCGTTCCCGGGCCGGGAGCGCCGGCCGGCATCGCCCGGGCAGGCGGACCGCGCCGGCTGTCGCGCCGCGGCCGGGTCCGGGCGACGACAAGGAGAAGCCGCGATGAGCCGCCGGATGCCCTTGCTGCCGCTTTCCGCCGTCCTCCGAGCGCTACCTGGAGGGGATGGGCGTGCCCGGGCCGCAGCTGGCCACCGTCAGCTACGGGAAGGAGATCCCGCTCTGCACCCAGCACGACGAGGAGTGCTGGTCGCGAAACCGCCGCGCCTCCGTGGTCCCCAACGGCCGGGCCAAGGTCATCTCCCGGCTCGAGAAGCTCGACGAGAGGGCCGAGGGCCGCGCGGCCAGGCGGAAGACCGCCGCCGCCGCGCCGGCGAGCCAGAGCACGGTGGCGACCAGCCAGGGCGCGGCCGCTCCCGCCCCGTCGCCGGGCCCCTGACCTCCCGAGGTCACCCCATCTCCAGCTCGCGCTCGGTCCGCTCGACGAGATCGCCCGGGTCGCTCACCAAGGCGGCGTCGGCCCGAACGCCGAGGCGCAGCTCGCCGGCGTAGGTGAGGATGCTCACTCCCAGGCCGAGCAGCGACGGGTGCGGCACCCAGAACATGATGCTGCCGACGCGGCTTCCCGCCAGCGAGAGCGGCGCCGGAGGTCCCGGGACGTTGGTCACCGACATCGACGCCTTGGAGGCGAAGAACCGGTTGATGGCGATCTCGGCGGCCGCCGGCAGCCGGCCGAGCGCGGAGAGCACGGCGTAGGTCACGGCGGCGTCGGGTCCCGCCTTGAGGTCGTCCATCCGCCGGTGCACCGCGGCGAGCCGCTCCTCGGCGGTCGCCAGGCCCACCGGGAGCTCGACGAAGACCAGCCCGAAGCGGTTTCCGAGGCGGCCCTCGGCGGGCGCCCGGAGGTTCACCGGGACCAGGGCGCGCAGCCGGAGCCCGCCCACCGCCGTGCCCGCCGCCGCCAGATGGCCGCGGAGCCCGCCGGCCAGGGCCGCCAGGAGCAGGTCGTTCAGGGTGGCGCCGCGGGCATGGGCCGCCCGCTGCAGCGCCGGGAGCGGGATGCCCCGCGACCAGGCGACCCGGCGCAGCCCCGAGAGAGGCCGGCGCAGGGGGGTGTCCGGCGCCCGCGGCAGGGTCACCATGCGAGCCAGCGACGCGGCCATGCCCGCGCCCTGGCGGACGAGCTCGCGAACCCGGCGCCAGTCCCCCAGCGCCGCCCGGAGGGCGCGGAGCGAGAGATCCGGAAGCCCCAGCGCCGGGAAGCGCAGGGGACCCGCCTCCCCCCCTGCCGGCTCGGTGAGGGAGAGCAGCAGCGAGATCAGCGCCAGGCCGTCGCCGATGCAGTGGTGGAGCTTCGCGACCAGAGCCGAGCCGGGGCCGTACCCTTCCACCGCCAGGAGCCGCCAGAGAGGCCGGTCGGCGCGCAGGGGCTCGGTGGCGACGTTCCCGACGAAGTCCCGCAGGGCGCGCTGGCCGCCGCCGGGCAGGCGGGCGCGCTCGAGGTGGTGGCCGAGCTGGAAGTGCCAGTCCGGCTCCCACCTGGCACCGCCCAGGGCCCGCCGCTCGACGCGCTGGCGAAAGCGCTCGAAGGCCAGGAGCCGATCCTCGACCACGGCCGCCAGCCGCGGGAAGGGCACCGGCTCGTCGAAGGTGAGCAGCGCCACCACGTCGGCGGCGTTCGTGGGCCGGTCCATCTGGAGCCAGGCCGCGTCCACGCTGCGCATGCGCTCGGCCATCGCCTGCCCCCCGCGCCGAGGCAACGGAAGCACGTTCGGCCCGAGATCGGGGAGCGCCATTCGAGCGCGCGCCTGCGGCAAGAGGACACAGGCCCGGGCCCGCACCCGGGGGCTCCGATCGCCGTACCCGCGCGGCCCGGGCACGGGGCCGCGGGTCACAGCCCCAGGTACGCCCGCCGCACCAGGTCGCTCCCGAGCAGCTCCGCGCCCGTCCCCTCGGCCACCAGCCGCCCCGTCTGGATGACCGCTGCGCGGTGGGCGATGGAGAGCGCCCGCTTCACGTTCTGCTCGACCAGGAGCACCGCCACGCCGCTCCGGTTGATGGCGGCGATGGTCTCGAAGATCTTGTTCACCAGCATGGGGGCGATGCCCCAGGACGGCTCGTCGAGGAGCAGGAGCCGGGGCCGCGACATGAGGCCGCGCCCGATGGCCACCATCTGCTGCTCGCCCCCGGAGAGCGTCCCGGCGAGCTGCTCCTGGCGCTCCCGGAGCGCGGGGAAGGTCTCGAGGACCATCTCCAGCGAGGAGGCGACCTCGCGCGGGTCGCGGCGGGTGTGGGCGCCCAGTTCCAGGTTCCGCCGGACGGTCAGGCGGGGGAAGAGGTGGCGCCCCTCGGGCACGAGCGAGATGCCGAGCGGCACCCGCTCGTGGGCGCGCAGCCCGTGGATGGGCCGGCCGTCGAGCTCGATCGAGCCGGCCTCGATGCGGTTCAGGCCGGCGATGGCCCGGAGCACGGTGGACTTGCCGGCGCCGTTCGCGCCCACGACCGCGGCGATGCTCCCGTCCTCGACCTCGAGGGAGACGTCGTGCACCGCCACGACGCGCCCGTGGGCGACGCGCAGGTCACGCACCCGGAGCACGGTACTCCTCCCCCAGGTAGGCGGCGATCACCGCCGGGTCGCTGGCGATGGCCGCGGGCGGCCCCTCGGCGATCTTCCGCCCGCGCTCCAGCACCAGCATCCGGTCGGCGATGGGCATGATGCCCTCCATCACGTGCTCGACCACCACGCAGGCGATGCCGCGGTCCCGGATGCGCTTCACCATCTCCACCGCCTCCTGCACCTCGGAGGGCGTGAGCCCGGCCATCACCTCGTCGAGCAGCAGCAGCCGGGGGCCGGTGGCCAGCGCCCGCGCGATCTCGAGCCGCTTCTGCTCGGCCACGGTGAGGCGGGAGGCCGGCTCGTGGGCGCGGCGCTCCAGGCCGGTGAAGCGCAGCATCTCGTAGCCGAGGCGCGCCGCAGCCGGCACGGCCCGGTGACGCAGCATCGCGCCCACCATGGCGTTCTCCAGCACCGTCATCGACTTGAAGATGCGGACGATCTGGAAGGTGCGCGCCACCCCGAGCGCGGCCACCGCCTCCGGCGGGAGCCCGGCGATGGGGAGGCCGCCGAGGCGGATCTCGCCCGAGCTCGGGGCGAAGAAGCCGGCCAGCGAGTTGAAGACCGTGGTCTTCCCGGCGCCGTTCGGGCCGATGAGCCCGACGATCTCGCCCTCGCCCACCGCGAAGCTCACGTCCTCGTTGGCCACCAGCCCGCCGAAGCGCTTGGTGAGCCCCTCCACCTCGAGCAGGGGCGCGCTCACGTCGCGCCCTCCCCGCGGGCGCCGGCGCCCCGCGGCTCGGCCTCCCGCGCCGGCCAGCGAGCCCGCAGGAAGCCGACGATGCCCGCCGGCTGGTAGACGGCGATGAGCACGATGAGCAGGCCGTAGACCACGAGGTCGGTGCCCCGCCCGGTGCCGCCGAAGACGATGCGGCTCGCCTCCTCGATGAAGGTGAGGACCACCGCGCCCAGGACCGGCCCGCCCAGCGTCCCCACCCCGCCCAGGATGGCGACCAGCGCCATCTTGATGGAGAGCGAGGTGGAGAGCGTCGAGCCCGGGTCGATGAACAGCTCCTTCTGCGCGTAGAGCGTTCCGCCCGTGGCCACCAGGAAGCTGGAGATGGCGATGGCGTAGAGCTTGTAGCGGGTGAGCGAGACGCCCAGGCTCCGGGCCGCGTCGGGCTCGTCCTTGATGGCCCGCAGGTAGTAGCCGATGCGGCTGCGGGCCACGGCCCAGTTCACCAGCAGCGTCAGGAGCAGGAGCGAGAGGGCGATGTAGTGGTAGGGGAGCTTGGAGCGGCCCCAGACGAAGCCCCAGAAGCCGCTCTCGGCGAGCGGCAGGGTGAAGCCCACGGCGCCGCCCAGCGCGTCCCAGCCGTTCACGAGCGCCTGCACGATCTCGCCCACGGCGATGGTGGCCATGGCGAAGTAGTGCCCCTTGAGGCGGAAGCAGGGCCACCCGACCAGGAGCGCCAGCAGGCTGGCGGTGCCTCCTCCCGCCAGCATCCCGAGCCAGGGGGAGACGCCGAGCTTGAGGGAGAGCAGCGTCGAGACGTAGGCTCCGGTCCCGAAGAAGGCGGCATGGCCCAGCGACACCTGCCCGGCGTAGCCCCCGAGGACGTTCCAGGCCACGCCGAGCTGGGCCGTCATCAACATCAGGATGGCGGCGTTCTGCCAGGTGGGCCGCGCCACGAGGAGCGGGAACAGGGCGGCGGCGGCCGCCGCCGCCGCGCCCGCCGCGGGCCAGGCCCAGCGCCGCCTCACGCCTTCCCCATCAGGCCCTGGGGCCTGAGCCACACCACCAGGAGGTAGAGCGACAGCACCAGCACCATCTTGTAGGCCGGGTCCCAGAGGAAGCCGCCCAGCACCTCGACGATGCCCACCAGGATCCCGGCCCAGAAGGCGCCGGCGACGCTCCCGAAGCCGCCCAGCGCCACCAGCACGAAGGCGATGAGGATGAAGGAGGAGCCCACCTCGGGGAAGATGGGGTAGTAGGTCGAGAGCAGCGCCCCGGCCACGCCGGCGCAGGCGGCGCCGATGCCCCAGGCCAGGGCGAACATCTTCTGGCTGTCGATGCCCATGAGCGCCGCCGCCTCCCGGTCGGCGGCGGTGGCCTCGAGGGCCGCCCCCAGGCGCGTGCGCCGCAGGAACCACCAGACGGCCCCGGTGGTGGCCACCGCCCCCAGGGCCGCCACCACCTGGGGGAGGCCGAACTGGAGCCCGGCGAAGGCCACCTTCCCCTCGACGACGGTGTGGTCCACCGAGCGGAAGTCCGGCTTCCACAGGTACTGGGCCAGCCCGCGGAAGAGGATCATGAGCCCGAAGCTGGTGAAGATCTGCGACAGCATGGGCGCGTCGATGATGCGCCGGATGACCGCGTGGTAGAGCGCCGCCCCGAAGGCGAAGAGCAGGAGCGCCGTGAGCGGCAACGTGAAGATCGGGTCGAGCTTCCACAGGGCGAAGCCCCAGAAGCTGGCGTACATGCCCAGCATCAGGAACTCGCCGTGAGCGAAGTTGACGATGTCCATGACGCCGAAGATCAGCGTCAGGCCCACGGCCACCAGCGCGTAGACCAGGCCGATGAGGACGCCGGAGAGGAGCGTCTGGAGCAGGAGCTGCGCGGTCATCTCGACGAGCCGCCTCCCGGCGCGCTCGCTCCGCCCGCGGGCACCGGTGACCCCGGCCGGGCTAGCGCTTGTCCCAGGCCGGCAGCGGCCAGACCACGTCCTTCGACGCCAGCGCGAAGGGCCAGACGGTGACGTACTTGCCACCCTGGACCTGGACGATGATCCCGGCGCCCTTCTCGTTCTGGCCGGTGGCGTCGAACTTGATGCCGCCCCAGGGCATGATGAGCTGGTCGCCGGGGATGTCGGTCTCGCGCAGCGCCTTCTGGATGGCCTCGGGCCTGGTCGAGCCGGCCCGGTTGATGGCGTCGGCCAGCGCGAAGATGGCGGTGAAGGCGCGCGCCGAGTTTCCGTTGAAGTTCACCCCGTGGCGGGCGCGGAGGAGATCGTTGGCCTTGGCGATGATGGGCTTCTGCGCCGCCAGGTCGAGGGCCCAGACCTCGCGCGAGATGACGAAGTCGCCGTCCTTGCCCATGGTCTTCAGGAACTCGGAGTCGTTGAAGCCGGCGTCGTTGGCCACCAGCCCGGTCGGCAGGAAGCCCAGCTCCTTGTAGGTCTTCATGGAGAGGATGGCGTCGCCCAGGTAGGACGACTGCATCACCACGTCGGGGTTCGAGGCCTTGAGCTTCTGCACCTCGCTGGTGAGCTGGGTGCTCTTGGGCGGGTAGAGCACCTTCCCCACGATCTCGTAGCCGTACTGCTTGGCGAACGACTCCTGGAGCTTGGCCGCGCCGGTCCCGAACTCGGTGTTCTCGGCCAGGATGGCGATGCGCTTCACGTGGACGCCCTTCTTCTTCTCGAGGTCCTTGAGGAACTCGAAGGAGTTCTGCACGAAGAGCTCGTCGTGGGGCGTGGTGCGGAAGAACCACTTGAAGCCGCGGGTGGTGAGCGCCGGCGAGGAGGACTCGCCGTTCAGGAAGGGCACGCCGTAGCGCTCGGCGGTCTGGCTGGCGGTGTTGGTGACGCTGGAGAAGTAGCAGCCGGCCAGCGCCACCACCTTCTCCTGGGTGATGAGCCGCTCCGCCTCGGTGGCGCCCACCTGCGGGTTCCCCTGGTGATCGGCGAACACCAGCTTGATCTTGGCACCGCCGAGCCGCGGCAGGCCGCCCGAGCCGGCCAGCGGCAGGGCCAGGCTCTTGTCGGTGCCGTCGATGAGGTCGGCGGCGAGCTGGGCGGCGTTCTTGAGCTCCAGGCCGGTGGAGGCCGCGGCGCCGGTGAGCGGGTAGATGACGCCGATCTTGATCTCCTCGGCTGCAGCCGCGGGCGCGGCCAGGCAGAGTGCGGCGACGGCCAGGAACACGCGGGATACGCTCGGCATGGGCGCTCTCCTCCGGTTACCGGGTTGTCAAGCGGGCGCGGCGGAACGGGCGCATTCTCCGCGCGCCGCGCGGGCCGGTCAAGGAGGACCGGTCAGCTCGTCGCCAGATCCCGCAGCTCCTCGACCGCAGCGGGGCTCTCCGCCATTACCGCCGGGGGGAGGCACCGCAGCGCCATCTCGGCGAAGTCGGCGATGCCCTCGAGCCCCTCCGCCACGTAGATCTTGGCGCCGCCCCTCAGGGTGAGGAAGAACCAGCGGTTCACCGGGTTGAAGCTGAGCTTCTCGACGTCGCTCCAGGGCGCCCGCGTGCTGCGAAGCGCGCCCACCTTCTCGATCGACCGCTCGTCGAGCCGGATGCGGCCGCGGGCCTCCAGCGCGAAGAGGTAGCCGCCCGCGAGCCCGCCGAGGAGGCCCATGAAGCCGGCCAGCGCCCAGCCGTTCGCCTCGCTGCCGGGCTGCCACTCGACGGACAGCGCCAGCACGGCGAAGGCGGCGGTGGGCACCACGGCCATCGCCCCCAGGATGGCGTTGTGGCCGCGGGGCATGCGCATCACCAGCGCGCCGCCGGTGGTGCCGACGCGGAGGCGCCGCCGCCTCGCGCTCCGGCCAAGCGCCAGCGGCACGCCCAGCATCAGGGCCGCCATCGCGGCGAAGCCGATCACCGCCAGGGTCACGGCGGGACTCTCGCCCGGATTCCCGGGGGGTTCAAGCGGCCCGGGATCAGCCCCTCCGCGCAGGGGCCCGCACCGTCACGCCGTCCTGGCGGAGCCGCGCCCGGATGGCGGCCAGCACCTCGGGCGCACCCGGCGTGTCGCCGTGGACGCAGATGGTGTCGGCGGCCACCGCCACCGGGGTCCCGTCGGCGGCCAGGACCCGCCGCTCCCGCGCCATCGAGGAGACCCGCTCGGCCACCACCCGCGGGTCCTCGATCACTGCCCCCGGCTGCGAGCGCGGCACGAGCGCGCCCCGTGCCGTGTAGGCGCGGTCGGCGAAGGCCTCCTCGGCGCAGGCGAGCCCCATGCCGCGCGCCACCCCGGCCATGGGGGAGCCGGCCAGGCAGACCACCACCAGCCCCGCGTCGACGGCCTTCACCGCCCGGCACACGGCGGCGGCCAGATCGGGGTCCTGCGCGGCGGCGTTGTAGAGCGCCCCGTGGGGCTTCACGTGGCAGAGCGGCACCCCCTCGGCGCGGCAGAAGCCGAGAACCGCGCCCACCTGGTAGGTGACGTCGTCCTCCACCTCCGCGGGCGAGCAGGCCATGAGCCGCCGCCCGAAGCCGGCGCGGTCGGGGAAGGACGGGTGGGCGCCCACGGCGACGCCGCAGCGACGCGCCAGGCGGATGGTCTCGCGGATGGCGGCCGGGCCGCCGGCGTGGAAGCCGCAGGCCACGCTGGCGGAGGAGACGAGGGGCATGATGCGCTCGTCGGCGCCGCAGCCCTCGCCCATGTCGCAGTTGAGGTCGATCTCCATGGCTCCGGCTCCTCCCTACCGCCTGCCGCGGGCGATGCGCCTCGCCAGCGCCCCGAGGGCCGCCCGCTCCTCCCGCAGCGCCCGCACCGCGGCGGCGTGGGTCGCGCGGGCGAAGCGGACCGTGTCCCCGGCGCGGGCCTGCGCCAGCCTGCGCAGGTCCGGCCCGATGACGGTGGCGATCTTGGCGTAACCGCCGGCGGTCTGGCAGTCCACCATCAGCACGATGGGCCGGCCGTTCCCCGGAACCTGCACCGCGCCCGGCAGCAGGGGGTCGGTGAGGATGTCGGCCCCGGCGAGGTGCCGCACCGGCGGCCCCTCGAGGCGGTAGCCCATCCGGTCGTTCTGGGGCGTCACCTTCCAGGCGGCGGAGTAGAAGGTCTCGATCCCCTCGGGGCCGAAGCGGTCCTCCTGCGGCCCGGGCAGCGCGCGCAGCCGCACCTCCCCGCCGCAGGCCGGGACCTCGCCGGCCGCGAGCGCGCGCGGCGCCGGCGGCCGGCCCCGGCCCCTTCCCACCGGCAGGAGGTCCCCGGCGGCCAGCGCCCTGCCGCCGAGGCCGCCGACGCGGGCCCGCACGTAGGTGGACCGGCTGCCCAGCACCGGGGGGACGTCGACGCCGCCGCGCACCGCGAGGTAGCAGCGGACGCCGGCGGCGGCCGGGCCGAGGACCAGCGTGCTCCCGGCGCGGGCGCGGAAGGAGGACCAGGGCGCCACGGGCTCCCCGTCGAGCCGGGCCTGCATGTCGGCGCCGGCCAGCGCCGCCAGCGCGGCGCGCTCGAAGCGGAAGCTCCCGCCGAGCAGGGTGAGCTCCACCGCCGCCGCCCCGGGGCCGTTGCCGGCGAGCAGGTTCGCGGCGGCGAGCGCCCAGCGGTCGATGGCGCCGGCCACCGGCATCCCGAAGGCCCGCAGCCCCGGCCGCCCCGCGTCCTGCACGGTGGCGAGGAGGCCGGGCCTGAGCACGGAGATCACGGCTCCGCCCCGGGCCCGGGGCTCCCCGGCTCCACCTCCGGCTTCCAGGTCCCGCGGGCCACCTCCTCGGCCAGGGCGTCGAAGGCCTCCCGCGACACGGGCGCGAAGCGGAGGCCGTCGCCGGCGGCCAGCAGGAACGGCGTGGCCGAGCCCGGGTCGAAGAGCCGCGCCGGGGTGCGCCCCACCAGCCGCCAGCCGCCCGGGCTCTCCACCGGGTAGACGCCGGTCTGCGCGCCGCCGATGGCCACGCTCCCCGGGGGAATGCGGGTGCGCGGGCTCGGGAGCCGCGGGCAGGCGATCCGCGGCGACATCCCGCCCAGGTAGGGGAAGCCGGGGGTGAAGCCCAGCATGTAGACGCGGTAGACCGGCTCGGCGTGGAGCGCGATCACCTCGCCGGCGGAGAGCCCGGCGTGGCGGGCCACGTCGGCGAGGTCCGGCCCGAGGTCGCCGCCGTAGCACACCGGGAGGCGCACCACGCGGCGCGGCCCCGGCGCCGGCGCGCCGGCGACCCCGGCCGCCAGCCTCTCGATGCGCCGCACCAGCCGGGCGCGCGGGACGCGCAGCGGGTCGTGGATCACGAGCAGCGAGCGGTAGGCCGGGACCACCTCCAGGACCTCCGGGCCGAGGCGCGAGGAGATGGCGCGGCAGAGCGCGTGGACGCGGGCGTTGACGGCCGGATCGATGGCCTCGCCGAGCTCGACCACGATCCCCTGCTCGCCCTGGGCGAGGATCCGCACCCTCGGCTCCTAGTGGAATGCGGAGAGGGCGAAGAAGGCCTTGATCTTGTCGTTGGTCTCGCGCAGCCGGGCCGAGAGCGTGCGGCAGAAGGACCAGAGGATGTCGTGGGCCAGCTCCCGGTCCACGAAGAGGAGCTGCTCCAGGTCCTCGCGGCGGATCTCGGCCAGCTTGCAGCGCTCGTGGGCGCGGGCGTCGGCCGAGCGGGGGGCGTCGTCGATGAGCGCCATCTCGCCGAAGAAGGCCCGGGGCTCGAGGACCGCCAGCGCCTCCTCGCCCACGCCGTCCACCATCTTGGAGATGCGGATCTTCCCCGAGAGGAGCACGTACATGGCGTCTCCGGGCTCGTTCTCCCGGAAGACCAGCTCCCCGGCGGGCACGTCCCGCTCCTGGGCCAGGGCCGCCACCTTGTGGAGCTGCTCGGGGCGGAGGGTGTCGAAGAGCGGGCAGCCGCGCAGCACGGCGTCGTCCATGGCGCGCCAGGATAGCATCGCGCAGGCCCCTCCGGGACGCCCCGGCGAATCCCGACGGTGACAGGATGGCTCCCACGCGCTAAGGAACCGCCAGGAGAATCCATGGCCCAGCACGAGAAGCTCGTCATCATCGGATCCGGGCCGGCCGGCTACACCGCCGCGCTGTACGCCGCCCGGGCCAACCTCGGTCCCCTGCTGTTCGAGGGCTTCCAGCCGGGTGGCCAGCTCACCATCACCAGCGACGTCGAGAACTACCCCGGCTTCCCCGAGGGCATCCTGGGCCCCGAGCTGATGGAGAAGTTCAAGGCGCAGGCGGAGCGCTTCGGCACCCGCTACGTGCTCGGCGAGGTGACGCGCGTGGACTTCTCCCGGCGCCCCTTCTCGGTGTGGCAGGAGGACGACCTCTACACCGCCGACGCCGTCATCGTGGCCACCGGCGCCTCGGCCAAGTGGCTCGGCATCCCCAGCGAGGCCCGGTACCGCGGCAAGGGCGTCAGCGCCTGCGCCACCTGCGACGGCTTCTTCTTCCGCGGGGTGGACGTGGCGGTGGTGGGCGGAGGCGACACCGCCGTGGAGGAGGCCACCTTCCTCACCAAGTACGCCAGCAAGGTGACCATGGTCCACCGGCGCGACGAGCTCCGCGCCTCCAAGGTGATGCAGGAGCGGGCCCGCAAGAACCCCAAGATCGACTTCGCCTGGAACGCCACCGTCGACGAGGTGCTGGGCGACGGCAAGGGCATGACCGGGGTGCGTCTCAAGAGCACCCGGGACGGGTCGACCCGGGACCTCCCGGTGAAGGGGCTCTTCATGGGCATCGGCCACGAGCCCAACACCGCCGTCTTCAAGGGGCAGCTGGAGATGAACGAGGTCGGGTACCTCAAGGTCAAGGCCCCGTCCACGTACACCAGCGTCGACGGGGTCTTCGCCGCCGGCGACGTCTCCGACCCCACCTACCGGCAGGCGGTCAGCGCCGCCGGCACGGGCTGCATGGCGGCCATCGACGCCGAGCGCTGGCTGGCGGAGAAGAGCGTACATTGAGACGGGGCTGCGCCCCGCCCCGGCGGCGCTTCGCGCCCTTGGCGCTCGCGCCGCGTCCCGCGGGCGCGGCTTCGCCGCGCTGAGGGCACCCATGAAGATGATCGACGTCGGCGCCAAGGAGAAGACCGAGCGGGTGGCCGTGGCCCGCGGCTTCGTCTCGATGTCGCCGGCCACCGTCCGCATCGTGCGCCGGGGCGAGTCGGAGAAGGGGGACGTCATCGCCGCCGCCCGGCTCGCCGGCATCATGGCCGCCAAGCGGACGCCCGACGTGGTCCCGCTCTGCCACCCCATCTCCCTCTCCGGCGTGGACGTCGAGGCCCGGGCCCGCAGGGGCGGCGTGGAGATCGTCGCCACCGTCCGCACCGTGGACCGGACCGGCGTGGAGATGGAGGCGCTCATGGCCGTCTCCGCCGGCTGCCTCACGGTCTACGACATGCTGAAGCGCTACGAGCGCGGCATGCGCATCGAGGAGGTGGCGCTCCTCGAGAAGAAGGGCGGCCGGTCAGGCCACTGGCGCCGCGGCCGCTAGGGCACCCGGAGCCGCGTCACCGACTCGGCGTGGCGGAGCTGGTCGCCGCGGCCGAGGCGCATGGGCTTGTAGGTCCAGGTCTCGTAGAGCGGGAGCTGGTCGTCGAAGTGCGGGCTGCGGAAGTCGCCGCTCTGGCCGGGCGCGATGACGTTCCGGGCGTGGAGGTCGCGGCCGTCGCCCAGGTGCACCAGCTGGTTGTAGGTGCCCCGGTTCATGAACAGGGTGTTGGGGACCGAGCCGATCCCGCCGGGCGTCCAGACGATCTCGGCGCGCCCCTGGTGCCAGGCGGACATGTCCGCCGAGCCGTACTGCGCCGCCAGCGCGTCGAGCGCGTCGACCAGGCTCTGCGTCAGCGCGGCGCCGATGGTCCGGCCGCCGAGGTAGTCCGCCAGGACCGGCAGCGCCGCCGCGCTCCCCTGCAGCAGCCGGTGGATGACGTTGCCGCAGACGGTGGGGTCGGCGCCGGGCCCGAGCTTCGGCTGGAGCACCGAGGCCACGGTCCTCGCCCACCAGGTGTTGAACACCGCCACCGCCGGGCTGTCGTAGGACCCGTCGCCGTCGTCGTCGGCCTGCAGCCAGTCCCAGTGGCGCAGGAGGTCCACCGCGCCGGGAAGGCGCGGATCGGCCGAGGCGTCCACCGCCTCCAGCATCTCCCCCAGCATGGTGGAGACCACCACCGTGTCGGCGTTGCCCGAGGGCGAGTCGGTGGTGAGGCCGGCGCGGCGGTTCAGGGCGGCCAGCGTCTCCAGGGTGGCCGAGTGCGGCCGGAGGTCCCGCAGGACGTGCCGCAGGGTGTTCACGCGGTGCACCGGCCCCAGTCCCAGAAGCCAGCCGACGAGTTGGGCCAGTCGGGTCCGGGCTTGTTGTTCCAGTTGGCGAGCCACCCCTGGGCCGGGTTCACCGAGTGCGGCATGCGCTCGAAGGGAACCATGCCCTGCCAGTCCGAGGTGCCGTCGCCGGGCTGGGGGAAGAGCGGGTTCGCGCCCGCGGCGCGCACCGGGATCCGCCCGGCGTGGAAGTGGGCGATGTTGCCGTCGGCATCGGCGTAGAAGACGTTGAAGTTGTAGGCCACCCGCGACACCTGGCCGCGGAACTCGCCGAAGGACCGCACCCGCCCCAGCGAGAGCCAGGCCTCGTAGCTCGTCATCTCGTTGCCGAAGGTGGCGTTCTCGAAGGCGTAGGCGGTGCCCCCGGCCACGGCCACGATCGGCCCCTGGAGGGAGCGGCACAGCGTCCGGGTGACCGCCGGGGCGCCGGCCACGGCGATGGTCTCCGGCCGGCAGTCGAGGTCCACCCACGCGCCCCGGTAGCGGTACTGGCCGGGGTTGGCGGGGTTCAGCTCCAGGGCGAAGATGTCGCTGTTGTCCGACCCGCCCGAGGTGAGCGACCAGGCGTAGCCGCGGCCCACGCCGATGGGGATGAGCGGCCAGCCGGCGATCTGCATCCCGGTGACCTCGAAGCCGGCGCCGTGCAGGCCCATCTCGTGGTTGATCTGGGGCGCGGAGTAGCCCATCTGCGGGCCGCCCATCAGCAGGGCGTGGCCGTCGGCCGACATCCGCGGGCCGATGAGCACCGCGTTCGACATGTGCCCGTGGTGCAGGCCGATCTCCGAGAGCGCGCGCTCGGCTCCCCGGGTGCGGTCCCGGCACTGCTCGGCGGCCTCGCGGATCCGGTCGGGGAGGTGCGCCGGCGCCTGCCCGTGCCGGTGCGGCCCCGCCCGGCGCGGCGGGTCGGTGGTGACCGCGCTCGGGTCCTCGATCCAGTGGGTGTCGGCGAAGGCCCGCGCTCCCTCCTCGGGCCCGAGGCGGGCCACCAGGTCGGCGTAGGCCATGGCGTTGTCGAGCTCGTCCGAGCCGAACCAGCCGAACTGGCTCCCCAGCAGCATGTAGATGGCCAGCGAGTCGTCGGTGGTCCAGGGCCGGGGCGAGACGCCGAAGGCGGCGTACTCCACCGGCAGTAGCCCGGCGGCCCCGGCCTGGGCGATCCAGGCGTTCATGCCGTCGGCGAAGGACTCGAAGACCGCCTGCACCTCGCCGCTCGCGCCGGCGAGGAGGTCGGCCCGGCGAGACGGCGGTCCCATCATCAGGCGGGCCTGGACGTCGCTCGCCAGCGAGCCCGGGCCGAACCACTCGGCCAGGGTGCCGGTCGCGGCGCGCCGCAGGGTCTCGGCCTGCCACAGGCGGTCCTGCCCCTGCGCGTAGCCGACGCCGTAGAAGAGCGCCCGCAGGCTGGAGGCGTGGAGGTGCGGGACGCCGTACTCGTCGCGGATGATGGTGACGCCGTTCCCGTCCTCCCGGTCGTGCCGGGAGGCGAGGGCCTCGGAGGACGGGAGGAGCAGCAGGGAGAATGCCAGGGCGAGGGTCCGACGCATGGGCGCCTCCGGGCGTTTGCGGCTGGGTGGGCGCATGAGACCAGCGCCGGCGGGGGCGCGCAATGCGCAGATCGGAGGCCCCCGTCGGGGTCGTTCACTGATGGAGAACCGATCCGCCCCGCGCGGCCGGCCTGACGCCCTGCGGCGAGATGGGATTCCCCCGGTGCGGTCAGGGCTTCGCGGGGAGGTCCCCCGGGTCGAGCCCCAGCCATCTCGTGGCGTTGCCGCCGCAGACCCGGCGGACCACCGCGTCGCTGAGCCCTGCCTTGGCGAGGCGCCCGGCGGCCCGCGGCAGCGCCAGGAGGTCGCTGCCGGCCTCCCCCGCGCCCGAGGAGAGCACCAGCCGCTCCGGGCCGAGCGCGCGCACGATGCGCACCGCCTCGTCGAGGGCCGGCTCCCCGGCCGCGAGCACCAGGCCGGCGCAGTGGCCGCAGGCGCGGATCATCTTCACGGTGCGGGCGTCGGCGCCCTGGAGCAGCACCCGCCCCGGCTCCACCTCGGACTCGCGCATCTTCGCCAGCAGCCGCCGCGTCAGCGCCTCGCGGTGGCGCCAGGGGACGGCGATCGACACCGGCAGCCGCAGCGAGGCGGCGAGCTCGAGCTGCCTCTCCAGCAGGCGCTCCTCGCGCGGCGTTCCCTCCCAGAGGCCGATCTCGCCGATGGCGGCCACGCCCGGGCGGCCCAGGAAGTCCGGCAGCTCCTGCAGGAGGGCCTCCAGCCCGCGCCAGGGGATGCAGCGCGGGTGGATCCCCAGCGCCGCCCGGGCGAGGAGCCCGGCGCGGCGCAGCCGCCGCAGGGCCGCCGGGGCGATGGCCTCCCAGGCGCCGCGGACGGCGTCGGCGGCGGCCGGCGTGGCCGCGTCGTCCGCGGGCACCAGCGCTCCCCCCACGCCGAAGAAGCGCAGGTCGTCGAGGTCGGGGGCGCGCAGCGAGCGGGCCAGCAGGCGTGCGTCGAAGTACACGCGCGGGATGGTACACCCGGGTCGCGGAGGGCCGGGCCCGGGCGCAGGACCGCGGCCGGCGGGACCGCGAGGTCCGCGCCGGCCGCGGCGGGTGCTGCGGCGCTGGCGGGCTCAGCAGTTGGTGCAGGCGGCCGGGGCGCCGCGCTCGGCGCGCATCTCGCCCGGGCTCGACGGCGTCCAGGCGGCGACCAGGAAGCCGACCACGCCGGCGATCAGGGCGGCGACCATCGTGGCCTGCAGGTACTCGGCGATGTGGCTGCTCTTGGGGTGGCTGAAGGTCGTCATGGCTTTCTCCTCGAAGTCCTTGGCGCTTTCCTCTCGTTCGCGCCTTCTGCTGAATGGACACCGCGCCATGGCGGATCGGACCGACGGACCCATCAGGGTGCCGAGGCACACGGGTGGCGGGAGTGGCGCCGGCCTCAGGGAACCGCGGGCAGGCCGTCGAAGCGCGGCTCGCTGGCGGCCTCGGCGAGGCCGGTGGCGGGGTCCACCCGGACGGCCTGGGGATTCCCGAAGGGGGCGCGCGCGGTCTCGAGCCGGTGGCCGAGGGCCTCGAGGGCCCGGGCCGTGGCGGCGTCGAGGCCGAACGGCTCCACCAGGATCCGGTCCGGCAGCCACTGGTGGTGGATGCGCGGCGCGCCCAGGGACTGGGCGAGGGGCATGTGGTCGTCGAGCAGGTGGACGATCACCTGGGCGACGGTGCTGGGGATGGTGGAGCCGCCGGGTGAGCCCACCGCCAGCACCAGCCGCCCCTCCGCGTCGAAGACCAGGGTCGGCGCCATCGTCGACAGCGGGACCTTCCCCGGCGCCACCGCGTTGGCCCCGGTGCCCACCAGGCCGTAGGCGTTGGGCGCGCCGGGCGCGGCGTCGAAGTCGTCCATCTCGTCGTCGAGGAGGATGCCCGTCCCCGGGACGACGACGCAGGCGCCGAAGGGCGTGTTCACCGTGGTGGTCATGGCCACCGCGTTCCCCTCCCCGTCCACCACCGAGAGGTGCGTGGTGTGCCCGTCCTCGCGGGCCGGTGCTCCCGGCGCGGGGATCTCGGCCGAGGGCGTGGCCCGCTCGCCCACCCGGGCCCGGAGCGCCGCGGCGAAGGCCGGGGAGATCATCTCCCGGACCGCGCCGGCCGCCCCGGGCGCGAAGTCGGGGTCGCCGAGGAGGCCGGCCCTCCGGGCGAAGAGCCGCTTCTCGATCTCGGCGAAGGCGTGGAGGAAGCGCACCGGCCGGTAGCCGCCGGCGGTGGGGTCCTCGCCCTCCAGCGCCTGGAGGAGCCCGATGAGGATGGCGCCCCCGGCCGAGGGGAGCGGCATGGAGGCGATGCGGTGGCCGCGGTAGCTGCCCCAGAGCGGCTCCCGCTCCCGGACCCGGTAGGCGGCGAGGTCGGCCGCCGTGAGGACGCCGCTGCGCGCCCGCACCGCGGCCGCGATGCGCTCCGCCAGGGGGCCGCGGTAGAAGGCATCGGGGGCCCGGCCCAGGCGCCGGAGGGTGCGGGCCAGGTCGGCCCGCACCAGGCGGGCGCCGAGGGGCGGCGGCACCCTCGCCCCGCCGGGCCCCGGCACCAGGAACTCGCGCGAGGCCGCCGCGTCGGAGCGCAGGCATCCCAGCACGTCGGCCGACATGTCGGCCTGCCGCCTCCCGACGGGGAAGCCGCGCTCGGCGATCCGGGCCGCCGGCTCGACGAGGCGCGTGAGCGGCAGGCGGCCGAAGCGGCGCGCCAGCTCGGCGTAGCCCTTCACCGCCCCCGGGACCGCCACCGCCAGGCCGCCCTCCCGCGAGAGCCCCGGGTCGGGCCTCCCGCCCCGGAGGAACATGTCGCGGGTGGCGCCGCCGGGCGCCACCTCGCGGAAGTCGAGGACGTGGACCTTCCGCTCCCTCGCCACCCAGACCAGGGCGAACCCGCCGCCGCCGATGCCGCTCGACTGGTTCTCCACCACCGACAGGGCGAAGGCGGCGGCCGCCGCGGCGTCGGCCGCGCTGCCGCCCTGCCGCAGCACCGAGGCCGCGGCCTCGCTGGCCAGGGGGTTGGCGGTGGCCACCGCGCCTCGCGGCGAGGCGGCGGCGAAGGAGAGGGCCAGGGAGAGGAGGAGCGCCGGCATGCACCCTTCTGGCGCCGGGCCTTCCGCCCGGAGCGCGCCCCCGAAGCCGGGGGCTGCTACTTCACCGCGCCCACCGTGAAGCCGGCGATGAAGCGGTCGAGGAACAGATTGTAGACCAGGGCGATGGGGATGGAGGCGATGAGGCAGGCCGCCATGAGCGAGCCCCAGTAGTAGACGTCCCCGCGCACCAGGAAGATGGGCACGCCCACGCTCACGGTCTGGTTCGACGCCGAGGAGATGAACGTCAGGGCGTAGACGAACTCCTGGGTCACGAGCGTGAAGCTGAAGATGACCACGGTGAGGATGCCGGAGGTGGAGATGGGGACCACCAGCTTCGCGAAGGCCTGGAAGCGGTTCAGCCCGTCCACCAGGGCGGCGTCCTCCATCTCGCGCGGGATGGACTTGAAGAAGCCCATCAGCAGCCAGGTGGAGAAGGGCACGGTGAAGCTCGGGTAGACGACGATGATCGACCAGAGGCTGTCCTGGAGCCCGAGCCAGGAGACCACGCGCGAGAGCGGGATGAAGAGCAGCGTCGGGGGGATGAGGTAGGTGAGGAAGATGCCGATGCCGAGCCGCTCCCCCCAGGCGCCGGTGAGGCGGGTGAGGGCGTAGGCCGCCGGGACCGCCAGCAGCAGGGTGATGAGCACCACTAGGGCCCCGGCGAAGGTGGTGTTCCAGAACCAGCGCAGGAAGAGCGTCTCCCGGAAGAGCAGGCGCAGGTGCTCCAGCGTGGGCCACTCGTTGAAGAAGAAGGGGTCGTTCTCGACGTTGTAGAGGTCGCTCGTCGTCTTGAACGCCGTGATCAGCATCCAGTAGAAGGGGAAGGACAGGGCGGCGGCGAAGAACACCAGCACCGCCCACCGGCCCACCCGCGTCCAGGCCGAGGGCCTCCTGCCGGCGGCCAGCATCAGGTCACCTCCGCCCGGTTGGCCACGCGCAGCATGGCCACGGCGATGATCACCAGGATGGGCACCAGGAACACCGAGATGGCGGCGCCCTCGGCCAGGTCCGAGCCCAGGATGCCCGTCTGGAAAGCCAGGGTGGGCAGCACCTGCGTCGAGTCGTAGGGCCCGCCGCGGGTGAGGATGTAGACCACCGTCATGTCGGTGAAGGTGAAGATCACGCCGAAGAGCACGGCGACCATGATGATGGGGCTCATCATCGGCAGGGTGATGCGGAAGTGGGTGCGCCAGAAGCTGGCCCCGTCCACCGCCGCCGCCTCGGGGATGTCCCGGGGGATGGCGGTCAGGCCCGCCAGCAGGATGACGGTGGAGAAGGGGAGCATCCGCCAGCTGTGCACCAGGATCACCGAGGCCATCGCCAGGGCCGGCTCGCCGAGCCACATGGGGGCCCCGTAGGGCTTGAACAGGTGCAGGTGCACCAGCACCCAGTTCAGCACCGAGTAGATGGAGTCCAGGATCCACTTCCAGCCGATGGCGCCGAGCGACATGGGCGCCACCCAGGGGAGCAGGATCAGGAACCGGACGAAACCCCGGCCGCGGAACCGGTCGCGGAGCGCCAGGGCCAGGGCATTCGCCCCCGCGATGGTGATGACCTGGGTGGAGATGGTGAAGATGAAGGAGTTGCCGAGCGCCTTGCGGAAGCTCGGGCTCTCCAGCACCGAGGTGAAGTTCGCCAGCCCGACGAAGTGCCAGCTGGTGCTCCCCACCTTGATGTCGCTGGTGGCGTAGACGAAGGCCAGGAAGAGCGGCAGGCCCACCAGCGCCGCGATGTAGATCACCGCCGGCGCGAACATGGCCACGCCCAGGCGCGCGGCTGGCCTCATCGCCACTCCGGGACCGGGCTCCCCGCGGCCCGCTTCTCCGTGCCGGCGTCGAAGAGCTTCAGCTCCCGCTCCGGGATGGCGAAGTCGTAGGCCTGGTCGACGGCGTAGCCGTCGGTGTGCTGCGCCGCGAGGCGGGAGACGACCTTCTTCCCCTGGAACCGGCCCTCGGGGACGACGCCGTAGACCACCCGCTCGGCCCCCAGGTACTCGACGTGGGTCACCTGGACGCGGAGCGGGAGGCTCGGGCCCTGGATCATCGAGGGCGGCAGGAGCGCCTCGGGGCGGAAGCCGGCGATCACCGGCCCGGCCGGCACCAGGTTCATGGGCGGCGATCCCAGGAAGGTGGCCACGAAGGTGTCGGCCGGCTCGTCGTAGACCTCCCGCGGCGTGCCGAGCTGGCGCACCACCCCCTGGTTCAGGACCAGGATCCGGTCGCCCATGGCCATGGCCTCCACCTGGTCGTGGGTCACGTAGACGGTGGTGGTGCCGACGCGGCGGTGGAACTGGGAGAGCTCGTCCCGGGCGGAGGCGCGGAGCTTGGCGTCGAGGTTGGAGAGGGGCTCGTCGAGGAGGAAGACCTTGGGCTCGCGCACGATGGCGCGGGCCAGGGCCACCCGCTGGCGCTCCCCGCCCGAGAGCTCGCGCGGCTTGCGCTCCAGCAGGTGGCCGATGCCGAGCAGGCCGGCCGCCCACTCCACCTTGGGCCGGTGCCTGTCCCTCGGGACCTTCTGCGCCTCGAGGGGGAAGGAGATGTTCCGGTAGACCGAGAGGTGCGGGTAGAGCGCGTAGCTCTGGAACACCATGGCGATGCCGCGCTCTCGCGGGGCCCGGTGGGTGACCACCTCGCCGCCGATGAGCACGTCGCCGCCCGTCGGCTCCTCCAGCCCCGCGATCATCCGCAGGAGGGTGGTCTTCCCGGAGCCGCTCGGCCCCAGGAAGACCAGGAACTCGCCCTCCCGGCTCTCGAGATCCACCTCGTTGACCGCCCCGAGCTCTCCCCGCTTGAAGACCTTGGTGAGCTTCCGGGTCTCGACGACGGCCATCACCCCTCCCCTTCCGCGGCGCGCGCCACCTCGCGGCCGGCGCGGGCTCAGGCCCACTTCTCGAAGATGCGCTTCATCTCCTTCTCGGCGGCCCGGGCCGCCTCCTCGGGGCTCATCTCGTCGCGCGCCACCTTGGCGAACATGGTGGGGATGACGAAGGTGTTGAACACCTCGTCGATGGCGGCGGTGGCGTAGCCCGGGTAGCCCACGTTGGTGGCCCACTCGAGCACGCTGCCGAGCACCTTGTACTTGTCGGCCGGCACGCCCTTGGGGTCGCTGGCGATCTGCTGCTGGAGGTCGGGCACGGTCTTGGGGAAGCAGGGGAAGTTGTAGAACTCGCTCGCCTTGAA